>JBCDIS010000101.1:0-26316 GCA_038748685.1 Acidobacteriota bacterium | reverse complement strand
GGGGCTCCGCAGCTGGACGCCATCGGGGCGATCGGATCGATCTCACCCTGCGGGGGGCCGTTTGAGGGCCCACCGCAGATGGGTCGGCGGACGTTCAATGACCGCCGACCCATCTGGAGGAATCCCCATGCCTTCCACCGAGGTCTTGCGTTGGTATTACTTTATTTCCCGCGTCAGCCGGGCCGGCAGCGAGTGGTTCCAAGAGTACAGTAGCTCTGCGTCCATGACCCTCGGCCAGCACCTCGACGACGCCCTGAACTTGATGCGCGATCAAGAGATTTCGAAGGGTTATCACCTGCTACAGGAGTGCTGCGAGGGTGTGGATCGGGTTTCGGAAAGCCACTCCGAAGCCGTATCCCTCGTGCTCCGCCGCTGGTACTTGAGCACCCTGGCTTTCTATTACTACTTGGTGAAGGATTTCGAGGCCGCGAGCCAGACCCTCAAGGCCACCGTATCCGCCATAGAATCCGCGATCGAGGAGGCACCTTTTCTCGTCGTGTTGGCAAGCGCATGCTGTGAGTTGCGCCTCCATGAAGCCCGTATCGCACGCTACGCCCGGCGTTGGAACGAGTTGCATAGGCACGTGGAGCTAGGTCGCCGCATGGTGCGAAGTGACCACCCGCTGTGCGTGGTGGGAGACCAGGCGGTTCGGTTTACCGACATTGACCGATTCCACCAATCGATCATCGCCGAAAACGCTGAGGAGCGGCACGCCCTCGAACTGCTGCTCAACCGGGAAGCCCGTGTCAACGGCTATGAATCGGCGATCCGAAGTGTCGAGATCGTCCCCAACGTCGTCGTCCCGTACCACTGAGAACCACCAATGGCGCATTCGCCCGGTAGTAGGGAGTCCCTAGACGCGTTGATGGCCGACATCGCGGGAGGCTGGACGAGCGGCACAGGTCCGGACCTAGGCGATGCCGCTCGCGCTGGCCAGAACGGAGACGGGTCCCCCGACCGATGGTGCGCCTTCCATTTCCATCACACCTGCCACCGCGATCGGCTCCTCGTCGAATGCGTACAACCCCTACTTAAGGCGCTCTGGCAGGACTCCATCGCCGAACGTTTCTTTTTCGTACGGGGTTCCCTGGGGGGCTCCCACGTCCGTCTTCGGCTGCTCCTGACGGAACATGCGGAGCCTGAGGATGCAAGGCGGACGGTGCTCGGATTCTCCAGAGCGTTCCGTGACCAACGCCTAGCGGTGGCTGAATCTGACGACGCGCCAACGCCGTTGCGCCCGATTACTGCCGCCGACGAGCTCACCGACGCGTTCTGTGTCAGCTCTCCGTTCGCCCCCCCCGTGGAGCGCTACGGCGGTCCAGAGTACTTTTCTGCGTCGGCCGATGTCTTTACTGTGACTTCGATCCTGGCGCTTCGCCACCTCGAATCGAGTCGCGACAAACCCTGGGCTCAGCGCTTGCCCAACGCCTTCCGAATCCTGGCCGACCTCGCCATTGGACTCGCGCGCTCCTCCGAGGAATGGCTTCAGGGACTCGCCTACGTCGAGAGGTGGTGGGGGCTATCGCCGCTGACCGAAGTCTTCGAACATGCAGATTCGGTTTTCGAACGTCAGCGAGACACGCTTTCGGAGATGTGGCGAACCGAGTTCTCTCAGATCCACGCTTTGGACGACGTCGGGGTGGAAGACGTTCCGGCAGCGTTTGTCGCTGGCCGCAGCTTCTCCGAGAGAGTCCGCAATATCCCTTCGGACCAGAAACGCCAGCTCTTTGAATGGCAGTTGCACACGACCGCCAATCGGCTGGGCCTCACCCACACCAACGAGGTCTACCTCGGGCGCCTTCTCCTCCAAAGCGCGCGGTGCCTGGCCGCCTCTGGGTCCCCTCAGCTCTCGCCATGGCCGAGAATCCAGCCTCGGGAAAGCGAGCCCCTGATCCGCCGCCTGCTCGAGGCCCACCTGGGACACGCCGCGGCGGAGACGTGAGAACTTCCATCGAACACGAGCTCCGGAGTCTCGTTCATCCATGAAACCGCTATCCGCTTGGAAAGCATTCCACGTTTACTACCACGAGGATCGGCGGCGACTCCTCAACGACGGGATACAGCCTCTGATTGCGGACCTGAAGGACCGCAATCTCGTCGGCCGTTGGTTCTTTGTTCTCTATGGACTCGGTGGACCCCATGTTCGCCTACGCTTGGAGTGCTCCGGCCCACCCTCGGCCTTGGACGACCGCGTCGAGACATCGCTTGGGGAGTTCCTGTCCACGACCCCGTCTGAGCAGGCGCTCGACTCGACGGTCGCGCTTCAGATCACCGAACGGCTTTGCGCCGGCGATCCGAACGAATCGGATACGACCCTCTACCCCGACAACCACCTTCGGCCGGCGCCCTTCCTCCCGGAGGTGGAAAGGTACGGTGGAGCCGAGGGGCTCGACGCCCACCTGACGCTATTCGCCGCGTCGAGCCGACGGGCCCTCCGGCACCACGGTCAGTTCGCGCAGGCGTCCAGGGCCCGACGCTACACCGACTTGCTCAGCGCCCTGCTCGACCAAGCCCTCGGCCTAGCCAACAACGTCGAGCACGCTTCGGCGCTCCTCGGCTACGCAGAAGCCTGGTGGGGCGACTCCTACCCAACCATGGTCGAGAAGGCGAGGCACGTAGCAGGGTCGCAAGGGGAGGTCTTGGCGCACCTACTCAGCGGGCGACTCGACAGCGCCGAGGGCTCACTTTCACAAAACGTCGGTTCGGCGGAGGACTCTGGCAACCTCTTCATCGCCGGTCGCCGGTTCCGGGAAGAGCTCGCCGAAGACCACTCTCTGCCGGATGCTTCGGCCTTCAGCCAGTTGCACATGACCGCGAACCGCTTCGCGGTCGGCAATCCCGAGGAGGTCTACGTGGCTTGCCTCGCCAGGAGCATCCTGGGGGACGCAGGCGACGCATCACGCCAGAGACTCGGGAAGATCATGGCTGCCAGATTCCCTGGGCGCAGCGTGGCCAAACGGGCGAGCTGACCGCGCTCTCGTACCCATCTGGAGATGTCCCTCCCTAGGCATAGCGAGGAATCCAGAGCATCGACGCCTCCTCCGCGTCTCGTCGCTGAGAACGGTCCCCACCAAAGTTGAGAATGCCCGCTCCAAGAGAAGCCCTCGGGGCGGCCTCCGGTCGATGCACGGAAGGGAGGGATGACAATTCCCTGGCTCCGGCGTTTCCGCAACCTTTCACAACAGGCGACTTAACCCCGAGCATGGAACCGCGGCCAACCGACGTCGTCGTCGAAGGGGCCAGCGCCCTCGATTGGCACTCGCCTTGCTGTGGGCCCAGGAGAACCCGAGCCCCCCCTCCCGGTTCCATCCGTACGTCGGCATCGCCCTGTCGAGTTGGCCCCTCCGGCCCTTGGGCGTTCTCCGTAACCATGGATCGACCCGGATCGGGGACTCGGACCCCTGAAACCGGTTCCATTGGAGGACGTCATGTCTAAGCTCAAGGTTTTCGTTCTGTACCTGTCGATCGCGCTGCTGTGCGGATCGGCCTTCGCCTTCCAAGGCGAGCAACCCCGCAGCTTCTCGCTCACCGAGGACGCCGCGGCGGACGTCGGGTCCCTCGAATTGGAGGCTATTGACGCCGAGGCGCTGCGGGAGCGGTCGGTGGAACGGCACCTCTCCGCCCGCACCGAGCCCCTGCGCATCGCCGAGCCCGCCGACCTCGAGGTCACCCCCACCAACGCCGGCACCTGGGCCACGCTTTCGGAGGGTCACCTCTGGAGACTGCGGATCGACGCGCCGGGCTCCACCGACCTCAACTTTGGCTTCGGCACCTTCGACCTCCCCGTCGGCGCGACCCTGCACGTGGTCAGCCTGGTGCAGGACGGCTACTACCTCGGCCCCTACACCCACCGCCACCCCACCGACGGCCAGCTTTGGACCCCCGTCGTGCCCGGCGGCGCCGCCATGATCGAGCTCTTCGTGCCCTTCGGCGCCGCCAAGCCGGACCTGGTGCTGAGCCGGGTGGGCCGCGGCTTCATGGACTTCTTCCACCAATCCCCTGAGGTCTTCCTGCGCCAGGGCTCCTGCAACATTGACGTGGTCTGCCCCGAGGGGGACGGCTGGCGGGACCAGATCCGCAGCGTCGGCGCCTACACCCTGAACGGCGCCGACCAGTGCACCGGCACCCTGGTGAACAACACTAGCGGCGACTTCACGCCCTACTTCGTCACCGCCGCTCACTGCAACATCGGGAGCGGCAACGCCGCCTCCGTGGTGGTCTACTGGAACTACGAGTCCGCCAACTGCGGTGACCTGAGCGGCGGCCTGCGCAACCAGAGCACCTCTGGCACCATCTTCCGCGCCGAGGACGGCCCGAACGACATGAGCCTGCTGGAGCTCTCCAGCGTGCCGGACGCCGCCTACAACGTCTACTACTCCGGTTGGGACGCCCGGGCCGGAGTCGTGCCTTCGGGGACCGTGGGGATTCACCACCCCGGCGTCGACGAGAAGGCCATCTCCTTCGACACCGATCCCCCCATCACCGTGTCCAACTGCATCGGCACCGGCGGCGGCCAGTCGAACACCCACTGGGAAGTGGTGTGGAACCAGGGCACCACCGAGCGGGGATCGTCCGGCTCGGCCCTTTTCTCCAGCGATACCCAGCGGCTGATCGGCTACCTTTCCGGCGGCAGCGCCAGCTGCTCGAACCAGAACGGCGACGACTGCTACGGCAAGATGTCGGTGGGCTACGGCCGCGGCATGCAGGCCTTCCTCGATCCGGCCAACACCGGCGCCCTCTTCGTCGACGGCGCCGATCCCGCCGGCGGCAACGACGCTCCGGTGGTGACGATCTCCGCCCCCGCAGGCGGGTCCACCTTCGACCTCGGCACTTCGGTGACCTTCAGCGGCAGCGCCAACGACACCGAGGACGGCAACCTCTCCGCCAACCTCGCGTGGAGCTCCTCCATCGACGGCGCCCTCGGCACCGGCGCGTCGGTCGCCACCGCGGGTCTCAGCGCCGGCAACCACACCGTCACCGCGTCGGTCACCGACAGCGGCGGCGCCACGGGGACGGCCACGGTCTCGATCACCATCGACGATCCGAACAGCAACGGTCCCCAAACCGCGGTCTACGACGGGGCCCTCGGCGCGCCGAAGTGCGCCGTCGCGGGAACCTCCTGCGACTCCACCACCCTCCTCGTCGGCCGCGCCACCAAGGGACCGGAGCCCAACCAGCCCAACACCCTCGACGCCTGCACCGACGGCAATTCCGGGACCTTCCACGATGACGAGTCCAACGACCGGATCGTGGTTTCGACCCTCGACGGCGGTGATTTCGCAGCCGGCAAGACGGTGAGGATCGACGCCACCGTCTGGGCCTTCTCGTCCTTCGGGTCGGACAGCCTCGACCTCTACTACGCCGCAGACGCGGACAACCCGAGCTGGACGTTCATCGCCACCCTGAACCCGACCGCCGCCGGCGAGCAGGTCCTGAGCACCACCTACACCCTGCCTTCGGGTTCGCTGCAGGCGGTGCGGGCCAACTTCCGCTACCAGGGCAGCGCCAGCTCCTGCGGCACCGGCAACTGGGACGACACCGACGACCTCGTCTTCGCGGTCGGCGGCGCCAGCCCCAACACCGCGCCGAGCGCGTCCATCAGCGCCCCGGCGAACGGCGCGTCCTTCGAGCAGGGCGCCTCGGTGACCTTCACCGGCTCCGCCGGCGACGCCGAGGACGGCGACCTCTCCGCCAGTCTCTCGTGGAGCTCCTCCATCGACGGCGCCCTCGGTACCGGGGCGTCGGTGGCCACCTCGGCCCTGTCGGTGGGTAGCCACACCATCACCGCGTCGGTCACCGATTCAGGCGGCCTCTCCGCCTCGACGACCGTGGCGGTGACCGTCACCCAGCCGACGGTCACCGACCAGACCGCCACCTTCGACGGCGCCCTCCAGGCGCCCAAATGCGGCACCGTCGGCAAGTCCTGTGACTCCGCCGCGCTCCTCGACGGCCGCGGCACCAAGGGCCCCGAGCCCAACCAGCCCAACACCATCGCAGACGCCTGCGGCGACGGAACCTCCGGCACCTACCACGTCGACGAGTCCATCGACGCCCTGAAGGTGTCCACCAACGACGGCGGCGCCTTCGCCGCCGGCAAGACGGTCACCGTCGAAGCGACGGTGTGGGCATGGTCCACAGGCTCGGAGGACAGCCTCGACCTCTACTACGCCGCCGACGCCAACAGCCCGAGCTGGACGTTCATCGCGACCCTGTCGCCGAGCGCCGGTGGTGCCCAGACCCTGAGCACCACCTACACCCTGCCCGCGGGCTCCCTCCAGGCGATCCGCGGCAACTTCCGCTACCAGGGCAGCGCCAGCTCCTGCTCCGGCGGCAACTACGACGACGCCGACGACCTGATCTTCGCCGTCGCCCCCTGACCCTGCGGCCGGCGCCACGTCCCTAGACCTGGCGCCGGCCTCTGCCTCTTCGAGGACCGCCCGGGTTAGGCCGTCGACGTCAACATCAACGTCGACGACGGGATTCCGGATCTGCCCCCAGGGCGCCTCGATTCAGAAGGAATTCTCGACCACGACCTCGGACAGCGGCAGCTGACCGGGCTTGGGCCAGGGCTCCGAGGTGCCTTTGCCGACGGCCACCAGGGGACCCATGACGTAATCCTCCGGCAGGCGGACCAGCTCGGCGACCTTCTCGATTTCGAAGCCGATCATCGGGCAGGACTGGTAGCCGAGGCCCTGGGCTGCGAGCATCAGGGTCTGCATCGCCATACCGATGGAACGCTGGGCCTCGTCCCGCTGCAGCCAGTCACGCCCTTCATGGAAGGGGCCCATCCAACCCACCAGCAGCTGCGCCACTTCGTCCGGCGCGTTCTTCCAGTAGCGTTCCGGGCTTTTTCGCCAGGCTTTCACGTCGGCGGTGAAGAGGATGAGCAAGGAGGCGTCGGTGATCTGGGCCTGATCGTTGCCGAATTCGCTCCGCAGCCGGGCCCGCAGCTCCGGATCCCGCAGGATCAACAAACGCCAGTGCTGAATATTGAAGCTGGTCGGGGACTGGATCGTGGCCTCGAGCAGTTTCTGCTCCTCCTCCCGGGTCAGGCGGTGGTCGGGGTCGAAGGCCTTGACGGCGCGACGCTGATAGATGGCTTCAAGGGTCTCCACGGGCATGATCTCCATGGGGTCGTATTGTTGAAAGAGGCACTACTCTGTTCGACAACGCCGGTTCGGCGGATCTACCGACCGGTCCTTTTCGATCCAGGATGCGGACGAGCCCGCCTCAGCGCGCGACGGTTCGCCCCACGGTCCATTGAGGATCTCCCCGCCCGAGCGAGGTGTGAGGGCAGGGCCGGCTGACCAGGCTGCTCAGGGCGAGACACTTACCCGCATTAGCTATACTCCTGGTCTCTCTCACCCCACGGGCCTACGGCGGCCAGGATTCTTGCTTCGAATCGACGCCCGCGGCGGACCGCTCCCACGACGACCCGGCCCATCGGCCGACTTCCGTCGACAGCCGCGTCCCGGCGTCCAACGAAGAGCTCCCGCCTTGGCCCCGGGGTCCATCTCTCAACCCAAGGAGACCCCATGCGCCCCCTCGCTCTCGCCTTCATCCCGATCCTCCTCGGCCTGCTCGCCCCGGCTCCGGTGGAATCGATCCCGATCTGCGACGACTCCCCGTTCGGTAACCAGTCGATCTGTTTCGAGTGCGGCAACGGCCTCTGCGAGCCGCCGTTCGAGACCTGCCAATCCTGCGCCGCCGACTGCGGTACTTGCCAGCCTCCGCCCTGCCTTCCGATGCCCTCGGGTATGGTGGCTTTCTGGACCTTCGAAGAGGACTCGTCGACGGCCTTCTCAGATCTCATCAACGGCAAATATGCCTACAAGCACGGAGGCATCTCGACCGTGCCCGGCAAGGTCGGGAACGCGGCCTTCTTCGACGGATCCAACGACTACCTGCGGGTCCCCGACAGCAGCGATATCGACTTTGGCACCGGTGACTTCTCGATCGTCATGTGGACGCTGGTCCGCCCCAACGACGGCGGTATCCTGCTCGACAAGATGGCTCCGGGGCCGGTGTGGGGCTATGGCTACTCCATCCACGTCGGCTGGTGGCCGTCCACCTTCCTACAGGACGGCTTCGATCAGATATCCACCGGCCCCACCTCCGTGAACAGTGACGACGGTCGATGGCACCTCATCGCCTTCACGGTCGACCGCAGCAGCTCCACCGGTCACTCGACCTACTTCGACGGGGTCAAGCGCTTGACCGCCAATCCGACCATCGTCCAAGGGACCCTCAGCAACTCCTCGGACCTGATCATCGGCAACTTCGGCAGCCTGACCTCGACCCACTACTGGCGCGGCAGTCTCGACGAGCTTCAGATCTACAAGCGGGTCCTTTCTGCAAACGAGATCCGGAACATCTATAACCGCGGCACCTCCGGCGTCTGCCGGCCGCCTGCCCCCGCCTACTGCCCCGGCTGGGGAGCCCCCTGCACGATCGACGCCGACTGCGGCTACGATCCGAGCTACGGCTTGCTAGGCGGCTGCTACGACGTCGGCTGCGTCTGCAAGTAGCGCTCCGGTCCAACCGTCTCGAACCCGGCGGTCGTCTCCTGGCCATCTTGCCGTACGGAGACGGCTGATCCAGGAGGCCGGGCGGGGACCGCGGGGGCGGCGCCATGAAACAATGGCGCCATGCTATCCAGGACTTTCTCCCCCAAACGCCCCGCCCCTGCCTCGCTCCTGCCCTGGAGCCTAGCCGTCTCCCTTGCCTGCCTGACCGCCTGCGATTCCGCGCCTCCCTCGGAGGACACCGCGGAGGAACCGGCGCCCGCACCCAGCGTCTCCACCGGCCCGGCGCCGGGGGACCACGCCTTCACCACTGCGGACGGCAACCGACTCCCCTACACCGTCGGCGGAAACGCCGACGCCGAAGTCACCCTCGTCTTCGTGCACTGCTGGATGTGCGACCGCACCTTCTGGGACGCCCAGCTCCCGGCCGTCAAGGGCAGCTACCGCACGGTCACCCTGGACCTACCGGGTCACGGCGCCGCCTCCGCCGAGCGGGAGGCGTGGACCGTCCAGGCCTTCGGTGACGACGTGGCGGCGCTGGTCCAGTCCTTGGACCTCGGGGACGTGGTCCTCGTCGGCCACTCCATGGGCGGTCCGGTCTCCCTGCGGGCCGCGTCCCTCCTGCCTGGCCAGGTCCAGGGGATCGTCGCGGTGGATACCCTGCACGACGCCGACTTCAAATGGGAAGGGGAGGAAATCGAAGGCATGATGCGCGCCTTCGAGGCCGATTTCACCGGTACCTGTAGCAACTTCGTCCACCAGATGTTTCCGGAGGAAGGGGTCGAGGCCGTCGTCGAGAAGGTTCGCTCGTCCGGCTGCGACGGCTCCCGCGCCGCGGTGGGTACGGCCCTGATGCAGGACTTCGCCAACCTCGACATGCCCGCCTGGTTCCAGGGAGCGGGGGTTCCGATCCGCGCCATCAACGCGGCCGCCCCGAGCCCCACCCAGGTCGAAGGCAACCGGGCCTACGCCGACTTCGACGCCGCGATCATGGAGGGGGTCGGACACTACCCCCACATGACCCGGCCGGACGAGTTCAACCCGCTGCTGATGGAGGCCCTGGACCAGATCCTGGCCACCGCGGACGGGGCCTGAGGGAACCGCCCACGTCCAGACTCGGCCCGGCCGACGTCGGCGGTCGTGCCTTCGCCCTCACTTCTGCAGCCAGGAGCGATGGTCGCCGACGGGGCTGACCACGAACACGTCGACGCGGCCGTCGCCGTCCATGTCGCCGGCGGCGCTGTCCCGGGCTTCGTTCAGGCCGTAGGAGGCGCCGAGGGTGAAGACGCCGGCGCCGTCGTTGATCCACACCTGGCTCGGCTGGTTCCCGGACAGACCCTGGGTGGCCCAGGCGTCGAGGTCCCCGTCGCCGTCGACGTCCAGCAGATGCACCGCCGCGGTGGCCCAGGTGCCGAGGGACTGCCCGGAATCGACGAAGGCGCCGGTGCCGTCGTTCCACCACACCCCGTCGGCGGTGGAGTTTCCGGTGAAGAGATCCGGGTCGCCGTCGCCGTCCAGGTCGCCGACGGCGAAGGAGAGGGTCGGCTCGACCCCGAGGGCCTGCCCGGAGTCGACGAAGCCGCCGGCGCCGTCGTTCCACCAGACGGTGTTCGGCGCCCCCGATCCCGGGGGGCCGATGTTGCCCAGCACCAGGTCGAGGTCGGTGTCGCCGTCCAGGTCCACCAGGTCCACCTCCTGGACCGAATCCGTAGGCGGCAGGGTCGCGGCGGTGAAGGTGCCGAAGCCGTCGTTGCTCCACACCGTCACCTCGTCGCCGGCGGTCGCGATGTCGAGATCTCCGTCGCCGTCGACGTCCCCGGCCACCGCCACGAAGGTGTAGCCGCTGCCGAGGAGCTGGCCGGAATCGGTGAAGGTGCCGGCGCCGTCGTTGGTCCACAGCCGGTTAGCCCGGCTTCCATAGGTCACGTCGCCGCTCTGGGCGGTGAACAGATCGAGGTCGCCGTCACCGTCGAAGTCCTCCGCCAGCACGGCGTAGGTACTGTTGTTGCGGCCCTGGGCGAGGAGCTGACCCTGGTCGTCGAAGGAGCCCTGGCCGTCCCCCACCAGGATACGCACCATCCCGTCGGGGTGGCCGAGGGCGGCGTCGAGGTGGCCGTCCCCGTCGAAGTCGCCGAGCACTACGGAGAGGCCGTAGCTCGATCCGAGACGCTGACCGGAGTCGGTGAACACCCCGGCGCCGTCGTTCCACCACAGCCGGTCGGGCTGGTAGATGCTGGCCTGCAGGGCATCGAGGTCGCCGTCACCGTCGAAATCCCCCAGCTCTAGGTCGTTGACGCCGTGCTCGCCGAGGGGCAGGGTCGCCTCAGTGAACTGGGCGTTGCCGTCGTTGAGCCACAGGCGATTGGGGGTCGCCGGGCCGGTGCCGACGAGGGCGTCGAGGTCCCCGTCGCCGTCGACATCGGCGAGCTCCACCTCGTAGGAGTAGTCGTCGCCGAGGAGCTGCCCCGAGTCGACGAAGGCGGAGCCGTCCCGCAGGAAGACCCGGTCCGCCGGGCCGTCGTTGCCGCCGCTGGCCTGGAAGGCGTCTAGATCGCCGTCGCCGTCGAGATCCCCAAGGGCGATGTCGAAGGCGCTGGTGGTGCCCACCAAGGCTGAGCTGAGGCGGAACTTGCCGGCGCCGCGGTTGCGCCAGATCTCCCTCGCCGACAGGGCGTCGAGGTCGCCGTCGCCATCGAGGTCGGCGAGGGCCCGGGCCGGGCGGTAGGCGGCGCCGAAGGTGCCGACGGCCTGCGGCGAGGTGGTGAAGAGACCTCCGCCCTCGTTGCGGTAGACCTCTGCCCCGTCGCCGGAGGGATGGCCCGCGGAGATGGCGTCGAGGTCGCCATCGCCGTCGAGGTCGCCGACCTCGACCCGATACCGACTGGAGAAGCCCCCCAGGGTGGAGACGAAGGTCATGGCGCCGGTGCCGTCGCCGAGGTAGAGGGCCGTCCCGCCGAGTTGCTGGGGCACCAGGAGGTCTGGATAGGCGTCGCCGTCGAGCAGGGCGAAGGCGGGCTTCGTGTTGTAGCCGAAGCTGTAGGTACCGGAGAGCTGGGTCAAAGTCCCGGAGCCGTCGTTGAGCCACATGGTGTCGCCGGTCTCCATGCTGGTGATGTAGGCGTCGAGGTCCCCGTCGAGGTCGACGTCGGCGACGGCCGTGCCGAAGCTCCAAATGTTCTTGGGGGCTTGCCAGGGCGAGCTGAAGTTCTGGGCCTGCGCGGGGGCCGCCGCGGCCAGGAGGCCGAGCAGGGCAGCTCCGGCGAGGGGTGTACGGAGGTCGAGGCGAAGGGATCGGGCAAGTCGCCGGGCAAGTCGTCGTCGAAACATGATCGCGTCCTTGTGTCGTTGCGAGGTGGGTTCTACTTCCTCTGGCGACAACTTCCGATCATTGCGGACACGCGCCACCACGACGGCGCGGACCGCCGCGATCCCCGTCGATTCTCAAAACTGATTCCGATGCGTTCTCAATTCTGAGAATGGACCAGCTTCTCCAGGCTCCTAGCTCAGACTAAACGATTCTTCGACCCGATGGCTGACGTGGACAGCCGGAGACAGGATGCGCAGAAAATCAGGCACATTTCTTGCTCACCTCTTGGGCAGCGCAGCTCATCAGCGCACCCAGAGCCAGTCGAATGGCCAACCTGTTCAAGTCGGGCGAGGGTGTTTTCAGTTGCGGTCATCAACGGACCGCCATCATCCACGTGGAGTCGCGGTCCTCAACTGCCCTTCGGGGCAAGAAGGAGGCTCTCGTGTCGAGATTTCGCTGCCTTTTCTGTTGCCTAATCACCCTGGCCATCCTGGTCGTCGGATCCCCCGCCTTCGCCGAGAAACCGGCAGATACCCTCGAAGACGCCGTCGAGCCCGGGCGCGACCGCCAGGTGCGGATCGACCCGGGCTTCGGCGATGGTCCCGTGGACAACCGCGAGATGACCATTGTCGACCCGAAGACCCTCGAGATCATCGAGGCGAAGTGGAAGCATCTGATCACGACGATGAACCGCTCCCACCGGCACGAACCCCTTCCCGCGGTCGGGGTGAAGGCCGAGGACGTTCGTCCTTGGAAGGCCCCCTCGGGGGCGGCGTCCCGGAACTCCCTCACGGATCCGCTGCTGTTGGAGGCGAATACGAACCCGGTGTCGGTGGCGCCCAGCGGCTTCTCGTCCACGGTCAACGAACCCAGCGTCGCGGCGACCAACGACTATGTGTTCTACACCGCCAACTGGTACGCCGCGTCGTCCACCGACGGCGGCAACTCGTGGTCCTACGTCAACCCCTACACCGGCCCCTTCCCCGAGCCGGCCGGAGAGACGTTCTGCTGCGATCAGCAGGCCCACTACGACGACGGCACCAACGCCGTCTTCTGGCTGCATCAGCTGATCCCCGACGGCAGCACCGACAACGGCACCCAGCGGGTCAACGTCGACCAGGGGGCGGACGGTACCTGGGACTGCTTCTACGACCTCACCCCGCAGGACGCCGGCTTCGCGCAGGCGACCTGGCCGGACTACCCGGACATGTCGGTCAGCGACCAGCACCTGTTCGTGACGTCGAACGTGTTCCCGTCGGGACCGGGTTCGTTCGTGGGCGCCTTCGTCGCCCGCTTGCCCTTGGCCGACATCGGTACCTGCCAGAGCACCACGGCGGATTACCACACCGAGACCAGCTTCGGTAGCTTCCGCACCACCCAGGGCGCCGGCGACACCATGTACTTCGCCGACCACCAGACCACCACCAGCATCCGCGTGTGGTCGTGGCCCCAGGCCAGCTCCGCGCCCACCAGCGTCCTCCGCACCATCAACGCCTTCCTGACGGGTACCCGGGTCTGCCCCGGTCCCGACGGCCGGGACTTCTGCGGCTTCATCGACTCACGTATCTTCGGCGGCGCCGTCGCAGGTAATCAGGTCGCCTTCTTCTGGACGCCGCAGCAGAACGCCGGCGGCGGCTTCCCCTTCCCCTACTCCCAGGGCGTGGTGCTCGACGCGGGCAGCAACCTGGCAGTGACCGATCAGCCACTGATCTGGTCGAATGACGCCGCCTGGATCTACCCCTCGCTGGCGTCCAACGCCAGCGGCGGCTTCGGCGGCACCGTGCTATGGGGCGGCGGCACCTTCTTCCCGCAGTGTTCCGCCTTCCTGGCGGACGCCGAGAACAGCACAACCTTCAATCCGCTGGAGCACACGGTGGTCATTTCCGGCACCACCGGCCCGAGCTCGAACCGCTCCGGTGACTACCTGTCGACCCGCACCTATCACCCCAACAACGAAGTCTACGCGGGCTCCTGCTTCTCGTACTTCGCGACCGGCGCCGGTAGCTCGCGCTACGTGCTCTTCGGCCGGACGAGCGACTTCAACGGCGGCAACACGGCGCCGGCGGTGACCATCACCGCGCCGGCCGACGGCTCCACCGTCGACGTCGCCACGTCGGTGGCCTTCGCCGGAACCGCCACCGACGCCGAGGACGGCAACCTGACTTCGAGCCTGGCCTGGAGCTCTTCGCTCGACGGCAACATCGGCTCGGGCGGCTCGTTCTCCACCTCGTCCCTGTCCCTGGGGGCCCACACGATCACCGCCTCGGTCACCGACTCCGGCTCGCTGACGGGGTCGGCCTCGATCAACCTGACGGTCAGCGATCCGAATAGCAACGGTCCGCAGAACGCGGTCTATGACGGCGCCCTCGGCGCGCCGGCATGCGGCGTCGCGGGCAGTTCCTGCGACTCCGGCACCCTGCTCGAAGGCCGTGCCAACCTGGGGCCGGAATCGAACCAGCCCAACACCCTCGACGGCTGCACAGACGGCACCGCCGGCACCTACCAGAGCGACGAGTCGAACGAGCGGATCGTGGTTTCGACCCTCGACGGTTCCGACTTCACCGAAGGTGCCACCGTTCAGGTCGACGCCACCGTATACGCCTGGTCGACGGGCGCCGCGGATACCCTCGACCTCTACTACGCCGCCGACGCCAACAGCCCGTCCTGGACCCTGATCGGCTCGATCGTGCCCCCGGGGGGAGGCATCCAGACCCTGTCCGCCCAGTACACCCTGCCCGCGGGCTCGCTGCAGGCGATCCGGGCCAACTTCCGCTACCAGGGTTCCCAGAGCTCCTGCAGCGGAGGCACCTACGACGACGCCGACGACCTCGTGTTCGCCGTCGGCGGCGGGGGCGGCACCCCGACGCCGGTGGCCGAATGGGGCAACGCTTCGGTGGGCGGCACCGCGGTGACGGTGAACCTCGGCAACACCTACACCAGCCCGGTGGTGGTGGCGACGATCCAATACGTCAACAACACCACGCCGGTGGTGACGCGGATCTCGAACGTCACCGGTTCGAGCTTCGACGTGCGTCTCCAGAACCCCTCCGGAGGCTCCGTGGTGACGGACAACGTCAGCTACCTCGTCGTGGAGGAGGGCCAGTGGACCGTCGACGGCTTGACCTTCGAAGCGTTCACCTTCAACTCTACGGTGACCGACGAGAACAACAGCTGGGTCGGCCAGGCCCAGAGCTACGGCCAGGCTTACACCTCGCCGGTGGTCATCGGTCAGGTGATGAGCGAGAACGACAGCGCATGGTCGGTGTTCTGGAACCAGGGCAACGTCCGCACCAACCCGCCGTCGGCCTCGGCCCTGACCGCCGGCAAGACGGTCTGTGAAGACCCGACCGTGGCCCGCGCCAATGAAACGGTCGGCGTGATCGTCTTCGAAGCGGCCCACGGCAACCTCGGCGGGGTCGAGGTCGAGGCTGCCCTCGGAGCCGACTCGGTCCGCGGCGTCACCAACAACCCGCCCTTCGCCTACACGTTCAACACCGCCTTCGCGTCGGCCCCCACGGTCGGCCTGGCCACCATGGCCGGCGTCGACGGCGGTAACGGCGGATGGGCCTACACCTTCGGCACGCCGATGGCGACGGCGACCTCGTTCAACCTGGTGATCGACGAAGACCAGGTCAACGATCCGGAACGTGCCCACACGCCCGAGCAGGTCGGCTACGTGGTGTTCGCTGGGGCCGGCTCCGCCGCCCAGTAGAAAGCCCTCACTCGGAGAACGAAAGGCCAGGATCCCATCGGGGTCCTGGCCTTTTCTATGAACGCCTCCGACCACCACCGGATCCGACGCTCGGAAGCGCCGTCTCCGGCCCTCGGGTCAGTTGCAGCTCTGGGGAGTCAGGTCGACCGTGATCTCAGTCCGCCCACGGTTCGAATCGCCGTTATAGACGTTGATTCGAACGTAGTCGGCGGAGATCACGTCACCTATCTCGATCGGCAGACGAGTCGCGAGGTTGGGGAAGCCAGTCGTGCTCGGGAAGCAGCCGATGAACTTGCTGTAAGCCAGCCCGAGGGGGGACTGCCCGGAGTCGGGGTGGGCCTGGGCGCTGCCCCCCTGGTAGACGCAGTTGACCAGCAGGCTCTGGGAGGACAGCGCGTAGCGGAAGTAGGCCCGATGATTCCCCGCGTTGCCATCGGTGACCGGCAGTTCCGCGGGAATCACGAACCCCGCCGGTGCCGTCAGTTGCTCCTCATCGGGGAACCAGCGGCTGGGGTTGTAGGTCTTGGCCGCGACCAGTTGGATCGCTGGGCAGGACCCTCCACCCCCTCCAGAACCCTCGAACTCCGCCGCGGTCAAACCATCGATGGACAGGACACGGATCCGCAGCAGGCTCTCCCCCTGCCCGAAGATCAGGAGGCCCTGGAGCTCGTACGGGCTATCCAGCCCATTCGAACCAATGGCGGAACCGTCGAAGCTGAGGGAGATCGTCTGCTGGCCGGAATCCAGATAGACCGTCTGAGATCCGGAATCGATGGTCTCCGTCGTGCTTCCAGGGGGAAGACGCAGGAAGGCGCTGTAGGTGTAGTTCCCAGGACTCACCAAGGCAACGGGGAGGGTGACGTCCAGACGCTCGAACTTGCCATTGCCGTTGGTGTCGACCCCTTCGAAGGTTCCCCCATCGAGGAGAAGGATGCCGTCCCGTTCGAAGTCCGTCAGAAGGTAGCCGCCGGTGGTGCCCAGGTCGAAGCCCCTACCGACGACCACCGGTCCCCCTTCCGGAGCATCGAGCCTCTCGAGGATCACCTCGCTGACGGTCCAGGGGCCGTCCTCCGCCAGGGCAGAAAACACGTCTTCGGCGAAGAAGCGCGCCTCGAGGGAACGGCCCGACCCAACGCCGAAGCTGCCCGTGGCCCGGGCGTAGAGGGCGTTGCCGCCGACGGACGTCAAAGTGACCCGGATCGCATAGTCGCCGGCCGCAAGAACGTCGAAATCGACCTCGACGTCGAGGTGTTCCAGGAGGCCGTTGCCGTTCGTGTCGGTTCCCCGGTCGCTGATGCTGCCGGCGAGGCGCGCATGCTCGGCGACGACCCGGAACGTCACCTCTGAGATTCTGCGGAAGGGATGACCGGATCCGTCCACACCATCAAAGGTCGCGATCGCGACAAATTCACCGGTCCGGCCGGGATTGAAGGCGGCCGTAAGCAGACCATCCCCAGCCACCGCGTCGCTTCCCAACCCGTCGTCGCGGAAGGTGACCGCGGGACCGACATAGGACCGATCACCCACGAGGGCTATCCGGCCACCGACGGTCAGTCCGCTGGTGACGATCTGGCTGCCGTCGTCGACGAAGGCGCTGAGGATCACGTCTTCCGTGCTGTTGAAGGTCGTATCGAGGGCCACGAGTGCAGAACGAATCGGACTATCGAAGCGATAGTCGTAGAAGACGGCGCGGCTCTCCGTCGTACCCGCATTGTCCAAGATCTGAACGCTCCAACTCCCGGGTTGGGGAGCCGGGATCTCAAACACGTAGTCCATGCCGACGCCCCCGATTCCTGGAATCAGGACGGCGTCGCCATTGGCGGTCGACAAGGTCGACCCCGACGGTGAGGTCAAGGTGATCGACAACGTCGAGGAGTAGCTACCGAAGATGGCGGTCCAAGACGCCGCGGTATCGACGGGGACGGTGGAGACCGCCACCGGGTTGGCGAGGTTGAGGACAAAGGCCCCGCTGGACCTGGCCTGGAGTGGCAGGGTCACCGTATCGACGCGATCCGCGGCATTCAGTGCTCCACCGGCGAGGACGAGGAGCAGGACCATCAGCGCGGCAACCCGAGGGCCGAACGACAGCCGCTGGGGGCGAAGGGATCTAGAGACTGGAGTCTGTTTCATGTCGAGAGTCCTTCAGTCGAGGCCGTTGGTGATGATGTTCTCGAGGATCCAGTCCACAGCCTCGGGATCCTTGATCGCCGCGTGATTGAGGGCGTCGGCCTCATCGGTGATCGGACCGTTGTTTTCGATTCGGTTCCAGTGCAACTCGTCGCCGAGACGCGAGCTACCGATCGTCACGGCCATGTCGTTGAGGAGAAACGACGAACTCCGATCCACGGTGATGCCGGTCAGTCGAGGACGGCGCCCCGGGGAGCCCTGGCGCAGAATCGTCGCAGTGGCCGTTCGGATCCGACCGAGGGTTTGGTAGAGAACCGTGCCTCGACGGGCCGCAGCGCCGTTGTTCAGGCCCAGGGGCGGCCGTGGAAGCAGCGGCCGGGTCTCCAAGGCTTGGAGGCTCTGCTGACCCGTGGTGCTGGCGTCCGCCCCCGTGGAACCGAAAAAAACACCCCGGGGTAGACGATTGTCGGCGTTGAAGGTCTCTAGGAAGCTCGGCTCGAGATTCGTGATCCCCGGGCGCGCCGGTCCGATGGCGAATCCCAAGAACTGAGCGTTGTCGAGGTAAGCGTCGACCTGGGGATCCTCATCGGTGTTCTGAACGGTGCCATTGCGAAAAGCGGTCGACATGACCGCCAGGACCGAGCCGTGGTGGGGAGTGCTGAGGGTGTGGAGGCTCAGCACCTCGATGCCGTCGGGATTGTGGTCGGCTTGCCGGCTTCGATAGAGATTGGAGAGGTAGTAGCGCGCATCCAATCCTCCCTTGCTCTGGCCGACCAGGTGGACCTTGTTGACGTTGTACTCGGCTGCGGTGCTACGGATCTGCTCGGCGACCACCAATCCGTTGGTCTCGACGGTCCCCCGCTTCGGGAGCTGGATCTGGGTCCGGTGAGGAATGCCGAGGGACTCCAGGTGCTGGCGGACCCCCGCGTTCTCCCAGGCGTCGGGGCCCGCACCGATCCCATGGAAGAAGATCAGTGGATGAACGGCCTCGAATTGGATGGCCACCCAGTCGACCTCGAGACACCAGTTGCTACCCGAGGTGGCTGTGTCGATCTCTACCCTGATCTGATTGACACCGCCGGGATCGGAGCTCGTTTTGGGAAACTTCAGCAGCTCGACGGGGACCTCGAAGACGTTGAGCCGCCAGGTGCCGTCGGACCCCTTCATCGTGCCGACCTTCTGGCCGTTGAGGTAGACCTCGTCCACCTCCTGGGGTTCGTCGATATCCCACGCGGGCATGAAGAGATAGGCCTGCTCGCCGACGGCGTCGCGGCTCACCAGGCTGCTCTTGACATGCCCGTCGTTGTCGGTGGTGCCGATGAACCTCTCGATCGGCAGGTCGATCGTGAGGGGACCGCGGTCCTTGAACACACATCCGGTGTCGAGGTCGGAGTCGGTATCGATCAGGGCTTCGTTGTCCGAGCCGACCTTGGGGAAGAAAGGGGCACGGCCGTTGTGACTCGGCGCCGAGAAAGCCGGCGCCACGGTGCAACCGAGCATGACGACGGCCACGAACAGGGAAACGTGAACAGACCCACCCGGGGGAACCCGTAGCGGAACTCTTGCGCGACTCATTGAAACCTCCTCGTCGAGCCGACCTAGCGGCTCGTCCATGGTTGGGTCGCCGCGGAGACGGGTCCCCAGCAGGCTGAACCTGGCTAGAGGAAACCGGGTCTCCGCGCCGGAGGGATGACAGTGAATGCGCAATCACTCTGGTTATTCTAACATATAGACGGGCATCTATAGAATAAAAGGGCTATGAAAATGGCCAGAACAGCACTTCCTACCCTCACCAGCCCAGAGCCGGTCGTTTCGATCCAGAAAGGGCTGACCGCCGGCAAGACGGTCGGCGAGGATCCGACGCTCCCGCCGAGGTGCCGACGTCCCCGGGGGGTCCTATGCTGTATCCTCATGTCCGTTGCCGGCAGCGAACAACCGACCCATCTCCGGCCGGGGCACGACCCAGTGGCCCCAGATCCCCCATGACACGAAGCCTTCGCCGTCACGGACTTGTGGCCCTTCTGATGGCCCTAGCCCTTCTGCCCGCCGGCGTCGTTGCGCAGCCGGATGGAATCTTCGATGAGATAGGGCGCCTCTTCCTGCAGAGCTTCGGGCCGGAGGACTACGACGCCCACGGCCAGAATTGGGCCGTCACCCAGGCCCCGGACGGCCTCATCTACGTCGCCAACGGTGACGGTGTGCTCGAGTACGACGGTGTCTCCTGGCGCTTGATCCGGGTCTCCAACCGCAGCGTGGCGCGCTCGCTGGCGACCGACGGGGACGGGCGGATCTTCGTCGGCGCGGTGGGCGATTTGGGCTACCTGGCCGCAAACTCCGTCGGGGAGATGAGCTATGTCTCCCTGACCGATCGCCTCCCCCCCGGGGAGCGGGATTTCGCCGACGTTTGGAGAGTCGAAGCGGTAGCAGACGGCGTCTACTTTCAGACTCGGCATCGGCTGTTTCGTTGGAACGGCCGGGAGATGAAAGTTTGGGCGGTGGAATCTGGGATCCGCCGGACCTTCGCCCTCGACGGCTCGATCTACCTCCACCAGCACGGACGGGGTTTGATGCGACTGGAGGACGATACGCTGGTGACCGCTCCGGGGGGCGACGATTTCAGCGACAAAGCCACCTACGGCCTGGTTCCCTTGGACGATGGAAGCTACCTCGCCGTGACCAGGGCCCACGGACTCTTCCGGTGCCCGTCGGCCGCGGGCGGCGACGTCGCTTGTACTCGCTTCGCGTCCGAAGCGATGACGGAGCTGCTGACCGAGCTCTCACCGTACAACGCCATTGCGCTGCCGAACGGTCCCCTGGTGATCGCAACGCTCCGCGGAGGGGTGCTCCTGCTCGACCACGATGGGCGGCATCTCCACACCCTGGACGAGGCCGCCGGCCTACCGGCCAACATGGTGCTCAACCTCTACCTGGACCGGGATGAAGGTCTGTGGCTGGCACTCAACGAAGGGCTGACCCGGTTCGAAACCCGGACCGGTCTTTCCATCTGGGACAAGGCGGCGGGCCTACCGGGAGCGGTCTTGGACGTCATCCGGCACCGCGGCGTCCTCTACGCGTCCACCGGCCTCGGCGTCTTCAGGCGGGTCCTAGGGCCCGGCGACGAAGCATCGACCTTCGAGCCCTTACCCGTGGTACTCACGCAGTGCTGGTCGCTGCACTCGACCCCCCAGGGGCTCCTCGCCGGCTGTAGGGAAGGCCTCTACAATCTCGACCTGGGGCAGCAGTTGCTGGACATCGAGCACGTCTTGACGATGGTCCAGAGTCTGCGAGATCCCGAGTCGATCTATTTGGGGAGTCTCGAAGGGCTCGCCCGGGTACGCCTCGCTTCCGGCGGAGAGCCGGTCATCGAGCGCATCGATGGCGTCGAGGCCCAGGTGAATTCCGTCATCGAAGATCCAGAGGGACGGATTTGGTTGGGCACAGAGAAGGACGGCATCCTCCGTATCGAGCCCAGCGCGCTCAGCGGCGAAGCCACGGGGCCACCGATCGACGGAGATGGCGTCACCCGCTTCGGGTCCGCGGAAGGCTTGCCCCCTGGGAGGATTCAACTGCTCCTGGTGGGCGGCCGGATGTTGGCGCTCGCCTATCGAACCGGTGACCTGTGGCGCCTGGATCCAGCCGCCGACCGGGTCGCCTTTGTGCCCGAGCCCCGCTTCGACCGCTTTCTGCCGAGGGGATCCATCCTCGCCATGGCGGAAGACGACCAGGGGCGGGTGTGGTTCGCAGCCGGAGCCGATTCGGGCGTAGCGTCTCCTATGGCGGACGGTGGATACACCTGGAGCCCAACCGAGGTGCGCCTGCTTCCCTCCAAGTCCATCTCCAAGATCTATCCGGAGGCCAATGGACCGCTGTGGCTCACGGGGTCCCGGGGGCTAGTCCGCTTCGAACCGAGTCAGCCGCAGGAGAGCTACGTCAGCTACCCGACGTCGATCCGAAGGGCGACCACCGCCGGCGGTACGACGCTAAAGCTGGGCGCCTCCGAACAAGCACCCGTCGAGCTGGCGCACCGGGACAACAGCCTGCGCTTCGACTTCGCGGCGCCCCACCACTCCGCGCCGCACCTCACCCGCTACCGCATCCGGCTCGATGGACTCACTCAGAAGACGGATGGGGACGGGTGGTCGGCTTGGGGCGACGAAACCTACAAGGAGTACACGGCGCTTTGGGAAGGATCCTACGTTTTTCGAGTGCAGGCCCGTGATGTTTACGGCTCGATCGGAGCCGAGGACCGTTTCGTCTTCCGGGTCTTACCCCCCTGGTACCGTAGCTGGTGGGCTTACTCCCTCTATCTCCTGGCGCTCACCGGTCTGGTGACGGCGTACGTGAGCTCCCATCGCAAGCAACTTCGGCGCGAACGGGCCGTGAACCAGCGGCTGCGGGAGGTCGACCGGCTCAAAGACGAGTTCTTGGCCAACACATCCCACGAGCTGCGCACTCCCCTCTACGGCATGACCGGTCTTGCCGAGTCGTTGATCGACGGAGCCGCTGGCGAAATGCCCGACGCCGCCAAAGTCAACCTGGCAATGATCGTCAGCAGCGGTCGGCGTCTGAGTCATTTGGTCGACGACATCCTCGACTTCTCCAAGCTGCGTCACAAGAGCCTCGAGCTCGACCGTCGCCCCACCGACCTGCACTCCTTGACTCAGGTGGTTCTGACCCTCCTCCACCCCCTCGTGGGTTCCAAGGATCTCCGGCTGGTGAACGCGACGGAGCCCGATTTGCCGGCAGTCTTCGCCGACGAGGGGCGCCTGCAGCAGATTCTCTACAACCTGGTCGGCAACGCGATCAAATTTACCGAAGAAGGTACCGTCGAGGTTTCGGCTGCGGCGGAGGGAGAAAAGCTCGCGGTGCGGGTCACCGACACCGGCATCGGAGTTCCGGCGGACCAGCAGGAGCGGATCTTCGACGCCTTCGAGCAGGCGGACGCCTCGATCGAGCGGGAGTACGGCGGCACCGGCCTCGGGCTGGCCCTGACCCGCCGCTTGGTGGAGCTGCACGGCGGAACGATCGATGTACGATCGGCACCCGGCCAAGGCTCGACCTTCTCGTTCAGCCTCCCCATCGCCGCGGCCAAAGCCAATTCGCCGCCGCCCGTCGAGGAGCCCAAGGTTTCAGTGCCGCCGGCCACCTCCCCCACGCCGCTGCCCGCCCCGACCCTGGCGGCGCCGGCCAGCTCCACCAGCGGCGGACCACGGGTGCTGGTGGTGGATGACGAGCCTGTGAATCTCCAGGTGGTCCACAACTACCTGTCGCTGGAAGATTTCGACCTGACCCTGGCGTCGAGCGGAGAGCAGGCCCTGGGCCTGCTAGAGGAGGAACACTTCGATCTGGTCCTCCTCGACGTGATGATGCCGAGGATCTCAGGCTACGAGGTTTGCCGCAGCCTGCGCGAGAACCATGGGCTCTCGGAGCTTCCCGTGATCTTCCTGACCGCCAAAGCCGAGGAACCGGACATCATCGCCGGAATGAACCAAGGGGCCAACGACTACCTGACGAAGCCCACTTCCAAGGAAAGCCTGCTGGCTCGCATCCGTCCCCACCTCGAACTCTTGCAGGCCCACCGTACCCTCGAGAACAGGGTCGAGGAGAAAATAGCGCAGGTCAAGGTGCTGAGCGGGTTGCTACCGATCTGCGCCAACTGCAAGAAGATACGCGATGACGACGGATATTGGAGCCAGCTCGAAACCTTCATCAGCCAGAACTCGGAGGCTTCGTTCAGCCACGGCATCTGCCCGGACTGCATGCAGCAATACCTGGAGAAGATCCCCAGGCAAAGAAGATAGAAGAACGACACGCAAGGCTCACCCCGGCCCGTGCTCGTCCAAAAATCGGGCGAGCAACCTCGCCGACGCATCGTGGGCGGCCGCGACATGGTGCCTGGGCCCGTCTCCCCCCTTCAGGATCCCCAAAGCGTTCCGAATGTAGGCCTCCGCCTCCTCGAGATCCCCGGCCTCCAGGAGCAGAATCCCCAGCTCCCGCAGGCCCGTTCCCAGCTGTGGATGCCCGGGCGGCAGCAGACGCCTCGGAGATCCATGGCCTCCGTCATCAGCGGTTCCGCCCGATCTAGAGCTCCCTGCCCCTTGATGGCGAGGGAGTGTGCGCGGACCGAGAGGGATCCCCGACCTCCGGGTTGGCCGACTATATGCGCTCAGGGCCACCTGCTAGATTCGACGGACCGCGGTAACCGGTGCCATCGCCAGTCCCCACACCGCTCTGAACCTAGGCACCTCGGCCGCCGTAGTTGCAGCATCGGACGAAACCATTCAAGCTCCCACGCCTACTCCCCCAGGCTTCCCGCACCTTCCGTCGACCTAGGAGATCCCCTATGCACTTAGCGAAGTCCCGGCTGCGCGTTCTGACGCCGCTGCTCGCCTGCCTGCCCCTACTCGTCGCCAGCTCCGCCGCCGCGGACTGGGAGCGCTTCCGCGGCCCGAACGGCCTCGGAGCCGGGGGCGAAGCCGGCGCCATCGACAAGCTCGACGACCCCGGCTTCGAGGTGGTCTGGAAGATCCCCATCGGCAGCGGCTACTCCGGCGTCGCGGTCGCCGACGGAAAGGTCTTCACGCTGTTCTCCGAGGGTGAGGTCGACGTCGCCGCGGCCTTCGACCAGGCCGACGGCAAGCGCCTCTGGACCTACGAGATCGCCCCGATCTACAAGGGGCACGACGGCTCCCACGACGGCCCCATCGCCACCCCCCTCGTGGCGGACGGGCGCATGTTCGGCATCGGGCCGCGGGGCCAGTTCTTCGCCCTCGATACGGCCACCGGCGAGGAGCTCTGGCGCTACGACCTGACCGAGGCCCACGGGATCAAGAAGCCCCACTATGGATTCGCGACGTCGCCGATCCTCGAATCCGGACACCTCATCGTCCAGCTCGGCGGCGAGGGGAAGGCCGTCGGCGCCTTCGACCCGAAGACCGGCGACCTGCGCTGGCAAAGCGGAGACGACGCCGTCTCCTACCAGGCGCCGATCACCATCACCGCCGGCGGACAGCGCCAGGTGATCGCGGCCGGAGACGAGAAGCTCCTGGCCATCGACCCCGCCGACGGCAAGGTTCTTTGGGAACACAGCCACGGCGGCAACGGCGCCCGTGGCGCAGGCAGCATCACGCCCGTCCCCACGGGCCCGAACCGCTACTTCCTGGCCTATAGGGACGACGGGTCCACCCTGCTCGAAGTCGCCGAGGACGGCACCGCGGCCGCGGCCTGGGAGAGCCGCACCATTCGCAACAGCTACAACGTCCCGGTCCACCACGACGGCCATCTCTACGCCTACAGCAGTCGTTTCCTCACCTGCGTCGACGCCGCTAGCGGCGAAAGCGTCTGGCGCTCGCGGCAGCCCGGGGACGGATTCCTCATCGCGGTGGACGGCCACCTGGTGATCGTCACCAAGAAGGGCCGGCTCGAGCTCGTCGAGGCTTCCTCCGAGGCCTTCAAGCCCGTCACCGGTATCCAGCTGTTCGACGACATCGCCTGGACCTCGCCGAGCTTCAGCAACGGCCAGGTGTACGCCCGCAGCCTCGGGGAGCTGGCCCGCGTCGATCTGCGTTCCGGAATCACCAACGCCACCCAGACCGCCAGCAAGGCCGGCGACGGTTCGCCCTTCGGCGCCTTCCTGACCGCGGTGGGGGCGGCGGCCACCGAGGACGACAAGAAGGCCGTGGTGGACCGCTTCTTCGCCGAGCAGAAGACTTTCCCGATCCTCGAAGGGGACAGCACCGTCCACTTCGTCTACCGCGGACCGGCCAAGGACGTCGCGGTCGCCGGCGACATGTTCGGAGCCCGGCGGGAAGAAAGCATGACCCGAATCGCCGGCACCGACGTCCACTACTTCACCTGGACGACCGACCCGGACGCCCGCGTCAACTACCTGTTCATCGAAGACTTCGAGCACGGCGTCGACGACCGCAACCCGCGCCGCTCCTCCACGACCCTGCTGACCAAGGAAATGGAGATGTCGTTCTCCACCGAGGAGATGCCGATGTCCTGGCTGGCCATGCCCAAGTGGAAGGCCCCCGCCCACCTGGAGGCGGCGGAGGCGTCGCGGCAGGGCCGGGTGACTGGCCACCAGGTGGAGAGCAAGGTGATGGAAGGCAAAGTCGACGTGCGGGTCTACGTGCCCGCCGGCTACGACGGCTCCGGCGACACCCGCTATCCGGTGGTCTTCTTCCACGACGCCACCGCCGAGACCCGCGGCGCCGTCGCCAACAGCCTCGACAACCTGATCGGCACCAGCGTCGAGCCGGTCATCGCCGCCTTCGTCAACATCCAGGCCCGGGGACCGAACTACGGCCAGGTCTTCGCCGGGGAGGTGGTGCCGTTCGTCGACTCGACGTACCGCACCCGCACCGAAGCCAGCCACCGCGCCAACCACGGCAACGCGTTCCAGGCGGTGGGGGCCTTCGCCAGCACCGTCTCCCAGCCCGATCAGTTCTCCAAGGTCGCCCTACAGTCGCCGTTCCTCTTCACCCAGATGGAGGCCATGGTGAACCAACTGGTGGACGGTATCGAAACGGCCGAGGCCGCGCCCCAGATCTACCTGGAATGGGGCAAGTACGACCTGCGCAACCCCCACGAGGGCTGGGACATGGCGGCGGCCGGTCGCCGGTTCGCCGAGCGGCTCAAGG
>JBCDIS010000100.1:0-26329 GCA_038748685.1 Acidobacteriota bacterium | reverse complement strand
GCAGACCCGAGGCGAGCAGTTCGTCGAGGCGGTCGTCCGTGTCGGGGTCACGGCCGCCGGCCGCCTCCAGAAGCTCCTCCAGGTCACGGGTCGCGAAGTTCTTGCCGAGCACCGACGCCACCGACAGCAGGCGATGCTGCTCGTCCCCAAGACGTTCGATCCTCCGCTCCTCCGCCTGCTGGATGTTCGCCGGCAGCACGTCGGTGCCCAGGCGGGCGTCACCGCTGAGGGTGAAACGACCGCTGCTGGCCCGTTCGATGCCGCCGGTTTCGAGGAGGATCTTCAGCAGCTCCCGGCAGAAAAGCGGGTTGCCCTCGGTGGTTTCGTGGAGGCGCTCCACCATCTCCACTTCGAGGGCGGCGGTTCCCATCTGGACCTCGATCAGCCGGCGGATCTCCGTCGGCGAAAGGGGGGGCAATTCGAGGCGGAGGAACCTCGGGTCGGCGGCGAAGCCGTCCAGGAAGCGCTCCAGCGGATGACCCCTGTACAAGTCCGACGTCCGATACGTGGCGAGGACGAGGGTGGGGGTGGGTCCGAGGCGCCCCACGAGGTAGCGGACCGCGTCGAGGGCGGAGCGCGCCGCCTGGAGGTTTTCGAGGACCAGCACCATGGGGCCTCCGCCGGACAGCCGCAGCAGGGTGCGGGCGAGGAGCTCGAAGATGAAGGTAGGCTCCTTCGGGGGGGCCGCCGCAGCGCCGGGGGCGGCCCGGGAAGGCAGGGCCTGGGGGGACCCCCGCAGCTCCGGCACCTCCAGGAGGGTGGGGAAGGCCGCCATGAGGTCCGGCGCCAGGTCCGTCAGGTCGACGGCGGGGGTGGAGGCGTCGGTGGAGCTGCGGCGGCGGAAGAAGTCCACGATCAGGTCGCTGAGGCCTTGGAAGGGGAACGCCGATTCCCAGTCCACGAAGCGGCCCCGTAGCAGGGTGAGACGCTTGGCTCGCACGAGGCCTTCCAACTCCCCCACCAGGCGCCGCTTGCCGATGCCGGCGCCTCCCCCCAGGGCCACCAGCTGACACTCCCCTTCGAGGGCGGCGGCCAGCCTCTCCTGGAGCTGTGCCAGCTCCTCCCGCCGCCCGACGAGGGGCCCGTCGGCGTAGGTCCGGACCACGGCGGGGCGGTCCGGCGCGGTCCCGGCGGCGTCGGAGCCGCCCGCCGACGCGTGATCTTCCCGCAGGCGATCGCGGCAGGCGGTCAGCAGCCGGGCCAGCTCTTCGCCGGTATCCGGGCGCTCGTCGGGGTGCTTGGCGAGGCAGCGGAGGATCAGGGTTTCGAGCTCCGGATCGACGTCCAGCCCCCGTTCCCTGAGGCTCCGGGGGATCTCGTGGGAGATACGGTAAAGGATTGAGAACAGGGTGCCCGTGAACGGGGGCTCCCCCAGGAGGCACTCGTAGAGCACGACCCCGAGGGAGTAGAGGTCGGAGCGGCCGTCGAGGTCGGCGCCGGCCTCCGCCACCTGTTCGGGGCTCAGGTAGCCGGCGGTGCCGGGGAGGTTGTGGCTGCCGGTGAGCTGGTCCCCTTCGTCGTCGAATTGGGCGAGGCCGAAGTCCATCAGCCGCGCCCGCATGCCGCCGTCCTGGGAAACGAGGACGTTGCTCGGCTTGACGTCCCGGTGACGGATTCCCTTGGCGTGGCTGTGGTCGAGGGCCCGGGCGAGCTGGATGCCGATCTCGACCACCTCCAGGGGATCCAGGTCCCTCCGCTGGATTCGGGTCGCCAGGGTGTCCCCTTTCACCAAGGGCATCACCAGGTAGAGGCTGCCGTCGTGCTTGCCGAGGTCGTGGATCGGCACCACGGAGGGATGGTCGAGGCCCGCCACGAGCCTCGCCTCCCTGCGGATGCGGGCCTCGGCCTTCTTCCCCAGGGCCCCCGGGGAGATCATTTTGATCGCCACGTCCCGGTTGAGGAGCGGATCCCGGGCGCGGAAGACCACGCCCATTCCGCCGCGGCCGATCTCGCCGGTGATCTCGTAGCGGCCGGAGAGGACGGTGCCGATCATGGGGTGCGGTGGGGTGTCTCCAGGCCGACCTCCCCGAGGATCTGCCGGAATCGTTCGCAGCCGTGGAGTGGCTTCCAGATCGGGTCGACGCCGAGCCAGATGAGGTCCGCGGTGCGGACCCGCAGGGCCCGGTCGAGGGCGTTCAAAGCCAGGTCCAGCTCGCCGAGGGCGGCGTAGAGATGGGCCAGGAGGGTGGGGGGCACATAGCGGCCCCTGGCGGACGCCAGCAGCTTTTCGAGCAAGCCCCAGGCCCCTTCCGTATCCCCCAACTGGGCGTGGACCACCCCCAGGGCGGAGGTCACGTTGGGGCGTCGGGTGGTGAGCTCGGCGGCCCGCATCAGAGCTTCGAGGGCCTCCTCGGGCCGGCCGAGCTCGCGGAGGCTATGGCCGAGGAACACCAGGGCGAGCACGAAGGAATCGTCGATTTCGAGGGTCCGCCGGTATTCGAGCACCGCGTCCTCCGGCCTGCCGGCGTAGTAGTGGCAGAGGCCGAGGCTGGCGTTGATGGCGAGGGATCGCGGCTCGATCTCCAGGGCCTTCTCGAGCTGACCGATGGCGGAGTGGAAGCGGCCCCGGGGGATCAGGCTGTTCATGGCGTGCCATTGGTAGGCGGTGGCGTAGCCCGGATCGAGCTCTACGGCGTGGAGAAAATCGTCGTCGGCCCCTTCAAAGTCCCATTCGTAGGCGGCGCGGACGCAGCCGCGGGAGGTGTAGACCTCCGCCAAGCCGTCGGCGAGCCGAAGGGCTTCTTCCGCCGCCGACCTGGCGTGGGGCATCGCCTCGGTGGGGGGCACGGTGCCGTAGGTGCCGAGCATCGTGTAGGTGTCCGCCAGGCCGGCGTGGGCGCGGGCGAAGTCCGGGGCGTCGGAGATCGCCATCTTGAAGTACTCCACCGCCTGGCGCAGGTGCTCGTCGCTGCGTTTGTTCCAGCAGTAGCGCCCCTTCAGGTAATGGTTGTAGGCCTCGAAGCTGTGGGTCTCTCCGGGGCCCCCTCCCGCGGGCCCGGGATCCCCCATGAGGGTCAGCTCCAGGGCTCCGGCGATCTTTTCGGCGATCTCGTCCTGAATGTCGAAGAGGCTCCTGAGCTCGCGGTCGTACTTGGCGGACCACAGGATGGTGCCGTCGGCGACGCTCGACAGGCGGGCGGTGATGCGGACCCGGGTCTGCGACTTGCGGACGCTGCCGCCGAAGACCGTGGTGACCTGGAGGCGGCGGCCGACTTCGCCGAGGTCCGCCTGGGCGAGGGAGGTATCGAAGGCCGAGCTTCGGGTCGCGACCCGCAGGCCGCCGATCCGGGCCAGCTGGGTGATCAGCTCCTCGGCGATGCCGCAGCACAGATGTTCCTGATCCTGTTCCACGCTCTGGTCTTGGAGGGGCAGCACCGCGATGGAGGGCAGGCCGGGCTCGGCGGAGGCCGCTGGGCGACCGACGTTCCGGCGGTGGCGGCCGAGGGGGCCGGTTGCAGGGGAGGAGGCGGTGGCTTCCCGAACGGGCCCTTGGATGGAGGGGGAGGTGTCGGTTTCACCGGTGACGTCGAGGTCGCCGGTGCCGCGGGTGAGGGGGCCCCTAAGGGGGGTGTCGAAAGGGGTGGTGAGGTCGGCGTGGAGCTCCCGGGCATCGCCGTAGCGATCCGCCCGGTGCTTGGCCAGGCAGGCGTCGAGGATCTGGTTCAGCCTCCGGTCGTCGTCCTCCGTGAACCCGCTCACCGGCTCCGCCGGTTGGCCGAGGATCGCCCGCCGGAGCTCCCGCTGGTCGGCGCCGCGGAAAGGGCGGACTCCGGAAATCATCTGGTAGAGGACGACCCCCAGGGACCAGACGTCGGTGCGGGGATCCAGCCGACGTTTTCGCAACTGCTCCGGCGACATGTAGGGCACGGTGCCGACGACCCGCGGGCCTCCGCCGTGGGCGGTATCGGTGAGTCGGGAGATGCCGAAATCGAGGATCTTCACCCGACCGTCCCGCGTCAACATCAGGTTCGCCGGCTTGATGTCGCAGTGGACGATGCCCTGGCCGTGGGCCGCGGCGAGCCCCTCGGCGATCTGTGCCGCCACGTCGAGGGCTTCGGATAGGGGAAGGGGGCCACGGCGCAGGCGGGCGTCCAGGGTTTCTCCGTCGTAGAACGCCATCGCCACGAACAGGGTGCCATCCACTGACTCGGAGATCTCGTAGATCGTACAGATGTTCGGATGATCCAAGGCGGATGCGGCCTTGGCCTCCTGGATCAGCTGTCCCCGGGCACGGGATCGGTGGCTTTGCTCCGCCGGCAGGAACTTCAGGGCCACGGGTCGACCGAGCCGGGAATCCACCGCCCGGTAGACCTCCGCCATTCCACCACTGCCGAGCAGCGCTTCGATGACGTAGTGGGAGACGCGCTGTCCTATCAAGGGGAACCCTGGAACCGACAAGACAAATTGTTCGGGAGGAGGGGGCCTCGGAGGCCGAACGGCCGGTAGGAAGAGTATATATTGCCCCACGTCTACTTGGCGACAGCATGGTTTCCGACCCGCCCAATCCAGAAGGTCCCTGCCCGCAGCGTGTCCGCGCTGGCGGATCCGCTGTGCTACGCGCGATCGGCCTCTGGACCCTCGCCGTCGCCATTCTCATGGGCGGACCGGCGGTCGGCCAGGAGCCCTCCTTTCGGATCTACGACAGCAGCCACGGTCTTCCCCAGGCGCAGGTGCTTTCGATCCACCAGGATGCCACTGGCTACCTCTGGTTCGGCAACTACGGCGGCGTCAGTCGGTTCGACGGCAGCCGCTTCGAGACCTACACCACCGACGACGGGCTCGCCTCCAACATCGTCGACCGCTTGTCGGAGGGGCCTTCGGGGCGCATCGTGGCGGCGACCGCGGACGGGCTCTGTTTCCTCGACGCTCAGGGGACTCGGGAGGTGGAGTGCGTTTCCGCCGCCGGCACCGGGCCCGCCTTGGCCCTCGAGGGACGGGCCGGGTCGCCGCTGTGGATCGGCCTCGACGGGGCCCTGGTCGAGGTTGGGGGTGACTCGGTCCAGCGCTACACGTCGACCGCCGACGGCCGGCCGGTCGGCCGGGTCCAGGCCCTGACCTACGATGCACAAGGGGTTCTCTGGGTCGGGACCGCCGACGGGCTCCTGAGGGTGGAAAACGGAGAGCTGGTCCGCGATGGATTCGCCGAGGTCGACGGGGCTTCGATCGTCGGCCTGGCGGTCGGCGGCCCCGGCCTGGTGGCGGTCTCCCGCCATCGGGCCTTTGTGCGTCGAGATGGGCGCTTCGAACCCGTCGACCTACCCGCCCCCGAAGCAGGTTCCCGCATCCGCGCGGTGGCCGCGTCCGCGGTGGAGGTGTGGTTCGTCACCACCACAGGGCTGATCAGCTGGGACGGAGGCCGCTTTGATCGTTTCGACCCCGGGACGGCCCTGCTGTCCGCCGAGATCGACGGGGCCTTCGTCGACCGGGAGCAGAACCTTTGGTTGGCGACCGACCTCGGGGCGGTCAAGCTGGTTCCCGGGGCGTTCGCCAGCTTCGGCTCTGCCTCGGGCCTGCCCAGTCGGTTCGTACGGGCCCTGACCGAGGACCGAAGGGGCCGAATCTGGCTGGGGACGCGCTCCGGCGTCGCCGTGCAGGACGGGGAGACGTTCAGGCCGGAGGCGCTCCCCGGTCTGAACGATCCGCGGATTTACTCCCTGGCGGCTCTGCCGGACGGCGGTCTGCTGATCGGATCCCGCGGCGGGCTGGCCTGGTGGAAGGACGGCCTCCGGCGGACCTACTTCGTCGCCGACGGCCTACCCAGCGACTACGTCACGGCCCTCCTGGCGGAACCGAACGGCGGTGTCTTGGTGGCGACGGACCGCGGGCTCGTCCGCTGGCGCAACGGGGGGCTGGAGAGCTTGGGGGAGGTCCGTGACCTCGGGGAGGCCTACATCCTGAGCCTGGAGCGGGACGCCGCCGGTCGGATCTGGCTCGGCCTGCGGTCCGGCGGAGCGCTGGTGGTGGAGGTCGGCGCCGACGGCGTCCTCGAGGCGCGCTCCGTAGGACCCGAGGAAGGGTTGACGGATCTGACCCTCTGGGCGATGGACGTCGACCGCAAGGGGCGTCTTTGGCTCGGATCCAACGGCGACGGCGCCTTCATCGTCGACGGAGATCGCATCGAGCGTCTGACCACGGACGACGGTCTGGTGAACAACTTCGTCTGGCAGGTGCTCTGTGATCGTCGGGGCGACGTCTGGCTCTACACCAACCGGGGACTGGCTCGGTACGACGGCAGCGGGTTCCGGTCCTACGACCGCGGGGACGGCCTACCGGATCTCGAAGGGGCGGTGGGCGCCGCCCTCGAAGACCGGGAGGGGCGGCTCTGGTTCGGAACCGGGACCGGGGTGGCCCGCTACCACCGGGAGCGGGATCACCCGAACGTTCTGCCGCCGACCACCGTGATCGAGGAAGCCCGGGGGCCCGGAGATCGACGGCTGGAGCCCGGTGCCCGGATCCCCTACGCCGCGTCCGGATCCGTCGATTTTCGCTACGTCGCCCTGAGCTTCCGCGAGGAGTCGGCGGTGCGCTACCGCTACCGGCTGGCGGGCCTGGATTCCGAATGGTCCGAGCCCGACGAACGGCGCAATCCCAGCTTCACCGGCCTGCCCCCCGGGGACTACCGTTTCGAAGTCGTCGGTAGCAACGACTCCGGTGTTTTCGGTGACGAGCCGGCCACCTTCGCCTTCACCGTGCTGCCGGCGTTTTGGCACGGCTGGTGGTTTCGGATCGGTGCCGTACTCCTTGCGGGTTTGGTGGTGGCGGGCGTCTCCAGGCTGCGGACCCGGCACCTGGAGGGGGAGCGCCGGCGGCTCGAATCCTTGGTCAAGGCGAGGACCGCCGAACTGGCGGAGAAGAACATCCGTCTTCAGACAGAGATCGAAGAGCGGGCCCGCGCCGAAGCCTCCCACCAGCGACTCGAAGAACGTCTGCGCCAGTCGGAGAAGATGGAGGCCGTGGGGCGGCTCGCCGGCGGCGTCGCCCACGACTTCAACAACCTGCTCACCACCATCATCGGCTATGCGGATCTGATGTCGGTCAAAATGGGCGAGGGGCACGCCGTGCGACCGGAGCTGGACGAGATCCTGCGCTCCGCCGAGCGGGCGAGCGCGCTCACGGGGCAGCTGCTGGCATTCAGCCGCAAGCAGGTCATCGAGCCCGTGGTGCTCCACCTGAACACGCTGGTGTCCGAGACCACCCGCATGCTGTCCCGCTTGATCGGAGAGGACATCGACGTCGCCCTGACCCTCGCCGCCGAGCACGACACCCTGAGGGCCGATCAGGGTCAGCTCGAACAGGTGTTGATGAACCTCGTGGTCAACGCCCGGGATTCGATGCCCAGCGGCGGGAGCCTGATCCTCGAAACCTCGAACGTCGACCTCGAGGGTGGGGAAGGGGGCCCCGACGTCGGCCCCGGTTCCTACGTCGTCCTGAGGGTGGAGGACACCGGAATCGGTATGGACGAGGAGACCGTCGAGCACATCTTCGAACCCTTCTTCACGACGAAGGATGCCGGCAAGGGGACGGGTCTCGGGCTGGCGACGGTCTACGGCATCGTCAGTCAGAGCCGCGGCGCCATCGAGGTGGAAAGCGTTCCGCAGCGGGGAACCGTGTTCCGGGTCTACCTGCCCCTCGTGGACCCCGAGGCGGATAGCGGCGAAACGGAGGAGGTCGAACCCCCGAGGCTGGACCCGGCTGGACACGAGACGGTCCTGGTGGTGGAGGACGAGCACGCCCTGCGGCGCCTCCTGTGCAGCCTGTTGCGCAAAAGCGGGTACCAGGTGCTCGAGGCGGCGGGGGGTGAGGAAGCCTTCGAGATGGACCGCCGCTTCCCCGGTCAGATCCACCTGCTGGTGACCGACGTGATCATGCCCGAGATCGACGGGCCGTCCATCGCCCGCCGGCTGATCCAGCGGCGGCCGAACCTCTCGGTGCTCTACGTCTCGGGGTATCCCGACGATGTCCTCGGCAAGCGGGGCATCCTGCCGGAGGGGACCAACTTCCTATCCAAGCCTTTCACCCCGGCGGAGCTGCTGGGCAAGGTCCGTGGGGTGCTGGCGGAGGGGGACGCCGAGGGGCAGCGGGCCTGAGGGCGAACCCTGGGGGCGCCGGTCGCGTATCTCCGGTCAGATGGGGAGGGAGGCTCCGCGTTCTAGGCTGGGGCCCCGGGCGGCCTGCCAATGGGATCGCATTGGCGCCGCGGGATGGCCCCGGTACTTCGACGAGCTGATATGTCGAAACGTCACCGCTTAGGCTGAACTCATGGTTATTACGCATGAAGTTGAACCATGGCCCAGTGCAAAGCGAACACTGGGGTTGTCGGGCCGGCGGCGCCGGGGTATCAATGAAATGCGCGTCCCCCTAGGGTCCAACCGGGGCCCGTTCCGACCAGGAGACTCCCCATGTCCGAGTTTTCGACCTACACCTCGCTCGATGAATCCTCCGACCGGCTGGTGCTTCCCCCCGCCGAGTCGTTGGCATGGCTGAAGGCTCGCCGGCCGGCGGTTGCCCCCGGCGGGGTCCCGGGTCGCTACCCGGCGGTTCGTCAGGGTGACTTGATCCCCTATGTAGAGGACTCCCGGGATGTCCACCGGCCCGAGGGGAGCCTGCTGGACGATCACTACGAGGTGGAGATCGCCTGGGAGACGTCCCAAGGTCACTACGGTTCTGGCACCGCCATGAAGCTGACGGACGACGAAGGCTGCTGCTGGTTCTTCGTCGACGACGGGCACGATTTGGTGGTGAAGATCCTCGATCCGTGGAGCGGCTTCACCTGCGCCCGGTACTGGATCTACAGCAAGTGCTGGCTCGATCTGGACATCCAGGTGACCGTACGCAACACCTGGGACGGCAGCCGGCGACTGCTAGGCAGCGCTGCGGCTTCGAAGACAGCGGCGGGAACCGTCGACTGAGTCTCGGTTCGAGCTTCGCAGATCTCCCCGACGCGGATCCATCGCCCGATGCCGTTGCATACCAGCGGCCTCGCGGGGCCCTCACAGCGACGGGACAAAAAGAAGTTCCCCTCGCCCGTGGCGACGTGGCCGCCAGGGGAGGGGAAGACCCGGTTCGAGCTCGGGAAATCTTCGCCCCGGCCCGTGAAGCCTCGTTGAAGGCGGGACAAAGATCCCCATCGTCGGCCCCCGCTTGGCGGAGAGTCGGCGGCCGCGCCGGGTCTCGGGTCGCCTTCCCCTGGGGCAGGGCCTACATCTTCTTGACGAGGCCGACGACGAACAGCAGCACCACCGCGCCGACGAAGGCGGAGACGATGGAGCCGATGCCGCCGCTGGTGAAGATCCCCAGCATGGCGAGCAGCGGGCCGCCGATGAAGGCGCCGATGACGCCGACGACGATGTTGCCCAGCACGCCGAAGCCGCGGCCCTTCATCAGCAGGCCGGCGAGCCATCCAGCGATCAGTCCAATGATCAGAAAGTAGAACAGGGTGGTCAGGCCCATGACGGGGTCTCCTCGCAGGGGTTAGGAATGGATATCCCCGCCATGGTAGCAGCTCGCCCGCGGCGTCACCCCCGGGTCGGTCGGGCTTGGATCGGGGGGCTCAGCCCCCCGCGACGGCGGCTCGGCTCGGCTCTCCGGCCTTTGCCGCCTGCCGCCCGAGGCGCCAGCCGGACTGGATCGACTTCTCGAGCCGCTTCTTCGCTTCCTCACCCACCTGCTCGAACAGCTCGATTCGGTCGATGCCGAGGTCCTTCAGCTCGGTGGCTAGCTGGTCTAGGGTCGGCGGCAGGTGGCTCAGGACCTTCTCCAGCCACCGGTGGAGGTGGGACGCCCGCTCTTCCCCTTTGTGGTCTTCGTCCCGGTAGAGACCCTTGAACTGATCTTCGATGTAGATGTGGTTGAAGCCTAGGTGCCTGGCCTCGTCGATCAGAATGCCGTCGGCGATCTTCGACAGCAGCGGATCGAGGTCGAGGCGCCTGAACTCCTCCATCAGCTTCTTCGCGGTGACCTCGCTGACGAGGACGCCGGAGAGCCACTCCGCCGGATCGTCGGAGACGATGGCGCTCTGGAACATGTAGCCGGCAGGGAACCTGCGGATGGGCATCGGCTCGCGGTCGAGGCGGCGGTAGAACAGGGTGAACAGCTCGGTATGCCGGGCTTCGTCCACCGCCCAGGTGGTGAGATAGAACTGACTCTCCACCTCTGAAGTCTTGCCGAGAATGGGAATCAGGCCGGACACCGAATAGAGGGCCGCCTGTTCCCCCATCAGTACGGGGGTCAGGACGCGGCCAAGCTGATCCTTGAGGTGTTTGTCGGTCAGGCGCTGGGGGGTCGACCAGGGAAGATCGCTGGCGGACCACTGGGAGTGGAGCGCCTTGTGCCAGATCTTCATGTGGCGTTTCTTGGCAAGCTCGGGGAGAACTTTGTAGATCTTCATGATGTATCTCCGTCGAAGGGTGGCGGGGTCCTCCCGCCCAAAGGGGGGCGTTATTCTACCAGCGTCTACGGGGCCTCGGCGCCGCCGACGGCTTCGGAGCGCAGGGCCTCGGCAGCCTGCGTTTCTCCGATCCCATCGTAGAAGTCGGCGAGTCGGGTCCGGGACGCCGACAACGAGCGGATTCCCTGATCGCCTTCCATTACCCGCAGCAGGGCCGCCACCCTTTCCCCCAGCCGGCGAGCCCTGCGGAGATCTCCGGTAGCCCAGACCGCCTCCGCGAGGTCCAGCAGCGGCTCCGCCATGTGGGGGCTGTCGGCCCCCATGGCCAGCTCCAGCGCTCCGAGGCTGCGTTCCAGGTGGGCGACCCCCTCCGCGGGGCGGCCGGCCCGGGCCAGGTAGATCCCGTAGTCGTGGACCTGGATCAGGGTGGCCGGGTTGGTGGGGCCGAAGGCCTTCGCCGTGATCTCCAGGGCCCGTCCCTGGAGCTCGACCGCCCGCCGATGATCCCCGTTTCCGTCGACGACCAGGGCAAAATGGGTCATGAGGTTGGCCTGGGCGAGCGGCGGGTCTTGGGTGAAGGTCCCTTCGAAGACGGCCAGGGCCCTCTCGAACAGGGGCAGGGCGGCCTCCCCGTCGCCGGCGAACCCCAGGCTGCGGGCGAGCTGCCCCAACGCGAGTGCCACCCTGGGGTGGTCGGGTCCCAGGGTCGTTTCGAGGATCGACACCACGCGCCGCCGGAGGTCCGCGGAGCCCTCGAAATCCTGCATCGAATCGAAGGTGATGGCGAGGATCGAGAGTGGCCGCACCAGGGCCTCGCTGTCGGCGGGGTGGATCGATTCGAGGATGTCCAGGGCCTTACGCTGGACGGCGAGGGCCTCCCCGTTGCGGCGGTAGTTGCGTAGCAGGATGCCCTGGCTCAGGAGGGTGGCCGCCAGCGCGGGGTGTCGATCCCCGAGCCGCCGTCGCTGCACGCTTTCGGCGTGGTCGAGGAGCTCCCTTGCTTCTTCGTAGCGGCTGAAGCCGAGGTGGGAACGGCCGAGCTGGTACTCCGTCTCCGCAACGTCCGGATGCTCCAAGCCCAGGAGGTCCCGCCGCTGGGCGAGGGCGCTCTCCAGCAGCTCGTGGCCCCGCTCGAGGTCGCCGAGCTTTCGGTAGGCGGTGCCGAAGAGGTGGGTCACGGCGGCGGCGGTGGCAGGGTCCCCCGCGAGCTTCCCTTCGATCTGAGCGGTGCCGTGGTCGAGGAGCTGCCGCGCGGTGAGCTCGTCGCCGCCGACGGCCCAGGGGTCGGCCACCTCCAGGACGCCGGTGAGGAAGCCGGCGATCCGCTGGGCCCGGTCCCGCTCGTCCGCCAGTCTCAGGGTGTAAAAGATTACCAGGGCCACCGAGAGGGCCACGGCCGCGACGCCGGCGGTGACGGCGACGGTGTGCCGGCGGACCATCTTGCCCGCCCGGTAGAGCACCCCGGCTTGCCGAGCGGCGAGCGGCCGATCGGTGAGATGTCGCTCCAGGTCGTCGAGCATCTGGGCCACGGATCCATAGCGCTCCCCCGGCTCCTTACGCAGCGCCTTCATCACCACGGAGTCGAGGTCCCCCCGCAGGAGCCGATGGAGCTGACGGCGGCTGGACCCCCCTCGGTGCCGGGCGGCGTCCCCGGAGGACGTTCCGGCGGAGGTCCACACGGCTTCGGAGGGCGGGGTGGGCCGCTGGTCGCAGATGGCCCGGGCCAGCCGGATCGGGGAGCCCCCATTCCCGCCGTAGGGCCGCCTGCCGGTGAGCAGCTCGTAGAGCAGGACCCCCAGCTGATAGAGGTCCGAGGCGGTGGTCACCGCCTCCCCTAGGAGCTGCTCCGGGCTGGCGTACTCTGGGGTCAGCACCCGCATGGAGGGGGCCGTCAGGGCCGGGGGCTCGGCCCGGCGGCGCGCCCCGGGGTCGTTCCCGAAGATAGCAGCGGGGGCTTCGCTCAGGTCCCCCGCGATGGGCTTGGCGATGCCAAAGTCGAGGAGCTTGATCCGACCGTCCCGGGTCACCAGGATGTTGGAGGGTTTGAGGTCCCGGTGGATCACAAGGCTTCGGTGGGCGGCCTCCACCGCCCGGCCGACGGTGATGAAGAGGTCGAGCCGCTGGGCCACCGTCAGCCGGCCCCGGTCGCAGAAGTGGTCGAGGGGCTCCCCGTCGATCAGTTCCATGGCGAAGTAGGGGCGCCCGTCGGCGGTGGTGCCGCCGTCGAGAAGCTGGGCGATGGCGGGGTGCTGGAGGGATGCGAGGATCTGGCGCTCCCGGGCGAAGCGGGCCATCAGCGCGTCGTGGCCGGAGCCCGGGCGGACGATCTTCAGGGCCGAACGCTGGTGGAAGCCGCCGTCGGCCCGCTCCGCCTCGTAGACCACCGCCATGCCTCCGCGGCCCAGCTCCCGCACCACCCGCCAGGGGCCCACCCGCTCCCCGGTTGCGAGGGCGGGGCCTTCGGACTCGGCCAGGTCGTCCACCAGATCGAAGGCGCCCCCCGTTTCGAGGGCTGCACCCGCGCCAGGGGAGGCCCCCGTGCCCAGTGAGGCTGAGGTGTCGGCGTGGGACAGCAGACGCTCGACGGCGGCGCGCAGCCCGTCGTCGTCCCCGCAGGCCTTGTCGAGGAAGGGCCCCCGTTCCCCCCGTGGAAGGTCGAGGGCGGCGTCGAAGAGGTCGTCGATGCGTTGCCAGCGGTCTTCGGTCGCGCTCACGGGTCGGCCTCCATGTTGAAGCGTCGCCCGGGCCATGCCCCGGCGCGGGTGACTGGGACCCCCTGTTGCCGCTTCGAGGAGAGCCCGATGCGCTCGCTACTCGACAGCCCGGTGAAGATCCGCTCCCTCGGAGCGACGGGGAGGTTCGGAGCGACCACCGCCCCAACCCTCCGGCGCCGTACACGCTAACCCGAATACACGCTAACCCGAAACGGGAAGGGTCCACGTGGAAGCGGCCGGGGCAGCTGGATCAGTCCACTGAAGCGGTGCGGGCTGATGCACCGGCGCCGTCAGGGGTCGCCGAGGAGCGGCGGGACGAGCTCCGGGGCCATAAGGCGAAGCTGGCTCGTGGCGGTGGGGTCGAGGGAGCGGAGGGCGGCGAACTGCTGCCGTGCGGCGTCCATCTCGCCGCGGAGGGCCAGCAGCACAGCGTGCAAGACCCCCGGCGTTTCCGGGGCGGTGGGGCCACCGTCCAGGGAGCCGAGTCGTTGATCGAGTTTCCGGAACAGCGGTCCCACGTCTTCGCCTTGCTCCAGGGCATGGCGGATTTCGAGGACGCCGAGCTCCAGGGTCATGTCGACCTGCCTCGCGGCCTGGGTGAGATCGGAGGCGCCGGCGTCCAGGAGCCTCCAGGTAGCGCGCCAGTCGGGGCGGGGGTCTCCGCCGTCCACCCAGGCGGAGAGACCCCGTTGGATTCCGAGGTCAACCCGATGGTTCGCCAGGTCTGCATGCTCGCCGTACTGCCCTCGCCAGGCGTCGATGGCCCGTTCGACGGTGCGTAGCTCCGCGTCCTGGGGTTGGCCCCCGTAGAGTCTCCAGCGGGTCAGCCACAGGGGCATGACCGCGGCGGCCAGGCGGGTGTCGGCGCTGCCGGACCCCAGCTCGATCTCCTTCCTGTGGTCCTCCACGGCGCCGACGAGCTCACGGGTCGGGTCTTCCCCGCGACGCACGAGGTAGCAGCCGAGATAGAACCGAACCAGGCCCCGGTACCCCCAGAGGGTGGCGGCGCCCGGATCCGCCGCCAGGCGGCGATCGGCGATCTTGATCGCCTGCCGATAGGTGGGCCGTGGATCGAGGAAGTCCCGCGCCTGGGCGAGGCCGAGGTCGCCGCGGGCCAGCACTTCGTTGGCGCCGCCCTCGGGCACGGCCCGTCGGTAGCTGGCGACGGCGGCCTCCAGGGTCGCCACCGCCGGCTGGCCCGAGTTGAAGAGGTGCCGACCGGCTACCAGTTGCAGGTGGCCGAGCATGGTGTGAAGGTCGGCGATGTCGGGGTGGCGCTCGAGGCTACCTTCGAGGAAGGGCAGCGCCGCCTCCACGGCCGGCAGGGGATCGCGGTTCAGCGAGATCGCCCGGAAGGCCTGGACCATGCGGGTATTGCCGATCAGCTCGGCGGTGGAGGGGTCGCCGGCGCGCGCCCGCCATACGGCGGCGAGGTCGGCCATGGCCCGTTCGATCACCCCGTCGACCCTGTCGTTGGCGGGGTCGCTCCGCGCCATGACATAGGCCAGGGCCGAGCCGGCGGCGCCCCGCAGCAGCAGGCGGTCCGTGGGCTCGTGCTCGTCCGCGGGTTTCTCGCCGAGGTGCGCGATCGCCCGCTCGAAGGAGGGAAGGGCCTCGGCGCCGCGGTCCGCCAGCCAGCGGCCTACGGCGCGGTGGGCCTGGGCCACCGCCAGGCGAACCCTGGGGGCTCCCTCGTCGATCTCCGAGGCGGAGTCGCAGAGGATCCACATGGCGTCGAGCTCCTCCGGCGCCACCGGGCGTGTCCGTTTGAGGGCTGCCACCCTTATCCGTTCCGCCGCCGTGGCGCACCCCCGTCCGTGGGCCGCGGCCGAGCTGCGGCCGATGTCCATCGCCCTACGGTAGTGGCGCTGGGCGGCGAGCAGGCCCCCCTCGAAGGCCGTCAGCTCCCCCGGCCCCCTGGCCTGCCGATGGGCCCGTTGGCGCTCGATATCCCCGGCGAGCAGGGCCGCCTCGAAGGCCCAGGGCTCGGCGTCCACCCCCTCGAGGGCGCGCCGAGCGTCGTCGAAACGCTCCTCGTGGCTGGCGATCAAGGCTTCGAGCCATTGGGGATCGGCGTCCGGGGCGCTCCGCGCGCGTTCGAGGGCGTCGAGGGCCCGCCGACGCCAAGTGAAGCGTGCCTGCTCCCTGGCGCGCTGCCGGGGGCCGTCCCGCTCCAAGGCCGCTGTGGCGTCGAGGGCGCGGCGGTAGAGCTCGCTGTAGACGCGGCCGAGCCACCAGGCGGTTTCCGCGTCCTCCGGTCGCAGGTCGTCGGCGGCTTCGAGGTGGATACGGGCCTGCTCCGGCGCCCCGAGGGCGAGCCAGGCCCGGCCGATGGAACGGTGACCCGCGGCGGCCGGCGGGCCCGAAAGGGACCCCAGCTCGGCCTCCAGACGTTCGAGATCTCGGTAAAGGAGGGCGCGCCCCGGAGCCACGTCGTGGCGGGGCGCCAGCTCAGCGGTCCGCCATCGCCAGATGATCTCCGAGGACTGCCGGGCGAAGCGTTCGAGGCCGGCTGCCTGGCGCTGGGCGCTCCAGCGGGCTTCGAGGGCGACCCCGGCGGCGGCGGCTAGGACTAGGGCCACCGCGGCGCCGAGCCGTCGCCGTCGCTTTCGTTGCCGGCGACGGGCGGGGGCGTCGCGGATCGACGCCAGGTCTCGGCCCAGGCTCGCCGCGTCCCCGCGGCGTCGGGAATCGACGTGGCACAGTCGGTCGAGGAGCCGGGCGAGCTCGGCTCCGACCCCCGTCGGGGGATCGAGCCGCCCCTCGGCGAGTCTGGCCAGCACCTCGGGCCTCGATAGACCGGGGGGGTGGGGCGGCGTCGCGGAGCTCAGCTCGTGAAGGATCAGGCCGAGGGAGAAGAGATCGCTGCTCGGCCCCACGGGCTCGCCCCTAGCCTGCTCCGGGCTCATGTACGCGACGGTGCCGAGCAGCGCGCCGAGCCGTGTGGACAGGGGATCGGCCGTCGCGGCATCCTCCCCGGCGGCCCCCCCGGCGGCCCCCCCGGCGGCCCCCCCGGCGGCCCCCTCGGCGGCCCCCTCGGCGGCCCTGTCCCCTCCACCGCCCGCCGGAGGAGGGGTGTGTGCCCGAGGACCGGAGTTTCCGGTGCGAGGGGTGATCACCCTCGCGACTCCGAAATCGAGTACCTTCACCTGACCCGCGGGGGTGATCATGATGTTGTCGGGTTTGAGATCCCGATGCACGACCCCCTCGGCGTGGGCGACCCTGAGCGCGTCAGCGACGGTTTGGACCACGCCGAGCCGCGTGTCCTGGTCCAGCCTCGGCAGGGCGCGGCGCAGGGTCTCGCCCTCGACCCGTTCGAGGATCAGGTGCTGGATCCCGTCGTGCTCCTCCAGGCCGTGGATTTGGCAGATGGCGGGGTGGTCGAGGCGGGAGAGGATCTTGGCCTCCCGCTCGAAACGGCGGATGGCCTCCGGCCGCGGAGCCAGATCGGCGCGCAGGGTCTTGACCGCCACGGCGCGGTCCAGGGACTCGTCGACGCCCAGGTGCACGGTGCCCATGCCACCCTCTCCGATCTCGGCCTCGATGCGGATCGACCCGAGGCGATCCCCGGGCCCGAGGACCGGGGAGCCGAGGTCCCGCAGCGACCCGTTGCGGAGAGCTCCGCCGGTTCGTAGCCAGGGCTCGTCCTGCTCGGCGAGCAGGTCGAGTACGGTGCTGCGGACGAGGGGCAGCCGGGAGAGATGGCGATCCACCAGCGCTCGCCGCTCGTCCCCGGTGGCGGCCGCCGCCCGGCGGATGACCTCTTCGAGGCTGGGATCGCCGGTCACGGCGCCGGGCTTCCGGGGCCCCCCAGCTCGCGGGCGAGCCAGGCGCGGGCGGCCCGCCAGTCCCGCTGCACGGTGCTGAGGGAGAGCTCCAGCGCCTCGGCGGCTTCGGGCTCCGAGAGGCCGGCGAAGAAGCGGCACTCCACCACCCTCACCAGTCTGGGGTTGCGTGATTCGAGCCGGTGGAGCGCGGCGTCGAGGGCGAGCATCTCGGCGTCCGGAGGCTCGGTCAGCAGGAGGTCCGCCTCGAGATCCACGCGCACCTGGACACCCCCACCCCGGCGGTGACGCTGCCGGCGGCGGGCACCGTCCACCAGCACGTGGCGCATGGCCCGCGAAGCGGCGGCGAAGAAATGCCCCCGCTCCCGCCAGCCGCCGGCCCCCTCGAGCTTCAAGTAAGCCTCGTGCACCAGGGCGCAGCTGCTCAGACTGGCGTGGGGGGCCCGCGCGATGTGCCGCCGGGCCAGGTACCGAAGGTGCCCGTAGACCACGTCGACCAGCTGCCCGAAGGCCGCCGGGTCCCCCGCGGCGTGGGCCTCGAGATAGGTCGTGATGGTCGGATCGGCTGGCATGGCGGAGGGCTTTCGGAGCGGTGACTCTCGATATTACCGGCTCCCGGAGCGACGGAGGCGGATGCGGACGAAAGGGAAAAGCGCGGCCGGCGGATTCCTCAAAATTCGATGAAGCGGTTTTCCAGGACCTGACGTGGAGCGGAGTAGGAGGACATAACCATGCTTCGAGATCGCGCTCGCCAAATTCAAGAAAACAGGATCCCTTCGTTCACCGGTGTTTCCTTCACGCCTCTGCTCTGCCTTTGGCTGCTCGCCGTCCTGCTCGCCCCCGGGGGCGCTTTCCCCCAGGCCGCGGGCTTGTTGGACGACTTCGTGGTCTCCGGGCCAGAGTGCGCCGTCAACGTGGCCGTTTCGGCGGCCCCCGACGGCCGCTTCGTCATCGTTTGGGACGACGGCGCCGGCCAGGCCATAAGGGGGCGCCGCTACGACGTCGACGGCTCGCCCCTCGGCGGTGTCCAGACCCTGGTGAGCGGTAGCTCCATCTCCTGGCCGGATGTGGCCATGCTGCCGGACCACACCTTCGTGCTCACCTGGGCCGGTCCGATGAACACCAGGCTGTTCCGCCGCTTCGACGCCCTCGGTAACCCGGCGGGTAGCGAAACGACCCTCACAGGTCTCGGCGCCTTCCTGACGACGTCGAGGGTCGAAGTGGCCCGAGACGGCACGGCCGCCTTCGTCTGGGTCGACACCGTCAGCGGTCAAGACAGGGTGACGACGGCCCTCTACAACTCCGTGGACCAGCCCGTAGGGGGTGGAAATCTGACGGTCAACGCCCCGGGGACGACGCGGATCGGCATGCCGGCTGTCGACATCGAGCCTGACGGCGACCGTTTCCTGGTGACCTGGACGGAGAACACCGGCGGCAACCTCGACGTGAAGCTGCGGCGCTGGGACGACACGACGACGGCGGTGGGCTCGGAGATCGTGGTCAACGCCTCGACGGCCCTCAACCAGCTGCGGCCGAGCGTCGCTACCGACGCCGAGGGCGACTTCGTCGTCGCCTGGCAGGGGCAGCTGCCCACGAGCCCGACGTCGGATGCCGTCGAAAGCGCCTTCCTCGCCGATGGCACCCGGCTCCCCGAAGCTCGTCTGGGCAGCGACCAGGTCTCGGAGTCGCGGACCCGGGTCGTCCTGAGCAACGACGGCGGGACCAGGGCCGCCGTCTTTCTGCAGGAATTCTCGAACCAGCTCGGCAGGGAATACATTCAGCTTTCAGCGAAGGATTCGCTGAACTTGAACGTCGGCGGCTCGTTTCCCGAGCCCATCGTGTACGACCTGACGATGGACGACCGGGAGCGCCTCGCCTTGGCTTGGATCGACCATTCGGTCGGCGGCTGCGGCCAGGTCCAGGCGAAAACCCTGCAGGTCCACCAGAATCTATTCGGCCCGCAGGAGACGCCGGGGGAAGTCCATAGCCTGGCCGGCCAGGAAGCATGGAAGTACTTCGTCTACTTCCCGCAGGCGCCGCCAGCCCTCGTGGACATCCAGATGGTCCTGCCGACCGTCGGTCCCCAGGACGCGGACCTCTTCGTCGACTTCGCCCGATTTCCTGACCTGAACCGCTTCCTTTGCCGCTCCAATGCCGCGGGTGGCATCTCCGAGCGATGTACGGTGTACACCGACGGGCTCCCGGTCTTGGTGGGGGTCAACGGCTGGGAGGCCGGTGCCATCGACTTCGTCCTTTTCACCTCGGAGGAATCGGTCCTGTTCTACGACGGCTTCGAGTCCGGGGGCGTCGGCGCCTGGAGCAGCTCCGTGGGCGCGCCGTAGGGGAGACGTCGGGGGTCAACGGCATCTCCCCGAGATCACGGTTGTCTACGGCAGCCCCTCCCCGGCCCCGTGCTGGGGCCGGGGAGGAGGGCTGGTAGGCTCGGTGGACGAGGAGACCCCCGATGGACGAAGCTCCCCAGGCCGACCCCGGCGACGTGACCCGGCAGCTGATGGCGTTTCGCGATGGCGACGCCGAGGCCCTCGATCGACTCATGCCGATGGTCTACGGTGAGCTCCGGCGGGTCGCGCAGCGGCAGCTGGGGCGGGTCCGGCCGGGGCAGACCCTCGACCCCACGGCCCTCGTCCACGAGTCCTATTTCAAGCTGGTGCGGTCCTCAGAGGTCGACTGGCAGAGCCGGGCCCACTTCCTCGGGGTGGCGGCCCGGGCCATGCGTCAGGTGATCGTCGCCCACGCGCGCCAGAAGGGGGCCGCCAAGCGGGGCGGCGGGGACGTCGCCGCCACCCTTGACGAGGCCCGCATCGCCGTCGGCGATCGCGCCGACGAGCTGGTGGCCATCGACGACGCGCTGGTGCGCCTGTCGAAGCGCAACGCTCGCCTGGCCCGGGTGGTGGAGTGCCGCTTCTTCGGAGGGCTCTCGGAGGAGGAGACCGCCGCCGCCCTCGACATCTCCCTGCGTACCGCCCAGCGGGACTGGATGCGGGCCCGGGCCTGGCTGCGGGAAGACCTGCTACGGGAAGACCTGGGGACCGGATCCAGCGAAGCCTGAGGAACCTTCACGCCGCCGCTTCGACCGCCCGCAGCGCGGCGTCGAGGAATTCGAGCTGGAATCGCATCTGATCGCAGAGGGGCATCGGCCGCAGCCCGAGTCGACGGGCGCTCCGGTCCAGCTCGGCGGCGTTGCGGGCGAGGGAAACCCGCCGCAGCTCTTGCACCGCCGCAGGCCTGACCAGCTCCCCGCCGGCGTATTCGTCCGCCGGCAGTAGAAACAGCGGCATCTCCGACACCAGCGTCAGGGGATCGCCGCCGAAGGAGCGGACCATCTCCATGGAGCTGGGGCGGAATAGGGCAGCCATCTCGGCGGAGCCCAGGGCCTCGAAATGGGCTGCCATGGCCCTGGAGTCGGGTCTGGTGGTGAACCCCCGGTCGATCCGGGTGAAACCCTTCTCGCCGCCGCGGTCGACATCGTGCACCGTATAGCCCGCCGCCTCGACGCTGGATCGCAGCTCGTCCCGCATGGGCCCGGTGCGGTCGGCCCAATCCGCTTCGATGAGGAACCAGGGGCCGGCGGCGAACCCCATGCCGTGGAAGCTGCCGTGGAGGGCGTAGGGCCCGCCGGGGCGTAGGAAGTCGGCCACCCCGCGGTTCTCCGGCCGCGCACCGGCGTCGTCCTCCCCGCGGGGAAAGCCGAACTCCACGTCGTCCCCCGGCAGCTCCCGGGCGACGTGGTGCAGGTAGGCGAGGAGGTCCACCGTCACCGGATCTTTGCGCCGGGGCCAGGTGGCGGGGTCCCCGAGGAGGTCGGTCCAGGGGGCGTTGCGGGCTTCGCCGTCCGGGTTGACGTGGGGGACGAGGTGCCAACGGTAGCGGCGGAGGAGGGGGTGGTCGGGATCCAGCCCCTCGAGCCAGGAGCCGAGGCGGTCGAGGGTCGCGGGGCCCACCGGTTCGTCGGCGTGGCAGCCCGCGATCAGGCTGATGGACCGTCGGCCGGATCCGAACCGGTGGCCCGAGACGTCGCGCCCCTCCCTGGAGCTGGCCAACCGAATTGAGCCCTCGGGGCTCGCCGAACGGCTGGGATCGAGGATCGCTTGAATGTCCAGTAGGCTCATGGTCCAATGGACGCTATCAGGTTCGTCGGCCTCGGCCCTTGGGCCGCCCTGACCCCGGCCGTCCTGATCTCACCATGATTTCCCTGGACGACGGCATATCCCTAGACCCCGCCGAATTGACCTTCACCGCATCCCGCAGCAGTGGCCCCGGGGGGCAGAACGTCAACAAGGTCTCGACCCGGGTGACGGTGAGCCTCGACATCGCCTCGAGTCGCAGCCTGAAGCCCGAGCACCGGGCCCGGCTCCTTGGCAAGCTGAAGGGTCGGCTGACCAAGGCTGGGGTCCTGTCGGTGTCGAGTCAGCGGGAGCGGACCCAGGGGGCCAACCGGCGGGCCGCCGAAGCGCGCTTGGTGGAGATTCTGCAGGAGGCCCTGGAGGTTCCAGCGGAGCGCCGGCCGACCCGGGTCCCGAGATCCGCCAAGCGTCGCCGGCTGACGAACAAACGGCAGCGCTCGCAACTAAAGAAGGAGAGGGGTACCCGATACCGCTCGGACGACTGAGGCCCCCTGCTTTGCACCTTAGGCCGGCGGTGTTCGCTGACCCGCGGCGGCGCGACGGTGCCCCCGAATTCGATCCAAGGAGACTCTCTCGATGACGTTGCTCGGAAACATCCTATGGCTGATCTTCGGCGGGTTGCTCGCCGGACTCGGCTACATCCTCGGTGGTCTGCTGCTGTGTTTGACCCTAATCGGCATCCCCTTCGGGGTCCAGAACATCAAGTTGGGCATGGCCACCTTTGCCCCCTTCGGTAAGCAGGTGGTGGAACGGCCGCAGGTCAATGGATGCCTCAACGTGGTGTTCAACGTGCTGTGGCTGGTGCTGTTCGGCTGGGAGATCGCCCTGATCCACCTGGTGCACGCCGCGGTGCTCGCGATCACGATCATCGGTATTCCTTTTGCGATCCAGCACATCAAGCTGATTCCGCTGTCCCTCCTACCCTTCGGCCGCGGCTTCGAGAAGATTGATCCCTAGGCCGGCCTCCGCCCTTCGACACCGCGTCAAGCGACATCGACTTTCCAGGATCCACGACATGAAGCACCCGCTGAGACTCCCGTTCCTTTGCCTCTCGATCGCCCTCCTCGCCGTCCCGGCCTTCCCCCAAGCCGACGCCGCCGCGCTGGAGGGGCCCGAAGCCGCGGCGTCGGCGTACTTCACCTCGCTGCAGAACGAAGGCATGGGGAGCATCGTCGACCACATGCATCCCGAGGAGCTAGGGAAGTTCAAGGCGATGCTCCAGCCCGTCTTCGAGGCCGCCGCGCGGATCGGTGATCGGGGGATCCTCGATATGACCTTCGGCCCTGAAGCCACCATCGAAGAGGTCCAGGGCTCGTCCCCGGCCCAGTTCATGGCGTCCTTCATGAGGATCATCGAGGCTCAGCTCGGGGGCCAGGGCCTCAACTTCGACGAGATCGAGGTCCTCGGCACGGTGCCCGAGGGCGAGGTCTCCCACGTGCTGACCCGGGTCAAGGTCGGAGCCGCCGGCGTCTACATGACGAAGTTGGAGGTCATTAGCTTCCGCCGCGACGGGGACCGCTGGGGCATGATGCTGACGGGGCAGATGGAGGGGATCGCCCAGGCCCTGCGGGCCAATCTGCCCGCCGAGCCGCCGCCGGAGTCCGACGGGGCGTCGAAGGACGTATCGAAGGGCGAAGGTCGATAACGTCGGGCCTTCTCCAGGCGGAGGTGCGCATGTCGGAGAGCGGGAACGTCGACAGGGCGGAGGGGAGCCGGAGCAGGGCGCTCGCCGAGCTGCGTGAGCTCCTGGGGGACCGGCTGTCGACGGCCCCCTCGGTGCGGGAACACCACGGACGGGACGAGTCGTACCACCCCGCCCATCCGCCGGATGCCGTGGCGTTCCCTGAAAGCACACGGGAGGTCGCCTCGTCGGTGGAGATCTGTGCCCGCCACCGATGCCCGGTGATCCCCTTCGGCGGCGGGACCTCCCTCGAAGGGGGCGTCGCCGCCCTGGAGGGGGGCGTCAGCCTCGATCTTTCGGGCCTCGACCGCATTCTGGAGATCCACCCGGACGACCTCGACTGCCGGGTCGAAGCGGGGGTGACCCGAGGGCGGCTGAACCGAGCCGCGGGGGACCACGGGCTCTTCTTTCCCATCGACCCCGGCGCCGACACCGCGACCCTCGGGGGCATGGCGGCCACCCGCGCCTCGGGGACCAACGCCGTGCGCTACGGAACGTTGCGGGAGAACGTCCTCGGTCTCACGGCGGTGCTCGCCGACGGCCAGGTGATTCGCACCGGCGGCCGGGCCCGCAAGTCGGCGGCGGGGTACGACCTCACCCGCCTGCTGGTGGGCTCGGAGGGAACCCTGGGGGTGATCACGGAGGTGCAGCTGCGCCTCCACGGTCTGCCGGAGGCGATCGCCACAGCGGTCTGCCCCTTCGAGGACCTCGATGGTGCGGTGCGCACCGCCATCGAGATCATTCAATGGGGGGTGCCGGTGGCCAGGATGGAGCTCCTGGACGAGGTTCAGATCGAGGCCACCAACCGATATTCCGACAGGCGGGACCCCCTCCGCCCGACCCTCTTCTTCGAGTTCCACGGCTCGCCGTCGGCGGTGGCGGAGCAGGTCGCCACCGTGGCGCGCCTCGCGGGGGAACACGGCGGGCTCGACTGGCGGTCCAGCGACGACCCCGCCGAGAGGGCGGCCCTCTGGCATGCCCGTCATCACGCCTATTGGGCGGCCCTGGCCCTGCGACCGGGGGCGAAGGGCTGGCCCACGGATGTCTGCGTACCGATCTCCCGGCTCGCCGAGTGCATCGCAGAGACCCGTCTCGACATCGAATCGGAGGGCGTCACCGCGCCGATCCTCGGCCACGTGGGGGACGGGAATTTCCATCTGGTCTTCGTGGTGGATCCCGAGGATCCGGGTGAGATGGACCGCGCCCGTCGGGTCAACGAGCGCATGGTCGCCCGGGCCTTGGCGATGGGGGGTACCTGCACCGGGGAGCACGGCGTGGGCTACGGCAAGATCGACTCGTTGGAGGCGGAGCACGGATCCGGCGTCGAGGTGATGCGGCGGATCAAGGAGGCCCTGGACCCCGACGGCATCCTCAATCCGGGGAAGGTTCTCCGGCGGTGACCCCAGAGCCGGTGACCTCAGAGCCGGTGGCACCGGCGGCCTCGCCGAGCGCGGATCCCCCTGCTCCAGCGCGGCGGCCGGCTCCGGAGGTCCCCGTACCAAAAGGGGAGCGGGTCTTCTGCCACCGCTGCGGTCAGGCGAGCCGCCTGGCCCAAGCCTTCACCGATCAGCACCGGCTCTTGGGTCGGAAGGTGTCCGTGTGCCCGGAGTGCATGCAGCGGGAGGGCAACCAGGGGAGCCGGGGCTCGGTGTTCTTCCTCGTCGGAGCTCCGCTGATCGGCGGCCTGACGCTGGTCGCCGGCTTCCCCACGGGTTGGTGGCTCGTGAACCTGGGCATTCTCTACTTCTGGTTCGTGCTGGTGGTGCCACTCCATGAGCTCGGCCATCTCGCGGTGGCCCGGCTCCTGGGGCTAGACGTCCCCAGGGTGATCCTCGGCAGCGGCAAGGAGATGGGGACGGTGCGCTTCCTGGGGACACGGTGGCATCTGCACCGTCGCCCCTTCTCGGGTCTCACTTTCAACCTGCATCGTCGGCTGAGAGGCTTCAAGTGGCGCCACTGGCTGGTGGTCCTGGGGGGGCCGGCGGTCAACCTGCTGCTGGTCTGGGTCGTGTCCCAAGGGATGGGATTCGGGCCTGGGGACATCGTCGGGGTGTTCGAGGAGCGGCCTGAGCCGTGGAGGGCTTTGTTGGCGGCCAATGTCCTCTGCCTCGTGGTGAGTCTGCTGCCCTACCGCACCACCAGCGCCATCGGCCTCCAAATGACCGACGGTATGCAGCTTTTGACCATACCGTTTTGGAAGCCCGCTATGGTGGAGGCGGCGGTGGCCGGCTCCTACGTGCTGGAGGCTCAGGATCGGCTCGACGCGGAAGACAGGGAAGGTTTCGAGCGAACCAAGGGCGCGGGATTGGAGCTTTTCCCCGACCATCCCATCCTGACCAATCTCGCCGCCGTCGGCGATCTGGAGTACGGTCGGTTCGACAGGGCGCGGGAGTCTTTCGTCGAGCTTCTCGAAGGGACCAACTCCGAGGAGCCCCTGATGGTGGCGATGCTGGCCAACAACATCGCCTGGGCCAACGTGATGCTCGAAGAGCCGGCGCTCCTGGAAGAGGCGGACGCCCTGTCCGCCACGGCGGTCGATCTCCTACCCTGGGAGCGTCCCCTGCTCGGAACCCGGGGCGTGGTGCTGGTGCTGTTGAATCGGCTGGATGAAGGAACCGCGCTGATCACCAGGGCCCTGGAGATGGAATCGACAGATCGGCGCCGAGCCCCGGGCTTGGCGGCTCTCGGGATTGCCTATGCTCGATCCGGCGACCCCGCCCGGGGCCGCGAATACTTGGACCAGGCCCGTCAGCTGGCCCCCAGGGACCCGAGCCTGGAGGTTCTGGGGCGCTGGTTCGAGTCGGCCTCCGCGGGAGCCGACGGGAGAGGGCTGAGCCCGACACCACCTGCGTCTCCGGCCGAAAGCTACGAAACGACTAAGGAGGAACCCCGATGACCCTGACGACCTTGGCCTTGCTGCTCTTCCTGACCCCCCAGCCTGCCGCACCGTCGGCGGAGGTCGCGGTGGGCGCGACGATCGCCGACTTCGCCTGGCTGGCGGGGGATTGGCACGGCGAGATGAACGACAGTGTCATCGAGGAGACGTGGAGCGCCCCCGGTGGGGGCACCATGATGGGAATGTTCCGCTGGCTCACCGACGACGGGGTTCGACTCTATGAGTTTCTGGCCCTGGAAACCGCCGGTGACAGCGTCGAGCTACGCCTTCGGCACTTCTCCCCCGGCTTCGAAGCTTGGGAAGAGAAGGACGCGCCGATGGTGTTCCGCTGCGTGGAGCGTGAAGGCCAAAAGGCGGTTTTCCACATGAAGACCGACGAAGAAGACACCCGCCTGACCTTCGAGCGGAACGACGGTCAACTGACCGTGACCCTCGACAAGCGGGTCGGGGAACGCCACTCGGTCATCCCGTTCGTCTACACGCTGCGCTGATCCGGGATTCGGGTAGGCGTCGTCGTTGAAGGTCGTCTCGCGGTTCTGCGCGCGGCCTGCAAAACTCGCGGGGATCGTCGGCGCTCGGCGTCGCTCTGTCGAGGTTCAGGGCGTGGTCCCGGATCGGCCGTCGTCCCAGCTCAAACAAGTTTCGGCCGTGCTCGAATCCGCGAGACTCCCGGCACCGCTGTTGGAGCCTCCATCTACGGTTGTCGAGTAGGGACGTCTCG
>JBCDIS010000099.1:0-27325 GCA_038748685.1 Acidobacteriota bacterium | reverse complement strand
CCGGGACCCTCCTGGAAGGACTGGCGGACGGCCGGTTCCTCGTCCTCCCCCACCCCCAGGTCCACGAGTTCTTCCGCCGCAAGGCCGACGACTACGACCGCTGGCTCGGCGGCATGAACCGACTGCACCGCCAGCTCGAAGGGGAGTAGGGGCCCGCCCCGCCCTGGCGCCTCCCCTGGGGCGGGATCACCTCGCCGCCCGCGATTCAGCGGGCGGGCTCGGCGGCCTGGGGCGTCCGCCGCTTCGGCGCGCCCCGGCGCAGCAGAACCTCGACCCACGAGGTCGGCAGCAGGCGGGATAGGCCGCCGATGAGCCAGCGCATCTGCCAGGGGAAGGTCACCTCCCCACGGCGCTTCTCGATGGCGTCCGCCATCAGCCGAACCGCCCGTTCCGTCTTCCAGAGGAAGGGCATCGGCGTCTTGTTCTTCGCCGTCAGCTCGCTCTCGACGAAGCCCGGGCAAATGGTGGTGACGGCGATGCCGTAGTGCCGTAGCGTGACCCGCAGCCCCTGCAGGTGGACCCGCATCGCCGCCTTGGTGCCGCAGTAGGACGCCGAGCTCGGAAGGCCGAGGTAAGACGCCATGGACGCCACGCCGACGATGTGCCCGGACCCCTGCTCGATGAACCGGGGCAGGGCCCAGTCGATCATGCGGAGCATGCCGAAAACGTTGGTGTCATACATCTGGATCGCCGCCCCCGGCTTGTGGCGGTGGGGGGGTTCGGGGTGGCCGTAACCGGCGTTGGCGATGATCACGTCGACCCCGCCGAGCTCGTCCCCCAGCCGATCGAGGGCGGCGGCCAGCCCGTCGTCGTCGGTCACGTCGGCGGTGGCCCAGGCGGCCACGCCGCCGGCGGCCCGAAGTTCCTCCGCCAGGGTCTCCAGGCGCTCCGCCCGCCGGGCCAGCAGCCCCACCCGGGCCCCCCGCCGCACCAGCTCCCGGGCCAGGAACTCACCGAGGCCGGACGAAGCGCCGCTGATCAAGATCTTCTTACCGTCGATACGGGACATCGGATGCCTCTCCTCCAGTGGATGGTGTCGAATCGACTCAATCTTGACACAGCCGATGCGCCGCGGCCGCGGGCTTGGCCCCAAACGCAACGAGCCGCTTCCGAAGAAGCGGCTCACAGGCTCCCGCGGCCAAGGCCCGGGAAATCTCTACGCAGTCGGTCAGTCGGGCTGGGGGACCAGGTAGAGCTTAGGACGCGGCTGGCGCCGTTCGATGGAGTTGGGGTTCAGGAGGAAGGAGCTCGCCGGCACCTGGGGTTCGGTGGAACGGCGTTCTTTGGGCCGGGCCTGGGTCGAGTCGATCAGCTGGAAGAACGTCATTGAAGTCGCTCCTGAAGATGGCGCCGCGGGATGAAATCTCGAGGCTCTTGGTTGCGACTTTCAGCTAATACAAGGACCGTGCCATGAGATCGATCCAGGGCCGAATCTCCTGAAGATCCCCCTCGATCTTCGCCGAAAGGGGCGCCATGGCCCCGGATATCCCGCCCGGAGCGGCTTCGGGCCTCCTCGAACCCTGACCTGGGTCGCCCGCGGAGCCCTGGATGATGCCCTTCGAGGGGCCTTCGGACCTCCGCCGACCACCTATCGCCAACTCTGTTGGCAGCACAGCCCCAGGCCAAATCTTAAACTCAGAAAATAAACAGGTTACGGACGCCAACCCGGTTGGCAATCACACCTATCCGCACCGCCAACCACCGCTCGGCGCCCTGGGCGGAGCTTTCGCAGGGTGCCACACCTCCCCCGGCCCCGCCGGGGGCCCCTTAGTCGCCGCCCTCGATCTCCGCCAGCAGACTCCGCACCGTGGCCACCAGGTCCCCCCGCGGCACTTCCCGCTGCCCAGGCCGCTGCGCCAGCCACGACTCGCGGTCCTCGATCTCGGAGGTCAGACGGCGGCCCACGTCCATGTCCTTGAGGGTCACGACGCCGCGGTCCAACTCGTCTTCCCCGAGGATGAGGGCCACCGGCACTTCCCACTGGTCGGCGTACTTGAGCTGTTTGCCCAGGTTTCGGGCTTTCCCGAGGTAGATCTCGGCGGGGATTCCGGCCCGGCGTAGCTCGTAGGTGATGGCCAGGTACTCGGCGTCGAGGCGATCGTCCATGCGGGTCACCAGCACCTGGGCCGTCGACTTCCGGCTCTTCACCTTCCCAAGGTGCTCCAGGGCCGCCAGCAGGCGGTCGACGCCGATGGACGCCCCCACCGCCGGCACTTTCTCGCCGAGGAACCGCTGCACCAGACCGTCGTAGCGACCGCCGCCGAAGACCGAGCCAAACTGGGGAGCGTCGGTGAGGATGGCCTCGAACACGGGGCCGGTGTAGTACGCCAGCCCGCGGGCGATGGAGAGATCCAGCATGACCTGGCCGTCGCCGTAGCCGAGGGCGTACAGGTGGCTGGAGATCCTCTCGACGATGTCGATTTGCTTGTCGGCGCCGTCCAGCCCTGCGAACAGGTCCCGGAGCTGGTCGACGACGTCGCTTCGGCGGTCACCGCGGATACTCAAGAATCGCTCGATCTTCTCGACCTGGGCCGATTCGAGACCCACGCCGCGGATGGGATCGCCGGAGGCGTCCACATAGCCGGTGGTCAGCTCCAGCTTGACCTTTTCGAGGCCCGCCTTGTCGAGCTTGTCGAGGACCCGGAAGACGTCCTTGGATCGGTCCAAGGGAATCCCGGCGTAGGCGAGGAGGGATTCCAGGAGGCCGCGACTGGAGTAGCGCACGAGGTAGCCGTCGACGCCGAGGGCCCCCAGGGTGTCGCACATCCCCGCCAGGATCTCGGTGTCGGCGATGTCGGAGCTGGTGCCCACCGAGTCGAGGTCGAATTGGGTGAACTCGCGGAAACGGCCCTTGTCCGGCTTGTCCCCCCGCCACACCGGCGCCACCTGGTACCGCCGGAACGGTCGGCCGAGACCGCGGTGCTGGGCAATCACCCGGGCCAGAGGCACCGTCAGGTCGAAGCGTAGCCCCAGGGCCTCCTCCTCGGGGTTGCTGGCGGTGAAGATCTGCTTCGAGGCCTCGTCGCCGGCGTCGGAACCGAGGAGGACGTCGAGGTATTCGGTGGCGGGGGTCGAGAGGGGCAGGAAGCCGTAGCTCTCGTAGACGCCGCGGATCCTGTCGATCATCCACTGCCGCGCCAGCTGCTGGGCCGGCATGAGGTCCCGCAGGCCCCGGGAGATGCGAGCTTTGACGCGTTGGGGCTTCTTCTTATTCTTTGCCATGACCTGACCTCGCTCCCGCGGTGCGGCGGTCAGCCGGGCGGGATGGTGGGGGAATCGGAGACGCCGCCGGGCGGCGGCGGCCGGGTGGGCGATTCTCTCCGACTCACGGCGTCAGATCAACGAGGCCGGGCGGGGGTCGCCGACGCCGAAGCTAGGCGCAATGGGGGCGACCCCGCCGCGGCGGCCCGGCGCGCTCCGCCGGGCCCGCTTGGGGATCAGGCCTTGGCGACGGTGAAAGACACGGTGGTCTTGGCCCAGCGCAGGGTCACCTTGGAGCCTTCGATCACAAAGTCCATGGCCTCGACATGGTCGCCGGAGGCGGGGGTGACGTTGAAGGTCACCACGTCCTTGGCGGGATCCCGCTTGTAGGCGCCCCACTGCTTCGCCTCGCTGTTGAGGACCACCTGCCACTCCTTCTCACCGGGCACGGTGAACAGGGCGTAGGTGCCGGCCGCCAGCTTGTGACCATCGAGGGTGACGTCGTGGGACACGGTGAGGGTGGTGGCCTCGTCGGCGCCGGTGCGCCACATCTTGCCGTAGGGAACCAGGGCGCCGAAGATGTCGCGGTCCCGGGCTTCCGGACGGCCGTACTCGATCATCACGGACACGCCGTCGATCTTGCCTTCGGTCTTGCCGTTCTTGCTCTTACGGTCAGCGTCGTCCGCCCGACCCGCCAGCACCGGCAGGGCGGCGAGCACCATCAGAAGGGCGAGGGTCATCCGAATGAGTTTGGAAGCTTTCATCGATTCCTCCAGGGGAGATAGGAATAGTTTGCGGAAGGTTCTCGGAACCGATCTCTAATCCGACGGTCGCCGGATTTCGGATTCATCGCCTCGCAGGCAGCATCAGAGGTGAAGCTGTGGCTAGGCTTCGTCGGCCTCTTCCGCCAGACGCTCGAAGAGCGCATGCTTGATGAAGAAGCCAGCATCCCGACGTAGAGTCTCCATCGCTTCGACCAGGGCGTATTAGCGCAGATCGGCCTATCGGTTTTGGGCGCGCAGTGAGTCGGGGTTCGAGCACCTTCTGTATTCACGACCCTGGGCGGGAATCCGACGTAGGGGCGGGGCTTGCCCCCGCCCGTCTTGGCAGAAACACCGATCTTTCGGAGCCGCGACTGGCATTGAGGTCTTGGTGACGTGCTCGCTGGGTGGGCGACCTGCAGGGCCGGGGCAGTCAAAGGGGCTTGGTACCGTGGTTCGCCTCGCCCATGCAGTTTCCCTTTTTCTGTGCAGCTCCGCGGGCGGGGGAAGGTCACTCCGGATGCGGGCGGGGGCAAGCCTCGCCCCTACGCCGGAGTTGGTTCGGGGGAGGTCGATCCCACGAAAGGACTTGTGTGAACACGCCCTGGAGAATTCAAGTTCCCTTCCAATTTGCTCGCAGCAAGATACCCAACACACCTGTCACTTTCCAATTCCTTCCACACCGCTCTCGGAACGACGACCGCCCCCGGACCGCGAGATTGAAGATCGGCGAAGTATCGCTAACGACGGGCATACGCCAGGTCGTCCACCAAATCCTCGTCCTCGTAGTGGCGTGGGATCTCGCGATGGCTGAGCAGCGCCCCGAACTCGAGACGCTCTAGTCCCGCCAGCTCCCTTGCCTTTCCAAACGAAAGGATGCCGCGGGCATAGAGGGCCACCGAAAGCTCCCTCAGGAGCTCCGAAGGCTTGTCGCCCTCCGGCAACCGCAATGCGGCGGCGACAGAATCAGGGATTTCTAGCACCATGCTCATGGCGTCACCTCTGTTTCAGCCTATCAGCTAGCTTCCGAAGGCTTCGAGCACCCCCAGGACCTCGTCGATGTCGGCGGCGGTGTGGTCGGCGGAGATCTGGAAGCGAATGGACTGGTCCCCCTGGGGGACGACGGGGTAGTTGAGGCCGGTGGCGAGGATGCCGTGGTCGTAAAGGTGCTGCACCATGGCGGCGGTCCTGGGGGTGTCGCGAACCATCAGGGGGGTCACCGGATGGGAGCCGGGGAGGGTCTCGAAACCGTGGCGCACCAGGCCCTCCTCGAAGCGGCGGGTCATCGCCCTGAGATGGGCTAGGCGTTCGCGGCCCTCGTCGCTGTCGACGATCGCCAGGGCTTCGACGGCGGCGGCGCACTCGCCGACGGTGATGGGGTTCGAGTAGATGTACGTCGGGGCGGTCTCCCTTAGGTAGCGGGTGAGGCTCCCGCTACCCACCACGTAGCCGCCGTTGACCCCGAGCCCCTTGCCCAGGGTGCCCACCAACACGTCGGCCCGGGCGCCGGTGTGCTCCTCGGTGCCGCGGCCGGTCTCGCCGAAGGCGGCGACGCCGTGGGAGTCGTCCACCACCACCACGGCGTTCTCCGGGTAGCGGTCGTCGTACTTGCGGGCCAGCTCGACGATCTCCGCCAGGGGTCCGTGGGAGCCCCGCATGGAGAAGATGCCGTCGGTTACCACGAGGGCGCGTCGACCCGTGCCCTCCGCCAGGGCCTTCTCGAGGTCCGCCATGTCGAGGTGCTTGTAGATACGCTTTTCCTTCGGCCGGGACAGCCGCATCGCGTTGATGATGCAGTTGTGGTTCAGCTCGTCGGAGATGACCGTCGTCTCTTTGTCGATCAGCGGCACCAGGACGCCGAGGATGGTGGCGTAGGCGGAGCTGGAGATCATGCCGGACTCGCGGCCGTGGAAGGCCGCCAGCCGCTCCTCCAGCAGGGTGTGCTGACGGTAGGTGCCGCTGATGAAGCGCACCGCGCCGGGTCCCGCACCGAACTCGGCGGTGGCGGCCTCCTCGGCGGCGAGGATCCGCGGATGGAGGGACAGCCCGAGGTAGTTGTTGGAGTTCATCTTGACGAAGGGCTTGTCCCCCTCGCCGTCCAGCAGGTAGCGAGGGCCGCGGGCCTCGTCCCCCCGGAGGACTCCGGTGATGACCGCCTCGGCCCCTTTGGCGGTGCCCTTGGCTTCGAGGTCGGCGACGTGTCGGTCGAGGGCGGCGTGGAAACGTTCGACGGTCATGGCGGGAATCTCCTTGGTGGGGTCAGGCCCCTCGGGGGGGCTCGGTGCCCAGGTGCTCGAGCATGTCCCGGGTCATGGCGGAAAGGTCGTAGGTGGGGTTCCAGTCCCACTCGGCGCGGGCGGCTTTGTCGTCGAGGGAGTTGGGCCAGGAGTCGGCGATGGCCTGGCGGACCGGGTCGACCTCGTAGTCGATCCTGAAGTCCGGCAGATGCTCCCGGATCGACGCCGCCAGCTCCTCCGGCGTGAAGCTCATGGCGGTGACGTTGAAGGCGTTGCGGTGTACCAGCCGATCCGGATCCGCCTCCATCACCTCCACCGCGGCTTGGATGGCGTCGGGCATGTACATCATGTCGAGGCGGGTGTCGGGGCGCAGGAAGCAGAGGTAGTGCCGGTAGCGGAGGGCTTGGTAGTAGATGTCGACGGCGTAGTCGGTGGTGCCACCCCCCGGAGGGGCGCCGTGGGACACGATGCCGGGGTAGCGCACCCCCCGGGTGTCGACCCCGAATCGGGAGTGGTAGTAGTCGCAGAGCAGCTCCCCGGAGACCTTGGTGACGCCGTACATGGTGGACGGTCGCTGGACGGTGTCCTGGGGGGTCTGGTCCTTGGGGGTTCCCGCTCCAAAGGCGCCGATGGAGCTCGGGGTGAAAACGGCACAGCCGCTGCGGCGGGCCACCTCCAGCACGTTGTAGAGCCCCCCCATGTTGATCTCCCAGGCGGTCTGGGGTCGCTCCTCCGCCGTCGCCGATAGCAGGGCCGCCAGATGGTACACGGTATCGATACGGTGCTTCGTCACCACCCCCTGGACCTGCTCCCCATCGGTGACGTCCACCCGTTCGAAGGGCCCCGGCTCCTCGCCCCCGGGCTCCGGCATCGGCATGCGCACGTCGGAGGCCACCACCTGGTCCCGTCCATAGCGATTGCGCAGCTCCGTCACCAGCTCCGTTCCTATCTGTCCTAGGGCCCCTGTGACCAGGATCCTCTCCATGGCGTCTCTCCGTGGTTGGTGGAGGCCGATCCTACGTTTCCCCATGCCCTCGAACAAGCGCCGATCCGGGGACGTCCACGGACGATGACGGGTTGCCGCCGCGGTTCTCGCCGATACCCAAGAACCAGAACCCAGCCGATTCCGCCTGTAGGCAGACGGAGCGGCCGATTCCCGTTGCCCCCACACAGGAGATACCCATGAAGCTGTCCCGACTCCGAACCGACGCCCCGCGCCGATCGGCCACCCTCGTCCTGCTCGCCCTGCTCGTCGCCGCCCTCGGCCTCAGCCCCCAGCTCCTCGCCCAGGAGCAGCCCCCCTGGATCTTCGGCATGCACGATCCGGGGGGAGAAGGGGAGATGGTGGCCAAGGGCAAGCGGGGCTGGATCGTCTTCACCGAGGCCATCGGCTCCAACCCCGGCGACCAGGGCGGCCGCGACTACACCCCGTGGTCGAACGCCGGCCACGGCGTGATCGTCCGCCTCAACAACGGCTACGAGCCCAATGGCACCCTGCCCCACCCTAGCCTCTACAACAACTTCGCCATCCGCGCCGGCAACTTCGTCGCGAACTCCTCCGGCGCCGACATCTGGATCATCGGCAACGAGACCAACCTCCCCCGGGAATGGCCCGGCGGCCCCATCGGCACGCCGATCACGGTGCAGAACTACGTCGACGCCTTCCGCCTCGCCCGCAACAACATCCGCAGCCGGCCGGGGCACGGGAACGACATGGTGATCCCCCAGGCGTCGGGCACCTACGGACCGCCCACCTCTTCCTCCCCCGGCGGGTTCCTCCAGTACTGGGTGGACATCTTGAACAGCCTCGGCGCCGACGAAGTGGACGGCCTCGCCCTCCACGCCTACACCCACGGCTCCGACCCCAACCTGGTGTTCAGCAACAGCAAGATGGGCCCTCCCTACCAGAACATCAACTACCACTTCCGGGTCTACCAGAACTACATGAACGCCATCCCCGCCGACATGCGTCGCAAGCCGGTGTTCATCACCGAAACCGACCAGACCCGCGAGGTCTCGGGCTACAACTGGGACAACGTGCCCCACACCCGCACCTGGATGGAGAACATCCACCAGGAGATCTCCAACTGGAACAGCGACGCCACCCACCAGCCCATCCGCGCCGTGGTGCCGTTCCGCTGGTTCAGCGCCAACGAGGGCGACAAGAACTACTGCATCCCCTGCGTGGGCCACGCCGTCGAGGGCTGGAAGCAGGCGATGAACACCGACCGCCGGTGGCGCCGCGGCGCCCCCCGGGTCCAGTACAACCGTGAGTATTGGGTCATCGATGGCCGGGCCGCCCAGTGGCAGGTGGAGAACATCGCCACCCAGGCGTTCAACGCCGGCAAGAAGACCGTCGGCTTCAGCTTCGACGACGCCGGCGTCGGTGACCTGAACAACCGTCACGTGGTCGTCTGGGGCTGGAACCAGTCCCGGCAAAGCCTGATCAACTGGTACCAGCAGCACTACGGCGGCGTGACCCTCGAATTCCGCGATCTCCCCGGGGAGGGCTCCGGCATCTCCGGCACCTACACCACCTCGGCCCCGGGCAGCGACCGGGGCAAGCCCCGCTTCCAATACGAGCGGGAGTACTGGGTGGTGCCCCAGAACGCCAGCTACAGTGACTACATGAAGGTGGTTCGCCATTCCCTCGCCAACGGCAAAAGGACCGTCGGTTTCAGCTACGACGACGCCGGCATCGGCGAGCTGAACCAGCGGCACGTGGTGGTCTGGGGATACTCGTGGCAGAACCCCGCGGGGCTGGCCCCGTGGTACGGAACCGAATACACCGGCACCACCGTGCAGTTCGCCAACAGCTACCCCTGAACCAGCAATCCGCCCCGGCGCCGCGGCCCGAACTTCGGGCCCGCGCCGGGGCCCCTGGGCACCCCGCCGGACCCCCGGCGGAGGGCCCACCCCGTGCTACCATCGCTTCACCCCTGGGTGACCTGTTCGGCCGCCCCCGGTCCCAAAACCGGCGGTCCCACACCGAAACCGCACCCACTTGCCGGCGCCCGCCGCGCCGCGCAGCAGATGACTAGGAGCATGGGAGATGGAGTTCGCGATCTGGGAAGTAGGCCTCTTCACGGTGCTGGTCATCGTCAGCACCGCGGTCTTCGCCAAAAACCTGAAGCCGCGCATCGACGCGATCCTCGCCGGCTCCCCCGACCGCGTCCGCACCGGCGACCTTCCCAAGCGGCTCTGGGTGACCACCAAGGAGGTCCTCTTCCAGACCCGGGTCATCGGCGGCCGTCCGGTGGTCGGCTCCATGCACGCGGCGGTCTTCGGCGGCTTCGTCTTCTTCGGCCTGGAGACGGTCGACCACTTCCTCAAGCCCTACGGTCTGTATTTCCTCAAGACCTTCTTCGGCGCCGGTGTCCCGATCTACAAGGGCATTCTGGCGGTGTGGGCCGTCCTCGTGTCCGTCGGCATCCTGGGCCTCGCCTACCGCCGCTTCGTGATGGTCAAGATCTCGCCGGGCCCCAAGTCCTACAGCTCCGGCGTGGTGGCGATGCTGATCCTGCTGCTGATGCTCACCTACCTGTGGACCCTCGGGCCGCCTCCGGAAGCCTTCGCCAAGGCCAACTGGTGGACCCACGCGCTGATCATCCTGGCGTTTCCCCATCTGATCCTCGGCTCGAAGCATTTCCACATCCTGATGGCGCCGATCAACATCTTTTTCCGCACCGAGCGCCTGGCGGACCTTCTGCCCATGGACCTCGACATCGAGGAGATGGACGACGAAGACGAGGAGCCCAGTTTCGGCCTCGAAACCCTGGCGGACCTGGCGTGGAAGCAGCGTATGGACTACCTGTCCTGCGTCGAGTGCAAGCGCTGCACCGACAACTGCCCCGCCAACCTCGCCGGCCAGGAGCTCGACCCCCGGGCCTTCATCCTCCAGGGCCGTGAGGCGGTGATGACCCTCGGCGCCGACGAGCCGGTGATCGGCAACGTCATCACCGAGAACGCCCTCGGCCAGTGCACCAGCTGCGGCGCCTGTGAAGCCGCCTGCCCGGTGGGCATCGAGCACCTCCAGACCCTCACCGGCGCCAAGCGGGCCCAGGCCCTCGCCCTCGGCACCGGTATGGTGGCGAGCGAGTTCCTCGAAACCGTGGAGCGCCGCGGCAACCCCTTCGGCGCCGCCACCGACGTGCGTACGAAGCTGATCGAAGAGCTGGACATTCCGTGGTTCGAGAAGGGCAAGACCGAGCACCTGCTGTGGCTCGGCTGCGTGTGGGGGTACAACAACGACGCCAAATCCTCCCTGGCGTCGATGGTCAAGATTCTGAACGGCGCCGGCGTCAGCTACGGGGTGCTGAAGAAGGAGTCCTGCTCCGGCCACCACTCCCGGCGCCAGGGTGAGGAGATGCAGTTCCAGACCCTCGCCGGTGAGAACATCGAGCGCCTGAAGGACACCGGGGCGAAGAAGATGATCGCCCCCTGCCCCCACTGCCTCCACACCATCGGGCAGGAGTACGGGACCCTCGACGACGAATTCGAGATGGAGGTCGTTCACCACTCGGAGGTCATCCACCAACTGACCGCCGAGGGAAGGATCCAGCTCGACTCGGAGCGCCACGGCGGCGTCTCCACGACCTACCACGACCCCTGTTACCTGGGCCGCTACGAAGGCATCTACGACGCCCCCCGGAACGTCATCCGGGCCACCGGCCTCGACATCACCGAGATGGCCCGCTCCGGCCCCCGCTCCACCTGCTGCGGCGGCGGCAACGCCGGCTTCACGAGCCACCGGGAAGAGGAAACCCGGGTCGACCAGATCCGCAAGGGCCACGTCCAGGAGACCGGCGCCAAGCTCCTGGTCACCGGCTGCCCCGAGTGCAAGATGATGCTCGCCGCCGCCACCGAGCAGACCAAGGACCTCGCCGAGCTGGTGGCGGAGGCCATGGTGGAGACCGAACGGATGGCCGAAGGGGCCGCGGCTCAGCCGTCGTAGGGGGCCCAGCCGGCTCCCCCGGAGGACGCCCTCCGGAGGAGCCATCGGCCTCAGCTCAGCGCCCCGTCGGGCAGCCGCGGAACTGGAGATCCCCCAGGGAGATCACCACCACGCCGTCACGGACGTCGTTGTCGTCGGTGACGTGGAGCCGGTACTTCGAATAGAAGCCCGGCGACTGGACGTCGTAGGTGCGGGGCATCCCGCTCTGCCAGCCGGTCTCTTCGCTGCGGCTGTCGACGACAACCCAGGCGCCGCCGTCCCAGCCCTCCAGGGTGAAGTCCTTCGGCGCCCGGCTGGTCAGGGAGGAACCGTTGACGTTGAGGAGCGTGTACTGGGTGACAAGTTGGCCTGCGCCGAAATCGTAGGCGATCCACGCCGGCGTCTCCCAAACCTCCGAGATCCACATGGACTGCCCGGTGGCGAGGGCATCGAAGGCCTTCCAGGCCCGGTAATTGGAACCGAAGTCCCCGGAGGTCGTCACGGCGGGTGAGTCGCCGGTCAGGGTGGGCACCAGGTCCACCGTGGAACGGCAGCCGCAGTACTCGAAGCGGAGGTCCACCATCGAGATGACCACCACGCCGGCGCGGGGGTCGTTGTCGTCGGTGATGTAGAGCCGATACCGCGGGTAGCTACCGGGATTCTGAACGGAATAGGACCTGGGGCTGCCGCTGATCCAGCCGGTCTCCCCCTGGCGCTGATCGACGACGACCCAGGCGCCGCCGTCCCATCCCTGGAGCTCGAAATCCTTCGGAGCGCGGCTGGTCAGCGACGAACCATTGTGGTGGTTGATGGTGTAGCGATCGACAACGGTGGGTGCCGCAAAGTCGTAGGCGATCCACGCCGGCGTTTCGAACACCTCCGAAATCCACATGCTCTGGCCGGTCAAGTTGCCATCGAACGCCTTCCAGGCCCGGTACGTCGAGCCGAAATCCCCGGACGTCGTCACGGCGGGGCTGGGGCCGGTGAGGGTTGGGACCTGGTCGGTGCAAACCGGGGCCGCGAAGGCGGCGGGGGTCGAAACGAGGACGGCGACGGCCAGGATAGTGAGGAGGGTGCTTCGGTGCATGATGTCTCCCAAGTTCAGTAGAGGATTCGCCGCGGGCCACTGCGGCCCAACGGGTCACGACCGGATAGAGCGGATGAGGCCCAAAGTCGTTTAGTGGAAGAAACGAAAAAGGACACCGAATCTAGTCAAAACCCTCCCACTTTCTCTCGACCGAGGGAAAAATCCCTGGACCGGTGGTGGGGATCTCCTTGGGAGAGCTACACTTTTCGCAGCCGTACGAGCCGAGCCCTCCCACCCAGCGCGCCCAGCGGCGCGGAAGGAGCCAGCGAGTTGACCACGCCGCGGGATCAGGACACGCTCGAGGTCAAGGGCGGATCGATCCGCTCCAAACGGGATTTCGTCCGCGTCCGCTTCGGAGACGACGCCGAGGCGGCCTTGGATCGCTACCTCGAAGACCGCGGCCATCGGCACATCCTCGAAGCGAATTGGTACCCCTTCGAGGTCTTCGACGGCGTCCTCCGGTACATCGCCGACAACCACTACGGCGGCGACCTCGGGCGCCTGCGGGAGGTCGGCCGCTTTTCGGCGGAGGCCGCCCTCACCGGCACCTACGATTTCTTGATGCGCCAGCGGGATTTCTCCCGCTTCATGGACAGGATCTCGGTACTCCACGAGCGCTACTACAGCCGCGGCAAGCTGATCGTGGGCCTCATGGCCGACGACCCCCGGCACTGCGACATGATGCTCGAAGGGGCTCCGTTCTACACCGAGCCGGACCTGCAAGTCGCCGCCGGATTCTTCACCGGCGCCGCCGAGATGATGGGACTCGCCAACCCCCGGTGTCGCTTCGAGCAAAGGACCGGCCGGGTCCTCTTCCGACTCGACTGGGACTGACTCCCGGGCCGTATTGACGCGGCCACTCGCCCCACCGGCCGAAGGGGTCCGGCGGCCAGGCCCGCCCCGCCGTTCCATCACCCCTAGGGCGTGACACACCGCCGCGGAATCGCGGCGGCGGTGCGGCGACGGTGAAAGTTCCGCTTGACCTCCTTGGAATCGTCAACTATAACGATTTAGTAGAATCCAAGGAGGTACCCCATGCGCGATCCCAAATGGGCCCGCTGGACGCTCTGTGCGTTCATGATCTGCCATGCCGCCCTGTCCGCTGCCCCAACGGCGGCCGGCGACGACGATCCCCGCATCGCCGAGCTGCTCGCCAAGATGACCCTCGAAGAAAAGGTGGGCCAGATGAACCTGCGGGGGTTCAGCAGCCGTTCGACCCAGGATCCGGCGATTCTGGAGGGTCAGGTGCGTTCCGGTCAGATCGGCGCCCTGATCAACGTCATGGACCGCGACGCCGTCGATCGGCTCCAGCGCATCGCGGTGGAAGAAAGTCGGCTCGGCATTCCGATCCTCTTCGGGCGGGACGTCATCCACGGCCTGCGCACCATCTTCCCCATCCCCCTCGGCCAGGCGGCGACCTGGAATCCAGAGCTGGTGGAACGGGCGGCCCGGATCTCGGCCCTGGAGGCGAGCACCTTCGGCGTCCGCTGGACCTTCGCCCCCATGGTGGACCTCACCCGGGACCCCCGCTGGGGTCGCATCGCCGAATCCCCCGGGGAGGATCCGTTCCTGGCGGAGCGGCTGGCGGTGGCCATGGTGCGGGGCTTCCAGGGGGACGACCTGGCGGCGCCGGACAGCCTGGCGGCCTGCGTCAAACACTTCGCCGCCTACGGCGCCGCCGAAGGGGGGCGGGACTACGCCGCCGCCCACGTGCCCGAAGCCCAGCTACGCAACGTCTACCTGCGCCCCTTCCGGGCCGCCATCGACGCCGGGGCCGCCACCCTGATGACCGCCTTCAACGAGATCGACGGCGTCCCCGCCACCGGCCATCCCCGCCTGCTGCGGGACGTCCTGCGGGGGGAGTGGGGCTTCCGGGGCTTCGTGGTCAGCGACTGGGAGTCGGTCACCGAGATGATCCCCCACGGCTTCGCCGCCGACGCCGCCGACGCCGGGCGCCTCGCCGCCGTCGCCGGGGTGGACCTGGAGATGACCAGCACCGCCTACGCCGACCACCTTCCGGGCCTCGTGGGCCGCGGCCTGGTGCCGGAGTCCGTGGTGGACGAAGCGGTGGCCAACCTGCTCCGCATCAAGCTGAGGCTCGGCCTCTTCGACCGCCCGCAGCGGGACGCCGGCCGCGACGACTCCCTGCTCTCCGAACCCTTCCTGGAGGCGGCCCGGGAGACCGCCCGGCAAAGCGCCGTGCTGCTGCGCAACGACGGCGTGCTGCCCCTCTCCCCCGAAATCCGCCGGCTGGCGGTGATCGGACCGATGGCCGACGCCCCCCATGAGCAGCTCGGCACCTGGACCTTCGACGGCCGCAGGGAAGACAGCCGCACCCCCTTGGCCGCCCTGCGGGAACGGCTGGGGGAGGACCGGGTGGCCTACGACCCGGGCCTGGCGGTCTCCCGCTCCCGGGCCACCGGCGAGCCCCCCTTCGCCTACGCCCGGGCCGCGGCCCTAGGGGCCGACGCCGTGGTGATCTTCGCCGGTGAAGAGGCGATCCTCTCCGGCGAGGCCCACAGCCGCGCCGACCTGCGGCTGCCGGGGGACCAGGAGGCCCTGATCGAAGCGGTGGCCTCCACCGGCAAGCCCACGGTGCTGGTGGTGATGAGCGGCCGACCCAACACCCTCGAAGCCGTTTACGAAGACGCCGACGCCCTGCTGGTGGCATGGCACCCCGGAACCATGGCGGGGCCGGCCCTGGCGGACCTCCTCTTCGGCGACGCGTCGCCGTCGGGACGGCTGCCGGTCACCTGGCCGAAGTCGGTGGGTCAGGTGCCGATTTACTACAACCACAAGAACACCGGCAGGCCGGCTCCGGAGGAGCTGATCGCCTTCGACGACATCCCGGTGGGGGCCTGGCAGAGCTCCCTCAGCAACACCTCCCATTACCTCGACCTGGGGGCGAAGCCCCGTTTCCCCTTCGGCTTCGGCCTCACCTATTCCACCTTCGAGTACGCGGACCTGGAGGTGACCCCCAAGACCATCCCGCGGGACGGCGCCGTCGACGTCTCGGCGACGATCACGAACACCGGCGCCCGCGCCGCCACCGAGGTGGTGCAGCTCTACGTCCGCGATCCGGTGGCCCGCATCACCCGACCGGTCCGCGAGCTGGCGGGCTTCGAACGGATCACCCTCGGGCCGGGGGACTCCCGGCGGGTGACCTTCCGCCTGCGGGCCGACGACCTGGCCTTCCACGACGGCTTCGGCCGTTTCGACGTCGACCCCGGCGAAATCCGGGTGTGGGTGGGCTGGAACGCCGAGGAGGGCCTCGAAGGCTCCTTCGAGATCCACGCCGCGGGCACCGGGCCGTGAGCGCCGGCGCCGCACTCCTGCTCGTCGGCGGCGCCGTCGTCGCCCTGCTGGTGCTGGTGCTGGGGCTGCGGCTCCACGCCTTCCTGTCCCTCCTCCTGGTGAGCCTGGGGGTGGCCGTCGTCGGCGGAATTCCCCTCGGCGAGGTGGCCGGCGAGGTGCAGCGGGCCATGGGGGGGACCCTCGGCTATATCGCCGTTGTGCTCGGCGTCGGCGCCATGCTCGGGGAGCTGCTCCATCGCTCCGGGGGGGTCCAGCGCATCGCCGTCACCCTGCTGGACACCTTCGGCGAGCGGGGAGCCCCCACCGCCTTCGGCCTCATCGGCCTTCTGGTGGCCATCCCGGTCTTCTTCGACGTCGCCTTCATCCTGCTGATCCCCCTGGCGAAGCGCGCCAGCCGCCGCGCCGGCCGTCCCCTGGTGGCCTTCGCCGTGCCCCTCCTCGCGGGTCTGGCGGTGGCCCACGCCTTCGTCCCGCCGACGCCGGGCCCGGTGGCGGTGGCGGGCCTGCTGGGGGCGGAGCTGGGCTGGGTGATCCTCTTCGGCCTCGCCGCGGGGGTTCCGGCCCTGGCGGTGGGCGGTCTCCTCTGGGGTCGTCACCTCACCCACCGGGAGCTCCGGTCCCCGGCCAACCCCCATGCCGTTGCGGACCAGCCGGACGAGGAGAACAAGCCGGCCCCGGAGCATGGGGAGTCGCACGGGAAGGCACCCGCCGCGGGGCCCACCTTCGGCCTGGCCCTCGGCCTGATCCTCCTGCCCCTGGCGCTGATCCTGGTGGCCACGGTGTCGGGGGTCCTGCTGGACGACGGCGGCCCCCGCGGTGCCCTCCAGCTGCTGGGGCACCCCTTCGTCGCCCTCCTGCTCACCACGCTCCTGGCTTCGGCGCTGCTGTCGCGGCGATGCGGCTGGACCTCCGAGGAGGTCATGGCCCTGGTGGACCGCTCCCTCGCACCCCTCGGGGCGATCCTGCTGCTGACCGGCGCGGGGGGCGTGCTCGGCAAGGTCATCCAGGCCACCGGCGCCGGCGCCGCAGTCGCCGAGGCCATGAGCCGCACGGGGCTGCCCCTCTTGGTCCTCGGCTTCGTGCTCGCCCTCGGCATGCGCCTCGCCCAGGGGTCCGCGACGGTCTCGATGGTCACCGCCGCGGGCCTGGTGGCGCCGGTGGCGGAGGCGGCGGCGCCGTCCCCCGCCCTCCTCGGCGCCCTGACGGTGGCGGTGGCCGCCGGGGCGACGGCCTGCTCCCACGTCAACGATTCCGGCTTCTGGCTGGTGAGCCGCTACCTGGGCCTCGACGAGGCCCAAACCCTGCGGACCTGGACCGCCGCCACCGCCCTGGTGGGCTTCACAGGCTTCCTCGTGGTCCTCGCGCTCGGAGCCTCGCTGTGAGCCGGGTCCGGACACAGCATCGCACCCACCGTCCCCAACTCCCTTTCCCGGTTTCCATGGAGGTCCCATGAACTGCCGTACCCTGGCCATTCTCCCGTCCCCAGCCGAGTTCCTGCGCCTCGGCCTACCGCTGCTCGCCCTGCCAATCCTCGCCCTGTCGGTCTTGGCCTGCGCCCCCGCCGCCGAGCCGCCGGCGGACGACGCCACCACCGCCCCCGCCGGATCCCCCTCGACGGGGGACACGGCCCTGGGCTACATCGAGACCGTCGACCCGGCCCTCACCGAGGTGATCTCCGAGGACGCGATGATCGAAACCCTGGCGGAGGGATTCGACTGGTCGGAAGGGCCGCTGTGGGTGCCGGACGCCGGCTACCTACTCTTCTCCGACGTCCCCCGCAACGTCATCTACCGCTGGCGGGAGGACGCCGGCATCGACACCTGGATGAGCCCCTCCGGCTACACCGGCGAGATCCCCCGGGGCGGCGAGCCCGGGTCCAACGGCCTGGTCCTCGATCCCGAAGGACGGCTCCTGCTCTGCCAGCACGGCGACCGCCGGGTGGCGCGGCTCGAAGGCCCCTGGCCCGCCGAACCGATCACCGGGCCGACCTTCTCCACCGTGGCGGACCGCTACGACGGCGCCCGCTTCCACAGCCCCAACGACCTGGTGGTGGGTTTGGGGGGCGAGGTCTTCTTCACCGACCCGCCCTATGGCCTGGCGGAGGGCCCCGACGACCCCTCCCGTGAGATGCCCCACCAGGGGGTCTACCGTGTGGGGGCGGACGGCACCGTCGACCTGATCTCCGACCGGCTATCGAGGCCCAACGGCGTCGCCCTCTCCCCCGACGGGGGGGCCCTCTACGTGGCCAACTCCGATCCCGAGCGGGCCGTCTGGTGGGCCTTCACCCTCAGCCGCGAGGCCGGGGGCCGGGTAACGGCGGACGGCGGACGCCTCTTTGCGGACGCCACCCCCCACGTGGGGGACGACGCCCCCGGGCTGCCCGACGGCATGGCGGTGGACGTCGAGGGGCGGCTGTTCGCCACCGGCCCCGGCGGGGTCTGGGTGCTGACCCCCGACGGCCGTCACCTCGGCACCGTTCGGCTCCCGATGCCGGCGGCCAACTGCACCTTCGGCGACGACGGATCGAGCCTCTTCGTCACCGCCGACAGCCACCTGCTGCGGGTCCGACTCAAAACCCGCGGCCTCGGATTCGGGGGGGACGGGGACGTTGGCTGACCGTCCCCGGGATGACCGGGCCCACGTCGGGGCCCACCTGGGGACGGTGGTGGTGATGGGGGTCAGCGGCGCCGGCAAAACCACGGTCGGCCGGCTGCTGGCGGCGGGCCTCGGGTGGCGGTTCGAGGACGGCGACGACCACCATCCCGAGGCCAACCTTCGCAAGATGGCCGACGGAATCCCCCTGGGGGACGACGACCGGCGTCCCTGGCTGCGCCGCCTCCGGGACATCATCGAAGATCAGCTGATTCAAGCAGCCCGCGGCACTCCGGGCATGGTGCTCGCCTGTTCGGCCCTCAAGCGGGACTATCGGCTCCTCCTCGGGGTCCCCCGACCCGGCGCCACCCTGGTCCACCTCAGCGGATCCCGGGAGCTCCTGGAGGAACGTTTGTCGAATCGCCGGGGGCACTTCATGCCCACCCACCTGCTCGACAGCCAGTTGGAGACCCTCGAACCGCCGGGGTCCGAGGCGCTGCACGTCGACGTCGCCGAGCCTCCAGAGGCCCTGTGCCGCACCATCGCCGACCATCTGGGCCTGCCCTGGTACGCTCCCCCCGCGACCCAACCCGTACACCAGGAGAATCCTCGATGAGCCAAAGCGTGCGCTACGACGTCGAACACGGCGTCGCCCGCATCACCCTTCAGCGTCCCGCCGCCTACAACTCCCTCAATCTCGAGCTACTCGACCAGCTGGCGGAGGCCGTGGCCGACGCCGACGCCGACGCCGCGGTCGGGGGCATCCTGCTGACCGGCGAGGGAAGGGCCTTCTGCGCCGGTGGCGACGTCGCCTCCCTGCGGCAGATCGCCGACTCCCCCGATCCCCGGGGGACAGCCTCCCAGGGGGTCGACCGCATGCACCGGGTCCTGAGGACCCTGTTCCGCTGCCCCAAGCCGGTGGTGGCGGCGGTGAACGGGCCCACCGCCGGGGCCGGCGTGGGCCTGATGCTCACCGCCGACGTGGTGTGGGCCGCCCGCTCCGCCTCCTTCACCCTCGCCTTCACCGCCATCGGCGCGTCCCCGGACGGCGGTACCACCTTCCTGCTTCCCCGGGCCGTCGGACCCAAGCTGGCGGCGGAGCTGCTGCTCACCAACCGCACCCTCGACGCGGAGGCGGCCCGGGACGCCGGCCTGGTGACCGGAGTCCTCGACGACGACGCCCTGTTGGACGCCGCCTTCGCCCAGGCCCGGGCCCTGGCGGCGGGCCCCTCAGAAGCCTTCGCGCGGGCCAAGGAGCTGCTCCGCAAGAGCGTCTACGGCGGCTACGACGACCAGCTGGACGCAGAACGGGACTCCCTGGCGGGGGCCGCCGAGTCGGACGACTTCCGCGAAGGGGTGAGCGCGTTCCTCGAAAAGCGCCCGCCCCGGTTCGGCCCCCGCTGAGCCCCTTCCCTGCGCAGGACGACCGCCGCGGTAAGCTAGGGGAATCGTTTACCCCGTTGGACGCCTTGGGCGCCCTTGCCAGCAACACGAAGTCTTGAGGGCTTCTGGAAGCGTCCTGTCCAACGGGTCAGCAGAATCGCCTACGACCGAACCATTGCTCCGGAGGGTTCCGATGGCACTGACTTCCATGGCCCCTGAGACCTCGGCCGCCGAAGGGCCGGCGTCGTCCCCCCAACCCGCCAAGCCCCTCCGCCACGCGCTGGTCTTCTCCGGCGGAGGCGCCGACGGCGCCTACGAGGTCGGAGTCGCCAAGGCCCTGCTCAGCGGCAAGTGCCCCACCACCGACGGCCAGCCCCTCGACCCGGTCATCTTCACCGGCACCTCCATCGGCTCCTTCAACGCCTCCTACCTCGTCTCCCAGTGGGACGAATACGGCCCCGCCGCCGTCGGCAACCTCGAACGGGTATGGCTGGAGCGGTTGGCCTGGAAGAACAACAGCAACGGCGGCTTCCGAATCCGCCTTAATCCCCTGGATTTCCTCGACCCCCGCTCGTACCTGAGGGACCCGCTGGGCCTCGCCCGCAACGCCTTCGGCGACACCATCCACCTCGGCTGGCAGGGGGCCCGCAGGCTGTACAACCTGGCCAGCGGGCAAAGTTCTCTGGCCGAGCGCCTGATCCAACTCATGAATCTGAGCGACTTCGTGTCGCCGACGCCGTGGGCCGAGACCCTGCAGGACGAGATCGACTATGAGCGAATTCGCACGTCGAGCCGGCTGCTTCACATCATCGCCACCAACTGGCGTCTCGGAATCATCCGCTGCTTCCAGAAGGAAGACATGACCGACAAGCTCGGTCCCCAATCGATCCGCGCCTCCAGCTCGGTGCCGGGCCTCTACCCCGTGGCGCCGGTTGGGGCCCAGGAGTTCGTCGACGGCGCGGTGCTGATGAATACCCCCCTCAAGCCGGCGATCCTAGACGGGGCCGACGTCCTCCACGTGATCTACATGAACACCGACGTCAAGAACATGCCCCTCGACGACGTTCCGAGCACCCTCGAAACCCTCTACCGAACCCAGATCATCGCCTGGGCGTCGGCGGTGGATCGGGACATCGACCGGGTGGAGATGTACAACAAGCTCTACGCCATCGGCGACGAGGCGATGGACAAGATCCGCCAGGATCCCCACCTCGAAGACGCGCTGAAGGTCATCGTCGAGAAAGTCAGGCAGCAGAAGGAGGCGGGTCGCACCTACCGCAAGATCACCGTCCATCGCTACTTCCCGCCGGACGGCCTCGACGGGGCCCTCGGATTCCTCGACCTCAGGCGGAGCCGCATCGAACGGCTGATCGACGAAGGATTCCACAACACCGTCTACCATGACTGCAAGGCCAACAGCTGCGTGCTGGCGGAGGACCACTGACCCGCCCCCCAATCTCTGCCCCGCCTACACCGACGCCCTCCCGGAGGTGCCGGTGAGCGATATGCTGGCCGCCCGAGAGCTCGACACCCCCGGACGACCACCGGCGCCTGCTGGCCCTTCACGCGGAGAGGCCCCCATGACCCGTCATCCTTCGCTCCCAACGGTCCCCGCGCTGGCGGCGGCCCTGCTCCTCACTTCGGCGCTGTGCGCCCCCCCACCGAGCGCCGCAGGCCCGGTGACCCGGGTGCTCCTGGTGGGGGACAGCTGGTCCGAGTTCATGTGGATCGACCGCTCGATGCGGGACGTCTTCGCCGCCAACGGGCGGCCCGACATCGTGGAGAAAGGTGACGAAACCGCGATCAGCGGCTCCACCGCCGAGGAGTGGGCCCAGCCCTCGGAGCTGCAGCGGATCACCGACGAGCTCGACGCCAACCCGACCATCGACGTCGTCCAGCTCACCATCGGGGGCAACGATTTCCTCGCCGGCCAGCCCGGCGGAGGTTGGTACGCCGGCATTCCGCCGGCCGAGCTCGAAGCCCTCTATGGCCGCATTGTCGGCGACGTCACCACCGTCCTCGACCACGTTCTGGCCCACGATCCGGACCTCACGGTGGTGGTCAGCCTCTACGACCATCCGAACTTCGTCGACAGCCTGGGCGGTCTGCTCGCTTTCCTCTGCGTGCCGAAATGGAACGAGCTCGGCCAGCCGACGCCGGAGCAGATCAACACCGCCGGCATGGATCTCCAGGAGCGCCTCACCACCCTGGTGGCCTCGCGCCCCCGGACGAACATCGTCGACCACACCGGGCTCATGCAGTTCGTCTACGGCTTCCCGCCGGACGATCCCCCGGGCACCCTGCTGCCCCCCGGAGACCTCACGAGGCCCAGCCCCATCGAAGCCATGCGCCTCCAATCGGACTGCTTCCACCTACGGGCCGACGGCAACGGGGTGCTGGCCCAGAACCTATGGGACAGCTTCTACGACGGCTTCTTCAACGGGCTGCTGTTCCGCGACGGCTTCGAATCCGGCTCCACGACCGCCTGGTCCGCCGCCGTCCCCTGAGGGCCCCCACCGGCGGCGGCTTGGAGCATCGCCGACGCCACCGCCTGGGCCACCCGGTCGTAGCCCCGGGGGTCCAGGTGGCCGTCGATGGGGTAGTAGAAGCCGTCGCCGCCGGAGGGCGCCAGAAGGCCGTGGACGTCCACCGACGGCAGCCCGAGCTCCGTCGCCAGGGCCGAGAAACGGTCCGCCACCGCCCGCTGCCCGTTGCGCACGTCGGAGTGCTCCGGAATGTGGACCAGGAGCAGGCGGAAGCCACCCTCCTCCGCCGCCGTCGCCAAGGCCCCGAGGTCACGCCGCAGCAAACCCCAGCCCCGCTCCAGGCGCTCGACCTCCGCCGGGGCGAGTCGGCGATCGCGGTGCCGCCTGGCCCGCAGCGCGGGCCCCACCCTCGCCATGCCAAAGGTGTAGAGGGCCGAGCTCCGCGCCAGCCATTTCTTCACACGCCCCGGCCGCAGGCGATCCCGCCACGAGGGCTCCCGCGCCTCGGACGGCGTCCCCGCTGCCCCGCCCCCTGAGGGCGGAGATTCCTCGGCGGCGCGGGCCTCCTCGAACTCCACCGCCCCCCAAAGATCATTGGCGCCCCCCGGTAGGCTGCCGAGGAAAAAGCACGCCACCACCCAGGTCGGTTCGGCGACGGAGCGGTAGGCGGCGACGGTGCGCACGTATTGGGGCGACGCGTGGCTGGGGATTCCCAAGTTCCACACCTCCCCGGCGAGGGGGGTGCCAGAAAGGTGGGATCCGAGTCGGGCCGGCAGGGTCTCTTCGGCGGCGGCGCCGACGCCGAAGACGAACGAGTCCCCGACCACGAAGATCGGCCCGCGGCCCCCCAGCCTGGGCTCGTCCCCGCGGAAACCCAGGTCGTTCACCTCCACCCGATGCTCGAACTCCGGCGCTTCCAGGCGGCCCCGGTACCCCGGCGTCAGCACGTAGTCCCGCTGCCGATCCGGGACGTTCCAGCTCCGGCCGTCGTCCCCCACGTAGCGGAAGGAGCCGACGCGGACGAAGGTCCGCAGCAAACCCTCGCACACCAGCAGCGCCACGCAGGTCGAGACCGTCAGCAGCAGCAGCTTGGCACCCCAAGCCCGCAGCTTTGGAGCGACCCGGGACGGACCACCTCGAGGCGGGACGCCTCGGAACGGGCCACCCTCAGAAGAAAAAGAGTTGTGGGCGGTCATCGCCCGGGAGTCTACTCGCTGCGCGGGCTCAGGCGACGGATCAGGTACGCCCTTGGGCCCGGAGCCCCAAGAGCACCGCGGCGGCGATCAGGCTGGCCCCAGCCGCCCGGTCCACCCAGACCCTTGCGCGGCCCCGAACCCGCTCCGCCAGCCAGCTGGCGCCCTTGCCGTAGGCGGCGAGGAAGCAGCCGTCGATGACGATGTAGGTCGTCCCCAGGATCGCGATCTGGACGGCGAGGGACCGCCCACCGTCCAGGAACTGGGGGAAGAGGGCCGCGAAGAAGACCACCGCCTTCGGGTTGGACGCCGAGGTGACGAACCCCCGGAACCAGAGCATGCGGCGGGACGTCGCCGGCACGGTTGCCGGGTCACCGCCGCTGCGAAGGCTGGCGAGGATCTGACGTACCCCCATCCACACCAGGTACCCTACCCCAGCCCACTTGACGACCGCGAGGCCGTGCCGCGAGCTGGTGATGATCGCCGCCAGCCCGAAACCCGCGAGCACGATCTGGATGGCATTCGCGGTCAGGTCCCCCGCCGCGGTGGCGAGGGATCGACGAAATCCGTTCGACAGGCTGACGGAGAGCATCAGCAGATGGCTAGGCCCGGGCGTGCTCATGAAGAGGAGGACCGTGCCGACGTAGAGCAGCCAGGTGTCTAGCGTCATGGCTCAGCGCTCCCCTCTGTCGCGGTTCCGGAATCGATGGGTGGGGTCTCCAGCCTGAACTTGAAGCCCTCGTGGGTGGCCTTGAAACCCAGGGACCCGTAGAACCGCAGGGCGTCCGGCCGGGACTTGTCGGACGTCAGCTGGACGAGCCGAGCGCCCCGCGCCTTCGCCCGGTCGATCGCCCAGCGGAGGAGCACCGAGCCCAGCCCGAGGCCGCGGACGCCGCGGGCGATCCGCACACCTTCGACCTGGCACCGCCAGGAGCCCGTGTGGGTCAGGTAGGGAATGAACGTCAGCTGCAGCATGCCCACCGGGACCCCCTCCGACAGGGCCACGGTCAGCTCTTGGTTCGGATCGCCGTCGATGCTGCGGAACGCCTCCACGTACCTCGAATCCACGGGCTCCGACACCCTCTCCCGGGTCACCCCGAGGGGGTCGTCCGCCAACATTTTCACCAGGTTCGGCAGATCGCCCTCTTGTGCAGGGCGAAACTGCAGCGACTCCGAGACCTCCGACCCCGGATTCCCAGACGGCGCCGGCGCCGATCGATCCGTCGACTCCATCAGGTGGAGGTCTCCGATCCCCCATCGGCTTCCGAAGCTTCCCCTTCCGGTGCCGGCGGGGGCGCCGGAAGGAGCATCTTCCCGGTGCGGACCCTCTGGGGGTGGTCCCCCACCGGCACGCTGGCGACCTCCCGCTCCTCGTCCCACGACAGGACCGCCACCCGATCTTCGGTGCTCACCGAGACGTAGCAGTGGAGCCCGTCGACGCTTTCGGTGGACCAATAGGGCTTGGCGCCCACCGGCACGAGGGTGGACTCGAAGGTTTCGCGGTCGACGATGGCGGCGTAGGCGGACATGGTGCCGGCGACGCAGAGCTTGGTTCCGGCGTGGTTGATGGCGATGCCGTGGTGGGCCGAGTTCAGCTGGTAGTCGGCGGTGTCCATGGCGGCGACGTCCTCGGGGATCGGCAGGTCCGCCTTGCGGGTGACCTTGTCCTGCTCGACGTCGTACTCGAAGAACCCGTGGAAGAACGACACCTGGAGGTAGACGAAGCGCTCGTCCGGCGAGATCGCCATGGGGCGAACCGCCGAGTCGACCCAATCGAAGCCGAACTCCCGGATCTTCTCCCGCATGTCCACCCGGCGCAGCACCTCGAAGGTTTTGGCGTCGACGATCTGGAAGACCCGCTCCCCCTTGATCCAATCGAAGAGGCCGCTGGTGGTGGGCACGTAGACCTTACCGATGCTGGCGTGGTAGATCCGCTCGCCGTCCGGGGAATAAGTCGACTCGTGGGGCTGGTCCCCCGAGTCGAAGCCACCGACGATCTCCCCGGTGGCGGTGTCGATGGCCTGGACCTTGCCGGCGGTGGAGGCGGAGACCAGGAAGATCTTGCCGTCCGGCGAGATCGCGGAGTGGTCGGAGCGGTGGCCCTCGATCTTGGTGCGCCAGGCGAGCTCGCCGGTGAGGGTGTCGATGGCCACGACGTCGGCGAAGCTGGGGCGGGAGACGTAAAGGTACCGGCCGTCGTGGGAGGTAAACATGTCGTCCACCAGCTGATTGTTGCCGTCCCCGATCACGTTGCGAATGAGGCGAAAAAAGAAGCGCCGTATCCGGCTGGAGTTCACTTCCTCCATGCGCGCTTCGAAATCGGGCACGACATCGAAACGCTTCACCACCTCGAACGTCTCCGGATCGAAGACGTCCGCCGTGCCGTCCCAGTTGTTGCCCACCACCACCACGTCCCGAAGCGCCGTCGGCCCCGTCGTCGGACCCACCGTGCTCAGGTCCGCCGCCGGGCGCACGGAGTCGTCCTCCGCCGAGGCCACGGCGAAGACGCCGACCAGGGTGAAGGCCAGCAGAAGCAGGGCGGTCAGGGCCTTGTGGGATCGGATCCAGTCGAAGGATTTTCGGCTCATCGTCACGGCTCCATGGGCTGAGTTTGGGGGCGGGATCGGCCTAGGGTACCGCAGCGGGGACGGGAACCAAGGGAAGGCTCAGCCGGGCCACGCAGCCGGTCTCGACGTCGTCCCGGTTGGACAGCTCCAGGGTGCCGCCGTGGGCCTCGGCGATCTGGCGACAGAGCACCAGTCCAATGCCGGAACCGCCGGGCTTGGTGGTGAAGAACGGCACGAAAAGGTTCTGGGTATTGGCCAGGCCGGGGCCGGTGTCGAGGACGTCCACCACCAGCCGGCCGGCGGGGCGACGCCAGCGGACCTCCACCTCGCCGTCCGTTTCCTCGGCGGCCTCGACGGCGTTCTTCACCAGGTTGATCAGGAGCTGCTCCAGCTGGTCCCCGTCGGCCTCGACGGTCACCTCGGGTCCCGGCACCAGGCGCACCGGCCGGCGGATCTCCATGCTGAGGACCCGGCGCAGCAGGGGCCCCGCGGGCAGGGGGCGCAGACGCGGCGCCGGCAGACGGGCGAGGCGGGAGTACGAGGTGACGAAGCGGTTCAGGGACTCGCAGCGCTCCGCGATCATCGCCAGGCCGCGGCGGGCGTCGTCCCGCCAGCCGTCGTGTGGGTTGGCGCGGCCGAGCACGCTGGAAACGGTGGCGGCGGTGGACTTCATCGGGGCCAGGGAGTTCTTCAGCTCGTGGCCGAGCACCCGGATCAGCCGCTGCCAGGCCTGCCGTTCCTCCTCCCGCAGCGCCTTCGAGAGGTCGGTGAGGACCAAGAGGTCGGTGGGCTCGCCGTCCTCCCGGAAGGTGCTGTGGCGGGCCTGCCAGCGGCCGGTCTGGCCGGGGAAGGAGCGCTCGAAGGTGCTCGGCGCCCCGTCCCCGAGGCAGGTGTCGAGACCCAGCTCGACGGCGCTACGGCCGAGGAGGCGCTCCGCCGGCTGGGCCATCACCCGCTCGCCGGCGCGGTTCACCAGCCGCAGGCGGCCGCCGTCGTCGAAGGTGAAGACGGCGACGTCGATCTCACGGATCACCGCCTGCAGCAGGGCGGAGGCGTCGAGGCGACGAAACCGCTGGCGCCTCAGCATCTCCCCCAGCTGGTTGACCTCCAGCATCACCTCCCCCAGGGCGTCGTCCGCCCGGGAGACCCGACCGCGGATGGAGTAGTCCCCCTCGCGGATCGCCTCCAGAAGGTTGGCCAGGGTCTGCAGCGGCATCACCGTCCGCTCGCGGACCGCGAAGGCGAAGCCCAGCCAGAGACCGACGATCAGGAGGCTGAGGGTCCACTGCACCTTCGCGGTGTAGTCACCGGTCCAGAGGATCACCAGGGACGTCGCCGAACCCGGCAGCCCGGCCATGAGGGCCAGCGTCAGCAGGCGCTGCTCGTGGGGCAGTGGTTTGGACCGCATGGCCCGAGTCTACCCGCCGCGGCCGGGGCGTCCAGGGCCGCCGAAACGCCCCGCGCCGCGGCGGGTAGACTCGGGCCATGCGGTCCAAACCACTGCCCCACGAGCAGCGCCTGCTGACGCTGGCCCTCATGGCCGGGCTGCCGGGTTCGGCGACGTCCCTGG
>JBCDIS010000098.1:0-27710 GCA_038748685.1 Acidobacteriota bacterium | reverse complement strand
GTGGGGCTCCCCGCCCCCCCCACTGTGGGTTACCGGGGGTCGGGGCTGACCTTTAACCACCCCGGGCGGGGGCCGGGGTCAACGGGCGCGGGGCCGGCGACCCCAACCGACCGAGGAGAACCGACATGTCCGACAACGACCCCAAGCCCAATCCCGGCGTCTCTGAAGCCCTGAGTGTGGGGACCTGCTGGCGCGGCTCCGACTGCGCCAACGGCGGCTCCGACATCCTGGCCAAGAACGTCACCAAGGACGACTGCTTCCGTAATCTCGGGGGCGGCAGCTGGCAAGCCAACGGCGCCTCCCGCTGCTTCGAGAACTGACCCTCAGCGGGGCCTTTTCCTGGGCCCCGCGACCCTCCCGCCTCGTCTCCCTCCCCAACGAGCCCCAAGGCTCTCTCCAGCTCCAGATCCCCGCCGGCGGCAGCCGGCGGGAATGTTTCCCTGAGGATTTCTGTTCCCAAAGTTGATGGGAACGGACTAAGATCTTGATCGCAGGACGTGATCAGATCCCGCGACGCCGGCGGTCCGGACGTCGCCCGAAACTCGAAGTGGATCCTCCGAGGAGGTTGGAGCTTGGAATACAAGGACTACTACGCCACGCTGGACGTGGACAAGAAGGCTTCGGCCGACGACATCCAGAAGGCCTACCGCAAGCTGGCGCGGAAGTACCATCCGGACGTCAACCGTGACGACGGGGCGGAGGATCGCTTCAAGGAGGTCACCGAGGCCTACGAGGTGCTCAAGGACCCGGAGAAGCGGCAGCAGTACGACCGCTTCGGTTCCGCCTGGAAGCAGCGGGGCGGTCCGCCCCCGGGCTGGCAAAATGTGCGGGTGGACTTCGGCGGCGGCGGTGGAGGGTTCTCCGACTTCTTCGAGAGCCTGTTCGGCGGTGCCCGCGGCGGTGGCGGCGGTAACCCGTTCGGCGGCGGCGGTGGCGGCGGCGGTAACCCGTTTGGCGGCGGCTCCCCGTTCGGCGGAGCTCCGTTCGGCGGCGGCGGTTTCGGCGGCGGCGGTTTCGGCCGCTCCCTCGACCAGGAGGTCACCCTGGCGCTGACCCTCGAAGAGGCGGCCGCCGGGGGCCAGCGGACCCTCAGCGTCCACGATCCTGAAACCGGCGGGGCCAGGAGCTTTTCGGTCAACCTGCCGGCGGGGATCTTCGAGGGGCAGAAGGTGCGCCTCGCGGGCAAGGGAATGCAGGGGCCCGACGGCCGCTCCGGTGACCTGCTCCTCAAGGTGGAGCTGAGGCCCCACAGGCGTTTCCGCCTCGACGGCCGGGACGTCCATACGGATCTGCCGGTGAGCCCCTGGCACGCCGCCCTCGGCGGCGAGGCGTCGGTCAAGACCCTGAACGGCACCGTCAAGGTCAAGGTGCCCGCCGGATCCTCCAGCGGCCGCAAGATCCGCCTGCGGGGCAAGGGCTTCCCCAACACCAAGGGCAAGGACGGCGACCTCTACGCCGAGATCAAGGTGATGGTTCCCGAATCCCTCACGGACGAAGAGCGGGAGCTGTTCGAGCAGCTGGCGGAGACCTCCGCCTTCCGGCCCCACTGACCGCCGACTTTCGTCAAGGACGCGGAAACGCGTCGAGCCACATGGAGAGGACAGCACGACGACTTTAAAGAGAGGTAGATAGATATGGATATTAGCAAGTTGACGCAGAAGTCCCAGGAGGCGATCCAGGGGGCGCAGGCCAAGGCGGTCAGCTTCGGCCACCAGGAGGTCGACGGCGAGCATCTGCTGTTGGTGCTGCTAGAGGACTCCGAAGGCCTGGTGCCCCGGGTCCTGGCCAAGGGTGAGGTCGCGGTCGACAGCCTGAAGCAGAAGGTCGTCGACGAGCTACAGCGTCGGCCGCGGGTCAGCGGACCCGGCGGCGAGCCGGGGAAGATCTTTGTCACCCAGCGATTCCAGAAGCTGGCGCTCTCCGCCGAGAAGGAGGCGAAGCGGCTGAAGGACGAGTACGTCTCGGTGGAGCACCTGGTGCTGGCGCTGATCGATGAGGGAACGTCCACCGCCGCCGGCCGCCTGCTGGCGGACCACGGTCTCGACCGCAACCGCTTCCTGGCGGCTCTGCAGGAGGTCCGCGGCCACCAGCGGGTGACCAGCGCCAACCCCGAGCAGGCCTACGAGGCCCTCGAGAAGTACGGCCAGGACCTCGTGGCCCTGGCCCGCCGGGGCAAGCTCGATCCAGTGATCGGCCGCGACTCCGAGATCCGCCGGGCCGTCCGTATCCTCTCCCGCAAGACCAAGAACAACCCGGTGCTCATCGGCGAGCCCGGGGTCGGTAAGACCGCCATCGTCGAGGGGCTGGCCCAGCGCATCGTGCGGGGTGACGTCCCCGAGTGGCTCAAGGATCGGGCGATCTTCTCCCTCGACATGGGCTCCCTCCTGGCGGGTGCCAAGTATCGGGGCGAGTTCGAGGAGCGCCTCAAGGCGGTGCTCAGCGAGATCAAGGAGTCGGAGGGGCGCATCCTGCTCTTCATCGACGAGGTTCATACCATCGTCGGCGCCGGCAAGGCGGAGGGGGCCACCGACGCCGGAAACTTGCTCAAACCCATGCTGGCCCGCGGCGAGCTCCACTGCATCGGCGCCACCACCCTCGACGAGTACCGCAAGCACATCGAGAAGGACGCCGCCCTAGAGCGCCGCTTCCAGCCGGTGCTGGTGGACGCCCCGTCGGTGGAGGACACGGTGTCGATCCTGCGTGGTCTGCGGGAGCGCTTCGAGGTCCACCACGGGGTGCGCATTCAGGACAACGCCCTGGTGGCGTCGGCGGTGTTGTCGAACCGTTATATCAGCGACCGCTTCCTCCCCGACAAGGCCATCGACCTGGTGGACGAGGCGTCCGCCATGATCCGCACCGAGATCGACTCCTTGCCCGCCGAGCTGGACGAGGTGTCCCGCCGGGTGATGCAGCTGGAAATCGAGCAGAGCGCCCTCGAAAAGGAGAAGGACAAGGGGTCTAAGCAGCGTCTCAAGGCTCTGCGCAAGGACCTCGCCGACCTGAGCAACCAGGAGGCCGCCCTGCGGGACCGCTGGGAGACGGAGAAGGGGGCCATCGACGAGGTGCGGGGTTTGCGGGAGGAGATCGAGCAGGTGCGCCACGGCATCGAGCGGGCGACCCGCGAGAATGACCTCAACCGCGCCGGGGAGCTGCAATACGGCAAGCTGCCGGAGCTGGAAGCGAAGCTCCAGGAACAGGAGGCGCGGCTCGAAGCGGAGCAGGCCAGCGGCGACAGTCTTCTGAGGGAAGAGGTCACCGAGGCCGAGATCGCCGAGATCGTCTCCAAGTGGACCGGGATCCCGGTGACCCGCCTGGTGGAGGGGGAGCGGGAGAAGCTCCTGCGGCTCGACGAGATCCTCCATCGGCGGGTGATCGGGCAGGACGAAGCCGTCCAGCTGGTGGCGGACGCCGTCATCCGGGCCCGCTCCGGCATCAAGGACCCCCGCCGGCCCATCGGCTCGTTCATCTTCCTCGGCCCCACCGGTGTCGGCAAGACGGAGCTGGCCAAGACCCTGGCGGAGGCCCTGTTCGACTCGGAGGACAACCTGGTGCGCATCGACATGTCGGAGTACATGGAGAAGCACGCCGTCTCGCGGCTGGTGGGTGCGCCCCCCGGCTACGTCGGCTACGAAGAGGGCGGTCAGCTCACCGAAGCGGTGCGCCGCAAGCCCTACTCGGTGCTGCTCTTCGACGAGATCGAGAAGGCCCACCCCGACGCCTTCAACGTCCTGCTCCAGCTGCTGGACGACGGTCGGCTGACGGATTCCCAGGGTCGTACGGTGGACTTCAAGAATACCGTCGTCATCATGACCTCGAACATCGGTTCTCCCCACCTCCTGGAGGGGGTCACCGCCGACGGCGAGATCCACGAAGCGGCCCGCGGCGCCGTCGACCGGGAGATGCGATCCCACTTCCGGCCGGAGTTCCTCAACCGAGTGGACGACATCGTCCTCTTCAAGCCCCTGCGGCTGGACGAGATCCAGCAGATCGTCGGCCTGCTGCTGGCGGATCTCGAAAGTCGTCTCTCGGACCGGCGGATCACCCTGGAGTTGACGGAGCCCGCCCGCGGGTTCGTCGCCCGGGAGGGCTACGACCCGGTCTACGGTGCGAGGCCCCTGAAGCGGTTCCTCCAACGCCAATTGGAGACCCGCATCGGCCGCGCCCTCATCGCCGGCGACGTCGGCGAGGGCTCGGTGATCGAGGTGGGTCTCGAAGGCGGAGAGCTGGACGTCCAGATCCGCGCCGGCGCCCCCGCCGCACCCCCGGTCGAAGAGCCCGTCCCCGCCTGACGAGCGTTCAACGATCTCCCCCCGCCCGGCCGGTCCCTGGGATCGGCCGGGCGTCTTTGCGTCCCGCTTGCTCAGCGCCCCCCGCCAGGAGCTGCCCCGCGGAGCTTCAGGGGTCGAAACCACGTGAATCGGTGCAGCACATGTTGTCGCCGATCTCTGCCCACCCAGGCAGAACGCCCACGGGGGCGGGCGTCCGCTCAATTTGGGGTTCGCCGGACTGCGGAGGACATGGCTGCATGTCGCGTCCGACCTAAAGGGTCAATCTCACCGACCAAGTCCGGTCGGCATCATGTGGCGCCCGGCCACGGAGTCTCGACCCGCCGCGCCAAAGGCACCACGCCTGCATCGCCGGACCGAAGACGTCCCGCCAATTTCGCTCTCAACCTACCCCTCCCCGGAGTCTTTCTATGACCCGTTCGTCATCTGATTCCAAAGGCCGCCGTGCGTCGATCTCTCGCCGAGCACTGCTCGGCGGCGGACTGGCCGGCGCCGCGGCCTTCGCCACGCCGCGTCTGTTCCGCGGCGTCACCGCCCCGCGCGGCGTCACGTCCACGCTGGTCGCCGAGGCGGTCACCAAGACCCTGATCGATGGGGTCGAGGTCGACGTGTGGCAGCTGCGCGATTCGGCGGGCGCGGCGCTCGGCGCCGTGCCGTCGATCTTGGCCCTGGAGGAGGGCGAGAGCGTGACGCTGGAGGTCTCGAACCAGCTCCCGGAACCGATCGATTTGATGATTCCTGGAGTCAGCACCGGGCCGACGACCTGGATTGCCGCCGGCGCCAGCCGGCAGATCACCTTCACCGCGCCGACCGCCGGCAGCTATCTGGCCCACGGCATCACCCAGCCCGATCCGGACGGCGAGGTGGCGCGGGCCATGGGGCTGGCGACGCCGATCGTCGTGCATCCCGCGGGCGGCGGCAAGATCTTCTACACCGGCGGCCCGACCTACGATCGCGACTACACCCTGTTTCTGCAGGAGCTCGACGACCGCCTCAACGCGGCCGTGGCGACGAGCGGCAGCGGTGCGTACTCGATGGCCAGCTACGAGCCGAACTACTTCTTCGTCAACGGCCTGAGCGTGCCTGCGACGAGAACCGATCGCGACACTCGGCTGTCGAATCGGCTTGGTGACGACGTCGCCGTCCGCCTGATCAACGGCGGTCAGATCACCTATCCGATGCACTTCCACGGCTACCACGTGGACGTCATCCAGCGCCGGGCGGAGGGTGGAACGATGCTGCCGGAGACTACCGTCGTCGAGAAAGACACGGTGGCAATCGACCTCGGCGCGTCGGCCGACGTCCGCCTGCCGATCCACCAGGCCGGCATGTTCCCGATGCACACCCACTACGTCCCCGGCGTCACCGCCAACGGTACCTACGTCAACCCCTACGGCGGTGGCGTGGTGATGATGATGACCGAGATCCTTCTAGACGACGACTTCGAGACCGGCGACACCACCCGCTGGTCCTGACGATCCTCTGCCGCTCTCCCATTTCCAACCTCGAGATCCCACCCGATGACGAAGCCTTCTGACTCCCCCCCGCTCCGCGGTACCGACCCGCGGAGCTTTGTCTCCGTCGGCCCGAATGTCGCCTCGCTCGGCGTAGTGATGAACCAGAACACGCAGATGGCGGACGGTCAGTTCATCCGCACCTGGTATTTCCCGGACACCGTCGGTTCGAATCTCGGCTTCAACGCCGACCGCATCTTGCCCAGCCCGCTCATCGAGTGCGTGCAGGGCCAGAACGTGCAGGTGACGCTGGCTTCGCCGATGCCTCACACCATCCACTTCCACGGCTTGGACGTGGATCAGGCCAACGACGGCGTCGGCAACACGTCGGGCTTCGTGGCGCCGCTGACCTGGAACGGCAGCTTCGGACGGGTCGACGGCTACACCAACCTCGGCTCGCCCTTCACCTACAACTTCGTGGCGCCGCACGCCGGCACCTACATGTACCACTGCCACGTGGACACGGTGATCCATCTCGAGCGCGGCATGTTCGGCACCGTCATCGTGCGGCCGTCCAGCGGCCAGCAGGGCCTCGCCTGGGACGGCGGGCCGACCTTCGACCGCGAGTTCGTCTGGCAGCTTTCGACCTTCGACAGCACCTGGCCTCAGGGCGGCGGCGCCACGATCAGCGGACCGTCGACGGTCCGCTATCGCCCCGACTACTTCTTGATCAACGGCGTCGACGGCGCGAACGCGCAGACCGATTCGACGGTGGCGATCTCGGCCGCTCCGGGGGAGACGGTGCTGCTGCGCCTGGTGCAGTTCAGCTACGTGCCGGCGATCGTCGACCTCGGCGGCCTGACGTTCGACGTCATCGCCAGCGACGGCCGTCCCCTCGCCGGCTCGATGGCGAATCAGACCCAGGTGGCGATCGCCGCCGGCGAGCGCTACGACCTGCTTTTCACCATGCCGAGCGGCTGGTCGAGCACCGCCACCGTCACCACCCGCGACATCCGCGGCCGCACCACCCTCGGCAGCGCCTCGACGCCGATCACGGCGACCTAACGGGGGCGCCGCTGGGCACGGTGCCGTGCCAGAAATCGATGGGGAAGGCGCCGTGGGGACATCGAGGCAGAGGATCCCGTCGGAGCTCACGACCCGTCTGACGCGCGCGCAACGACCTCCCCAGGCCCGGCCGATCTTCAGACTCGGCCGGGCGTCTCTGCTTCCCGCTTGCTCAGCGATCCCCCGCCAGGAGCTGCCCCCGCGGAGCCTCGGGGATCGCCAATCCGAGCGACGAGCTCCACGAGGTCGTGTCGCCGGTCTCGAAACTATCGGAGAAAAGGCCGACCTCGATCGACAGCAGTTGGGTCAACGTGCCGAGCGTCATTTGGGCGGCGTTGAAACCCAGACGGAAGTCGGCCTCGGAGAAGTTCTCGAAGACATCGGTGGACCGGTGCCAGTGGGGGTTCGAACCGGCGCCGATCTCGCCGATGCGGCGGTTCTCCCGAACACTGACCGCAGCGGTGTAGTTGTCGAAGATGCGGGAATCGGTGCAGCACATGTTGTCGCCGATCTCTGCAGGGTAGTCGGTCGAGTGGGCGACGTTCCCGGCCAGGAGTTGCTGGGCGAGCACTAGGGACTCCGCCGCGAAGGGCGCGGAGGCCTGGTACTCGATGTCGATATCAGCCTCTGGGATCTGATCCGGACCGGGGGGTAACCCGTGGTCGAAGAGGATCATGTCGTGCTGGATCATGCCGAGCCAGGTTGGCTCTGGGTAGAGGCCTGAGCCCGGTGGGTCCTCGATTCCTTGCAGGTCGACCCGTTCCTCGGCGTAGAGGGCGCTACCCCCGCAGCCTTGCTCTTCGTAGTTCCAAAGCACGAATCGGATCGAGATGTCCGTGGTCACGTCCGCCGGCGCGACAACCCGGGCCAGCTCGAGGACGAGGGACACACCGGACGCGTCGTCGTCCGCCGCTCCGCCGCCGCCGAGACCATCGATGTGGGCTGAAACGATGTACATTTTGTCGGGGGACGTCGTTCCGATTTTGGTGACCCATATATTTTCGGCGGTGCCAGAGCCCGTGGTCACGGTCATTCGGTCCGGGGTGTAGCCCATGGCCTGGAGCTCTGCATCGAGCCAGTCCACAGAGTTCTCGTTGCCAAGGGTTCCGGAGAGTCGATCTCCGAAGTCCGCCAGGGTTTCGATGTTGTCCTTGAAACGCTGGAAGTCCAGGTCCTTCACAAGGGGATGCTGAGCTGCCTGGGCTTCGTTGCAGGGTAAGAGCAGGAAGGGGAGAGCGAGTAGGGCGAGCAGGGTGCGATTGGGTTTGAGAGACACGGGCTCCTCCGGGTGATGCCAGTTGTGGCGAAGGGACAGGGCGGAGGAAGTCGCCTTGGACCTCCTTCACTCAACTGACGCGAGAGACCGTGCTCTTTCTTCTCAAACCAGCTCTGACGGCAGGGGAAATGTCAATGGGTGGACATCCCCCGCGCGATTCGGGAGCGGATCCCGGGAATCTGGGCAACGGGCTGGCTCGGTTGCGTCCGAATGGACGCAGACCGTTCAGGACGGCCGGATCTGGAGCACCAGGTACGGGTTGAGGGGCGACGCCGCCAAGCCGCGGAAGCCCGGGACCTCCATCAGCCCGAGGAGGGCGCGCATGGGCATGCGGAGCAGGCGGCCATACCAGTGCTGGCCCACCTGCCGCATGCGCAGGCGCGTGCGGGGGCTCAGGGGTCGCAGGTCGAAGCGGCCTAGGTCCCGCAGGTAGCCGCGAACCTCGCTGGTCTTGGGTAGGAAGCCCTCGGAAAGGGAGTGGAACCGGGCGCCGCCGGGCACGGTGCCGTGCCAGAAGTCGATGGGGAATGCGCCGTTGGGGAAGTCGAGGTAGAGAATCCCGTCGGGGCGCACGACCCGGGTCAGCTCCTGCAGGAACTCCAGGCGGACCTGGTCCCGTTCCGGCCGCGGCGTCACCGAATAGGTCTCACCGCCGATCTCGTCGACGCCGATGTGCTCCAGAACGCCCGACGAGAGCACCACATCGAAGAATCCATCCGGGAACGGTAGACGTCGGGTATCCGCCACCACCAGCCGATCCCGGCTCTCCCGCTCCCGCCACTGCCACTTGCGCAGGGCCGAGAGGTCGTTACCCCAGGCCTCGATCCGGTCCGAGCTCAGGAGATCCACCGACAGTCCGTTACCGCACCCCGAGTCGAGCACCCGCACCCGGTCCCGGCCGGTCTCCTCCAGCACCCCCTGGACAAGGGGAAGGTAGAAATCCTCGATCCGCGCCGTCAGCCCCGCCTCCTCGTTGTGCAGGCCACACAGCTGACAGCAGGAGATGGCGCAGGCGTCCCCCGAGAACTGGTCGTAGTACGCCCCCTCGGCGAAGTCGGCGATGCCGTCGGCCACGGGGAACTCGAGGTCGCAGGGTGCGCAGCGGAGGGTGTCCGCGACCCGCAGGAGCGGGCCGCGGCAGTGGGTGCACACGAGGTTGGGGTCGTGGGGGTTCATGGTGACTCGGGTGGACGTTGAAGGTCTGGCGACGGGCGCCGGTGCCGAGGTGCCTTGACTGATAATAACCGGATCCCCAGGGGAGGCTGAGGTGGCTGCAGAAATGTCGAAGATGACAGCAGAGGCAGACCTCCCTTGGCGGATCGGCTATGCTCATCCCGGATCTGGATCTTCAGAACGAGCAACCTGCCTAGCCGCTCGGGTTCCGCTGGCCGCAGCCTGAAGGCTGATGAGATTGCGTGGGGAGCAGGCGGTTGATTCGACGGCGAGGGATGAACCTTCTGCGGGAGGTTCCCGATCGAACTCATTCGGGTCAGGAGGCAGGCGTGGGGCTCTCAGACGACCGTAGGGCGATGGTTGGCTCGCTCGAGGAGCGAGTCGTCCCGCATCTCCGCGGGCTCGGCTTCAAGGGTTCGTTTCCCCATTTCCACCGTCCCCTCACGGAGCGTACCGACCTCGTCACGTTTCAGTTCGACAAGCAAGGCGGCGGCTTTGTCGTTGAAATAGCAGCCGCCCCTCCCGGCGAATTCACCTCCCCGTGTGGCGAGATCGTCCCTGTCCGGCGGCTGCGTGCTTCTTGTCTGCTCCCGACTGCACGGTTTCGTCTCGGTTCGAGGGGGCCCGACAGCGACCACTGGTTCAGGTACGACCGGGCTCATCTTTTCCGGCGTCGCCCGTCGTTCAAGGAGCTGTCGGAGCAGGTCCTACAGCTCCTCGACTCCCAGGCCGTTCCCTGGTGGACCGGCGCCCATCTGAGGGGTCAGGGCGTCGAAGCTCCGCCCTCCGTCGAGCGCAGAACCGGGAATTAGACTCCAGAGGCTGGAGCCGAGCGGCCAAAGGCGCTGGCCAAGCTGCGTGATAGCTTGACCGAGCTGCTTGGGGCGTTTGCAAGACGTGCTAGGAGGGGACCGACCCAACCTAAGACGGCCCCTCTGTAGGGATTGTCGTTCATGTGAACTTCGCTGACCACCTCCAAAGAGAGCGAGTGGAGATGAGAAGCCGAATCAGCCTGTCCGCGTTCTTGACGGCGTGCTGTACCCCCGCGCCTGCGAGCTTCTGCCAGGATCCGGGGCAAGAGTTCGATCGCGTTCAGCAGCAAGCTGAGGCATCAGTCTGCCTTGTCGGAAGCGATTTCGAGGTGGTCGACAGGCTGGAATCCACGCTCGCGATAGGCTGGCCCAACAGCCTGTCGAAACCAGAAGCAGCCCTGAACGCCGAGACGTTCGGGAACTCAAGTCATGGTCTTTGAGATCCCCCCAAAGTCAGGTGACGATCTGGAGTTCCTAGCGGGTGTGAATTCCCTATTGGTCAGGAACCTCCTCGGCGGGTCCACGCTGTGAATCGTCAGCACAGTGCCAGAAACCTTCAACGTCGTGTCAGCCAGTTCTCGCGCTCCGCCCTCTTCGCCTGGTTCTCCTCTCGGTCTCGACCGAATGGCCGGGCGAGTCTCATGGTTTATTTGGCTCGAGGCGAAGATGCATTCGCTTGGTATGCCTCCTTCCAGAACAGAGTTTCGTGGAACCAATCGAAGGTCAAGGGCATAGATCAGTCAAGCGTGGAGGCGGTTTTGCCCTTCAGGTCAGTGCCGGACGAAGAAGGAGGAGCCGCGGGACCACGGTGGGTGACATGATCGACTACAGGCTAATACTTGTCGACTCGGCTGTCCTCTGCGGCGTCATCGGCGCCCTGGTGGGCCTTAGCTTCCGCCTCGGTCCGAGGATTTGGCTGCGCAGCCTGCCGAAGGACATCCAGGAACTAGCAGAGCCCATGACAAGCGCGGAGAGACGTTGGGCGGCGATCATGGGACTGCTGATCGTCGGGTCGTTGTTTTCTGGGCTGGTCATGAGCACGGTGCGATTCGGTTCAGGACACGGATTCCTGCCGGCCATTCTCCACGCGTACCTGGTTTTTCAGGCGTTCAACCTGTTCGACCTCTTGGTGCTTGACTGGGGAATGATGCAGTTGATTGATCCGACCAAGCCCCCCATAGCCGGCACGGAAAACGCGCGCGGCTACCGGGACTTTGGCTTCCACGCTGGAAAGTCCCTCAAGGGCGTCATGCTTGGGATACCGTTTTCCGCCGTTGCGGTTGCCGTGGCTTGGCTGGTGCCTTCTTGATGAGCTCCCTCAGCACCCATCGAGGAAGGGGGGAGTCGCCTGAGCGCGAAGGACTGGCGAAGCCGCTTCGCTGGACGGAGACAGCTGAGGTGTTCCCCGAGGCGCATCTGCATACTCGGAACAAGATCCCACCGATTGGGAAAACTAGGTGCTAGTCATGCAGCGTCCCCAGGTCAACTATCGTAGAAGGCTCCTGGACGAGATCGCCTCGGTAGAACCTTCGCGTGTTTTGGAGGTCGGGTGCGGAGGGGGTAGCTTTCTTCGCAGCGCGCGTCAATTGGGCTGGGAACTTGCCGGCGTTGATCCGGATGCGGAGTCCATCGCCGCACTGAGAAAGGAAGGTTTCAACGTCTCTACCGGTTGTGCTGAGAAACTGGACTATCCCGATAGTAGATTTGACGCGGTGGTTTTTGCATACACCGCCCATCACATCGAAGACTGGGACGCGGCAGCGCGGGAAGCCTACCGGGTGGGTCGGGCAATATTCATTCTAGATCCATGGTACGAAGCGGCTATACCTAGCCAAGCGGTTGCGCAAGATTTTGATAGCTGGTGTAAGCAGGTAGACCGCGAGGGTGGAATGATCCACCACGAGTGTCTATCTGCCAGTGACCTACTCAAGCCGTTTGACGAGGTATCATTACAGATATCTCTCAGCTATCTCCTCGACCTGCAGGACCTCGGAATCGAGGGTCTGAATGCGTTGGCTGAGCCTCAGCTTGAGAAAGCGCGGGATCGAAAGCTGTGGGAGCCGAATCTTAAGATTTTACAGTCCCGTGCTGTGTCAGAGGGTTTTAGCGACGATGGCGCCATCCTCCTTTCAGTCAGGAAGAACGAGGGTCCACCGATCGCTGCAGGCGACGTTTGATCCTATAGGCACCTCTCCACCTTGGCACCTCAGGACGCTGAGGCTCTAACCGTCTCCGCCCGTAGGACCGAGAAGTAGACGTCCTCCAAGTTCGGCGCCACCGCCTCGAACCCGGGCCCAGGCTGCACGTCACTCTCGACCCGGGCGACGGTTCGGCCGGAGCGGAGCTGGGTTGACAGCAAGGTCGCCGAGTTTGGAAGCGCGTCGAGATCGTCGCCGTCCATAGGCGTCCGCCACACCCTGCCGTCGAGCTGGGTGATAAGGGCTTCGGGGGTGCCCTGGGCCAGGACTCGGCCCTTCTGGATCACCGCCATGGCGCCGCACAGCTCCCGCACGTCCGCCACGAGGTGGGTGGAGAGGATGACGACGGCGCTCTCGCCGATGCGGGCGAGGAGGTTGAGGAACCGGCGGCGTTCCTCGGGGTCGAGGCCGGTGGTGGGCTCGTCGACGATGATTAGCCGCGGCTCGGCGAGGAGCGCCTGGGCGATGCCGAAGCGCTGTCGCATGCCGCCGGAGTAGGTGCCCAGCTTCTGTTTGCGGACGTCCCACAGGTTGGTCAGCCGCAGGAGGCGCTCCACGGCGGCGCGTCGTTCCCGCTTGCCGGCGATGCCCTTGAGGTCGGCGAAGTGGTCCAGCAGGGTTTCGGCGTCGATCCGCGGGTAAAGGCCGAAGTCCTGGGGCAGGTAGCCGAGGATGCGGCGCACCGCCGGCTTGTCGTTCAGGAGGTCCAGCCCGTCGAGGGTGGCGGTGCCGGTGTCGGCTTCCTGGAGAGTCGCCAGGGTGCGCATGAGGCTCGACTTGCCGGCGCCGTTGGGTCCCAGGAGGCCGAATAGGCCGTAGGGGATGGAGAGGTCGACCCCCCGCAGCGCGTGGACGCCGTTGGCGTAGGTCTTGGACAGGTTCGTGATCGTCAGCATGGATGGCTCCGAGCCGCCTCAGGGGCGTAGGTCGCGGACCGGCCGGACGTTGTCGCCCGAATCCCGGTCGATGCGTTTGTTGTAGGGGTCGATGCCGGCATGGGTCGGCGGCTGGCCGACGACCACGGTGAAGGTCGTGTCGCGGGAGGTGAGGTGCCGCTTTTCGAGCAGCAGCACTTGGGGTTCGGTGCTGTCTCCGTCCCCCCCTTCGCTCGGGGTCTCGGCGAAGACGCCGATGTCGATCCAATCGTCCATCGACACTTCGGTGGTCTCGCCGAGGCCGTCGTCCCGAAGCTTGCGGGTCGAGACGTCGAGGCGGACCTCGAACCGGCCGTCGTCCAGCCGTCGCGACGTCGCGTCGAGGACCTGGTTGTCGAAGAGGGTGATCGATTCGAAGAGGTCCTCGATCACCCCGGCGTGCTCCGGCGGCGTTTCGCGACGGAGGTGGCCGAGGAGGTCGGTGGACTGCGGATAGGGCGGACCGACGAAGGTGTGCTCCTCCAGGAACGAGCGCAGGGCGCGATTGACGGCGTCCTCGCCTATCAAGTCCTGGAGGGTGTAAAGGGCGAGGCTGGCCTTGCTGTAGTGGATGTAGTCCTGGTTCTCCACCCGGGCGAGGGGCATCTCGCGAATACGCTCGTTGCCCCGGCGTTCCAGGTAGCGATCGAGGTGGAAACGCAGGAAATGCCGCACCGACTCGGGGCCGTACATCCGCTCCAGGATCATCATCGCGCCGTATTGGGGCAGGGCCTCGGCGATGAAGGTGGAGCCCTGGACGTGGGCCGGCACCACCTGGTGGTTCCACCACTGGTGGGACACCTCGTGGGCGAGGACGGCGGACAGCCAGTCCAGCTCCGCCCCGTCGAGGTCCGCCGTGAACCCCCACGATTCCGAGTACGCCAGGGTGCCGGCGAAGGCGAAGGCGACCTTGCCGTGGTAGCTGGGCACCTCGACGATGCGCAGCTGGCGGTGGGGATAGGGGCCGAGGCTTTCGGTGAGGTAGGCGAGGCTCTGTCGGGTCGTTTCGAAGATGCGATCGAGGTTGTAGGCGTGGTCGGGGTGGTGGTAGATCTCGAGGTCGATATCGTTCCACCGATCCCGTGCCACAGCGTAGCGCCCCGAGAGGATCGGAAAGAGGTTCACCATCGGCGCTGAGGTTCGGTAGCGGAAGAAGGCCCGTTGATCCTCGGTCCACTGCTCGACGAGGTCTCCGGGGGCGATGGCTAGCTGGTCCGTCGCCGTCGAGATCACGGCCTCGAACTCGATCCAATCCGCTTCGAGGTAGTTCTGGCGGGCCGCCCAAGCGTCGCCGAGCTCGGCCATCCGAGGGACCGCCTCTAGATCCCGCTTCGTCCGCTCCGCCGGCGCTGGGACCTGATTGGAGGTGGCGTAGCCGAGGACCGGAAACACGTTCCGGTTGCTGAAGAACGTTCCGTTCTCGACCACAAGATCGTTGTGGCGGTTGTTTCCGAACGGGCCGTGGTCCAGGGTCACCGTAAAGCCGAGGTCGAACGTCTCGCCGGGGGCGATGGGCTGCTCCAGCTCGAAGACGTAGAAGCCGAGGGCGTCGTCGTCCACCACCACTCGGTGGGGCGGCAGGTCGAGGTGATCGATGGACACCCCGCCGTACATCCTGAGGACCCCCTCTACCCACCGCGGAGACCGGGTGATCGGCAGGGTCTGGATCGGAACGTCGCCGAGGTTTTCCAGGCGGTAGCGACCCCGCAGGTCCACCCGACGCTTCTCGGGATAGAGGTCCACTTCCGCGGAGACCGAGGTGATCGTCGGCAGGGGAGCGTCGGCGTAGCTCCGATACGCCGTCTCGTAGGCGGCCATCCGGTCGAGGACGCGGTCCCGGTCCACGTAGCCGCCCCGCCCGTCCGCCTGGTGGCCGATCCACAAGCCCGTCGCCCCCATGCCGGTGACGGCCACGAGGCCCACGGCGGCGAACGAGCGGGTCCACCGCCGGCGGGCGACGGTCCAACGGGCTCGGCCCGACGTCGGCGTTCCCCGGGTCCAGAACAGCAGGGTCACCAGCCAGAGGAGCACCGCGCCGAAACCCCAATAGGCCATGAAGGCGACGAAGGGCTCGGCGTGGTGGCCGTAGCCGTTGAACGCGGTGAAGGTGGGCTTGGGGTGGCCGCCGAAGAGGTAGAGGTTGTTCTCGAACCCGAGCCTGGGTAGCGCCAGCTTCGCCAGCACCGCGGCGCCTATCCACAGCAGGCCGAGCACCTTGCGGTTCGCCAGCACCTGGAAGCACACGGCGAGCACCACCACCGGCGCCAGGGGCAGGGCCAGCACCGCCAGGCCCTGGGCATACACCCCGAGGTCGATGTCTTGGAATCCGCGGGCGTGCTGGGAAAGCATCGTCGTCGCCGTGGCCGCCAGCAGGAAGAGCGCCGCCATCGACGACAGTGCAAGAACCTTGGCGGTGGCGAGGAGACCGTTGCTCACCGGCAGGGCGTCGTAGACCTGGGAGAGCTTGAGGGTTCTTCGGTGGAAGACGAGCTCCCCGGCGTAGAGGACCAGGATCGCCAGCAGGGTCGTCCGCACCCCGAGGCCGATGGCTTCCACCATATGGTGAGTCAGCGGATAGGAGGGAATCCCCTGATCTGACCCTACCGTGACGGATCCCACCGCCACGAGGATGAGGCCGAAGGCCAGGAGCGACACGAACGCCGGACCGGCGACGACCTCCGAAACCTCGATCCGCACCTGCCGGGCGAGCCGTCGCGCCGTGTCAAGGGGGGCGAACCGCAGCCCTGTCGCCGGCAGGGCTAGAGGCGCGGACGCCGTCGCCGCGGGCGCCATCGCCGCGGAGAGGGTCGGAGCCGTCGCGGTCCCCGGGGTCGCCGTCGCGCTTCGCCCCTTCCGCCTGATCCGGCGTTCACGGGCGGTGAAGTCGAATCGGGAGTAGGCCAAGGCCAGCACCGCGGCGGCCAGGCCGAGCCAGGCGAGCCGGTTGGCGAGGAGCACGCCCCCGAGCTCCGGCAGCCGGGAGCTCTGCTCGGCGAGGGTCCAATAGCGGGAGGCGGTATCGAGGGCGACGAGGCCCGAGGGCTCCAGGACGCCGCCGAGGAATCGGTTCCCCAGGCTCTCCGCCGCCACCTCCAGGGCGTCTTGGAGCCCGATGAAGACCACCACGCAGAGGTAGGTCAACGTGACCCGCCGGCTCCAGATCGCCAAAGCGAAGAAGAGGGAGCCCATCACCAGGAGGTTCGGGAGCAAGATCAGGAGGGCGCCGAAGAGGTAGGGCCCGACCCCGAAGGGCCCCACCCGGCCGTCGGGCTGCCACGGGGCGACCTGGGCCAACATCAGACCCACCGCCGCCGCCAGGAGCACCAGGGCCGAGACCGCCATCGATCCGGCGAAGCGACCGCCGAAGTAGCTGGCCCGGGTCAGCGGCTTGGTGAAGAAGAACATGTCGCTGGCCCCGTCGGTGTCCCGCAGCGCCGCGCTGGCGACGAACGCGTTCATCACGAACAGGCCCAGCAGACTCGCGATCGGCATCAGTCGCACCGCCAGGATCGGCGCGTTTCGCACGAGGGTCCCCGGGGCGTCGCCGAGGGCGGAGCCGACGTCCGACGACCCCAGGGCCAGCCCCAAGCCGAAGAAGGCGACGGCGGACAGGGGAAACAGGGGGCGCCGCAGCTGGTACCGCAGCTCAAACCGAAAGATCTTCGTCCACATGGAAGTCGGAGACCTCATGACGTGGCCTTCGCGGCGCGGAACAGGAAGCGGACCCGCTTGCGGATCAATGCGGGGAAGTCGAAGCGCTCCTCGGACCGGACCCAGGCGCGGGACGATCCGGTGAGCACGGCGCCGAGGGTCTCCACGAAGAACTCCACGTCGAGGTCCGCAGCCAGCTCACCGGAGGTCTTACCCCCGCGGCACAGCTCGAGCACGTAGGCATCGATCTCCCTATCTTGGTTGCGCTCTGCGTCCGCAAGCAGGTCGTCGTTGCTGAGGCGCGCTTTGGCGATCAGCAGCTCCGGAGCGTCCGTCGCCCGCCCCGACATGTCAGCGAAGAGGTCGCACACCGCGTCCTCCACCGTGGCCGGCGTTCGAGCCCGCGCCGCCGCCATTGAGTCGTAGGTGATGCCGTTGTACCACTCCGCCACCACGTGCTCCTTGGTGGGGAAGTGGTTGAAGAACGTGCCCTTGGCGACATTCAGCGTTTCGGTGATCTGCTGCACCGTCGTGCCTTCGTAGCCCTGGGCCTGGAACAGCTCCAGGGCCGTTTCGTACAGCAGGCGCCGGAGCTCCTGCTTGCGTCGCTCTCGCCAGTCGGAAACCATCGCCGTGCTCCTATCCTGGTGCCCTCGGGTGGGCGGATTCTCGGCAAAATGACCGCGGTCATTTATTGACCGTGGTCATATTACGGCGGCCCGCGGAGCTTGTTACGGATGGGTCCAGATTTTGGCCGGCGCGCGCGGGACGGGTCAGATCAGAGGGCCGGTCTTGGCGCGGCGTCGCACTTCAGGCGACCCGGAAGCCGTTCCTGTAGCCGGGCTTCATCGACCGATCACGGCACGGTGCATGCCCGCCCTCCGGTACTTCGGCACCACCCTTGCTTCCTATGTTGACTCCCTCCGTGCAGACGGCTAGCCTTCTCTAGGCGTTGGATCCACCAACTTGGAAGGGAATGCACAGGCTGACTTCGTCGGATTTCACGACGGTCGAGAAACCGATCTTCTAAAGCGGATGGCGGTCTGGAAAGGTCAAGAAACTTATCATTTCAGGCCGATTTTCATCTGTCATTTGATAAAAAATATATAAAATATGGTTGAATTCACCAAGGGTTAGTATATGAAATCGATAAGGATGAATATTGGTTACAAGCGCCTTGGCATAGTGATCGGCGCCATGGCCACTACTGTCACTGTAGTGTTGGATGTGGCGGACGATTCGAGGTCAACCCTGCCAGAGATGTTCGTCGTTGCAATCCTATTTTTCTTGATACATTTCTTCGCAATCCTGGGCGTTGGGTGGGCCCATGCGAATTTTCGAAATCCGAACAGAGTCTATTCCGCAGGCGCGAAAGGGGTCGTCTTTCTTACACCCTTGTCAGTGGTCGCCTTCCTAGTGTTCTTCGTGTCGGGGGTCTCCGAAAGCGAATCGGGCTTCACTCTCGAGAAGCTCTTTAGACTACTCTCTGCGCTTGCAGCACCAGCCTTTGCGACCATCTTCTGGATCCTAGGGCTCACCTTCTCGGTGAACTGGGTAGCCGAAGGTTTCCGAAAGTCCAGCGCCCCTGATTGAGCCTCACGATGGGATACCAGCCGCTCGAATGCACGGCGCCGCGCCGGCCTTCTGCCGTACAACTATCGTCCTCCTGAGACTCTATGGCCAACGACTCGCTATACGACCCACGATTCGTACGGTCGCTGTTCGATGAGATGGCAGCGACCTATGGGGTCGTGAACCTCCTCTCGTCATTCGGCTTTACCGTCTGGTGGCGACGGAGATGTGCCGGCGAGGTCGAGGTCGAGCCGGACTCTGTGGTCGTGGATCTGATGGCCGGTATGGGGGAGCTTAGCGCGGAGATCAGCAGGAGCCTGGGGCAGGACGGCTAGCTCCTGGCGGTCGATATCTCTCCGGTCATGTGTCGACGTGCCGAGAAGCTGGAGTTTGAGAACCAGTACCGCGTCATCGAGGCGGACGCGCTGGCGTGTCCCCTGGGGGACGCCTCCGTCGACCGGGTGTTCTCCTCCTTCGGGCTGAAAACCTTCAACGGCCAGCAGCTATCGGTGCTGGCTAGCGAAGTCGCCAGAATCCTGCGGCCCGGGGGTAGGTTCTCGTTCCTCGAGATATCCGTGCCCCCGAATAACCTGCTGCGTATGCCATATATGTTTTACTTGAATCGTGTGGTCCCGATGCTTGGACGTCTGCTGCTTGGCAATCCCGACAACTATCGGCTTCTCGGACGCTACACCTCGGCATTTGATAGCTGCGAGGACGCTGGCAAGAGATTTTCTGAACGGGGCCTGTCCGTCGAGCTAAAGTCGTATTTCGCAGGTTGTGCCACCGGCATTGTCGGTTTCAAACCTTTCCCCTGACCATCCCTGCTTCGATTCCGCGTGGAACCTTGAGGTAGACTTTCGGTAGAAGAAAGATGCTCGGGCAGGATCTACCGGCCGGCACGACCCATGGGACTCTCACGACCCACCTCGACCGCATTGGGACTCGGCGTCCTGGCCGGCGCTGCGCGCTGGATCTTCGAGTGCGGGTTCGTCGTACCGCTGGTTCAGGACCCGCAAAGCCCGATCTGGGTGATGTTCTCGACCTTCACGAGCGTCTTCTTCGCGGTGGGCGTCGCAGGGGCGGCGTGGCTGGCTTTCCGCGGCTCGGGATCGACGCATCTGCTACTCCGATTGGCGTCGGTGCTACCGCTTCTTCTGCTGCTCGGCTGGTACTCGGCCGGCCTCGTCCACCTGGTGAAGCTGCGCTCCGCGCTGCTCGACTCGGCGAATCCCGACACCGGCGCCAATCGCTTGCGGGAGTTGGCCGAGTCCGAGAACGGCTGGCGCTACGAGATCGACAATCGCGTCGCGCAGCATCCGAACACGCCCGTGGACGTGCTTCGGTCGCTGCACGGCCGGCCCGATCAGGTGGGGACCGAGATGTGGCTGGCGCGGAATCCAAACACGCCGGATGACGTCCTCCGTGCCATCGCGGAGCGGGATGACGACTGGGCCGAGTATCTCCAGGCCGCATTGAAGCAGAACCCGCGGTACGAGACTGTCTTCGGTTCGGACCCCAGTGTCTTGGGCTCGGAACCCAGCGCCTTGGACCTCAGCGAGACCGACGTCGTGACGGAATAGCTCACGACGATTCGCGGCACTGTGCCTCGCCCGTGAACGCAAAGCGGGCTACGTTTACCTGACGGACGACGACATCGCCCAGATGAATCCGTGGGACGAACTCGCCAGCTTTGGGCGGGAGCAGATCGACGCGGCGCGGAGGCTGATCTTCTCCGACGGATTCGAGAGCGGAGGCCTGGGGGCTTGGACTCGGTGAATCGGAGTTCCGACCCCTTGGGTTGACCTCGAAGGGTGGTCAGCGGCGCAGCGGCGGGATCCGCTTTGGCCCTGCTCTGGTCCACTCTGCCACGGCGGAAGTCCGCTTCGCCCCGTGCACAGTGTCTCTTCGGGGTTCGACCCAGTGGCCCCTGGGCGATAGAATCTGCGCATTCTTTGATTATGAATCGCCTTCCAATCGATCTGCACAGGGCCGGACAGCGGGCGCCGAGCGTCCGCCCACTCCGGAGTCGCGGGAGCGCCAACAAGCAGGCCGGAGCCGAGCCTCCGGTCCATCGACGATTTTCTGGAGACCCTCGTCATGAAGCATACGACTCTGAAGACCCTCGCCTGCGTGGCACTGCTGCTCGTGCCGGCGACCCTGGTCCACGCCCGCTCTGAGGTGATCGACTGGAACCGAACCATGTTGGACGCCATCGCGGCCAACCCGCCGTCCCCCACCCACACCACGTGGAAGATGTACATGGTGTCGAGCGCCATGTACGACGCCTGGGCGGCCTACGACGCCGACGCCGTCGGCACCCGCTACGGCAGCCTGCTGCGTCGCCCCGCCGTCGAGCACACCGACGCCAACCAGCTGGCGGCGGTGGGCCAGGCGGCGTACCGCACCCTCACCTACTCCTACCCCAACCAGGAAGCGCAGTTCCTGGCGATTTTGGAGGGGCAGGGGCTCACCGCTTCCGACTCCCGTGATCCCTCCACCCCCGCGGGCATCGGCAACCTGGTGGCCGACGCGGCCATCGAATCGCGGCAGGACGACGGCGCCAATGTCGAGGGGGGCTTCGAGCAGATCACCTCCGCCACCTTCCCCGAGCTGTACGTGCCGGTGAACTCCCCGGACGCCGCGGCGGCCAACGCCCCCGGCGGCCCTGACTTCGACCCCAACCGCTGGCAGCCCCTGCGGGTCCCCACCGGCACCCGCACCGACGACCAGGGTCAGCCGATCGTCGTCCCCGACGACCCCGACTCCTTCGTCGATCAGACCTTCCTCTCCCCCCACTGGGGTGCGATCCGTCCCTTCGCCCTGACCCACGGCAGCCAGTTCCTGCCGTCGGCGCCGCCCCAGCTGGGCTCGAACGCCACCTACGTCGACGCACTCGGCAACGAGATGACCAACGACGTGGCCTACCGGACCCAGCTCGACGAGGTCATCGCCTTCAGCGTCGCCCTCACCGACGAGCAGAAGATCCTCGCCGAGTTCTGGGCCGACGGTCCCCGCACCTGGACGCCCCCGGGGCATTGGAATCAGCTCGCCCAGGGCATTTCGATCCGCGATCAGCATTCCCTGGGGGACGACGTGAAGATGTACTTCGCCTTGAACGGCGCCCTCCACGACGCCGCCATCGCCGCCTGGGACGCCAAGCGTCGGCACGACTACGTCCGCCCCGCGTCCGCCATCCGGGATCTGTACTTCGGGCAGACCATCACCGCCTGGGGCGGGCCGAATCAGGGCACCCAGCAGATCCAGGGTGAGGACTGGCAGCCCTACCAGGCCCTCGACTTCGTGACCCCGGGCTTCGCCGAGTACGTCTCCGGCCACAGCACCTTCAGCCGCGCGGCCCGCGAAGTGCTGCGGTCCTATTCCGGCAGCGACGCCCTGTACGACGGCGTGACGAAGCTGGAGGAGGACTACGACGGCGACGGCGAGCTCGACCTCCTGGGGGAGCACATCGTGCTGCCGGGGGGGATGCTCTTCGAGGACGGCCCGGACGCCAAGATCACCCTCGAATGGCCCACCCTGCTGGAGGCCGCCGACAGCGCCGGCCTGTCGCGCCTCTACGGCGGGATCCACTTCCAGGATGGGGACATCAGGGGTCGCCAGATGGGCGAGCAGATCGGCCTGCAGGCGTTCGACATAGCCCAGAGGCTGTGGACCGGCGAGAACGCCGTCCTCGGTAGCGGCACCTGCGCCGCGGATTCCGCCACCCTCTGCATCGACGGCCGCTGGCAGGTCCAGGCCCGCTTCGAGACGCAGATCGGCGACGGCGCCTCGGGGGTCGGCCAGGCCAAGTCCCTCGAATCGATCGGCGTCGACCAGGGTGGCCTGTTCTACTTCTTCAACGAGGGCAACCCCGAGCTCGTGGTGAAGGTGCTCGACGGCTGCGTCGAGAACGGTCACTACTGGGTGCTGCTGTCGGCGGCCACCAACGTCGGCTACACCGTGCAGGTGGTGGACACGATGGACGGTTCCACCTGGTCCACCACCAACCCGGACGGCGTGCTGTCGCCGGCGGTCATCGATGTGATGGCCCAGCCCTGCGACCCCTGACCGACCCCGCGATCCCGGCCCCCGATCGATTGCGGTCGGGGGTCCGCACTCCTCCTGGTAGCCTTCGGGGATGACGGATCGAGCTACTAGATCGCGCTTCGACGGGATCCTCAGCGCCTTCGGCCTGGGGGACGGCGACGGCCGTCTCTACCTCGAGTTGGTGGAGCGTCACGCCGAGCCCCATCGGCAGTACCACGACCTTCGGCACGTGGATGATTGCTTGGGCCACCTCGACGACCTGCCGGTGGAGGGCACCGACCCGGCGACGATCGAGGTTGCGATCTGGTTTCATGACGCCGTCTATGATCCCTACGGTAAGGACAATGAAGGCGCCAGCGCCGAGCTGGCGCGTCGATCGTTGGGGCAGCTCGGCGCCGACGGGGACCGGATCGAACGGGTCGTCCACCTGATCCTGGCGACCCGCCACGATGCGGTCCCGGACGACCTCGACGCCCAGCGGATGGTGGACATCGACCTGGCGATTCTGGGGAGCGACCGCCGACGCTTCGAGGCCTACGAAGGGGAGATCCGCGGCGAGTACCGGAAGGTCCCCGGGTTCCTGTTCCGGCGCAAGCGGAAGCAGATTCTCCGCGGTTTCCTCGAACGTGAGAGCCTTTACCTCACGGCGCCGTTCGTCGAACGTTTCGAGGAGACGGCGCGGTCCAACCTAGCCTGGTCCATCGAGTGTCTATGACGCCGCGGGTCAACGGCGGGCGCCTGATTCCCTGGGGAGTGTTGTGAAGACTTATATCGCGCTGTTTCGGGGCATCAACGTCGGCGGCAAGAACCGGCTGCCGATGAAGGAGCTGGTGGCCGTCCTGGAGGGGCTGGGGCTCGAAGATGTCCGCACCTATATCCAAAGCGGTAACGCCGTGTTCCGGGGTCCCGAGGACTCGGTGGGGCTTGGGGAGGCGATTTCCGCCGCCGTCGGCCAGAGCCACGGCTTCACGCCGCGGGTCCACCTGCTGAGCCGGGCGGCCTTCGACGCCGCGGCCATCGCCAATCCGTACCCTGACGCCGAGGCCGACCCGAAGACCCTGCACCTCTTCTTCCTGGGCTCCCGGGCCGCTGACCCGGACTATGGAAAGCTGGCGGCGATGCGCAAGGACAGCGAGCGGTGCGAGCTGACGGGGGCGGTGTTCTACCTCCACGCGCCGGATGGCATCGGCCGGTCCAAGCTGGCGGCGGGGGCGGAGGCGGCCCTCGGGGTGCCGGTGACGGCCCGCAACTGGCGGTCGGTGGAGAAGATCCGAGCCCTGGCGGCGGCCGTGGACGCCGACTGAGGGGGACCTGGACCGATCGGGGATCAGTCCTCCGACGCGAGGGCGGTGGCGAGGAGCTTCTCCATCTTTTCGCCCCCCCGGCGGGGAAATTCGAAGGCGAAGATCAGGATCAGCGCCGCCACCCCAAAGGCCAACCACGCCCGTCGCTTTGCGGCGGCCCCGCGCACCACCGGTGTGTCCCGCAGAACCCAGGCGTCGGGGGTGGGGTAGCGCCGGGCACGCAGGATGCGGACACCGAGGACCAGGAGATAGAGGGCATACACCACGGCGAAGGTGGTGACGATGGCGAAGAATAGCTCGCCCACGGCCCGGGTCTGCTCGGCGGCCTGGCGGGTGGAGGTCAGGGTCAGGGCGTTGGCGGCGTCGAGACGGCGGGTGAGCAACTCGAGGGCGAGGAACGCCGCCGCACCGAGTATGGCGAGGAGGAGCCCCGCCATGACGCGGTGGCGGGTGCTGGAGCGGTGGATCTCGGGTTCCATGGGGAAGGCCTGTCCTCTGCGGGTTCGCCTGTCGTTCGAGCCAAGCGTTCGAGCCAGGAGTTCGAGGGTCGTCGGGAGCTTACCGCAGCCGACCTTGGCCCGGAACGTTGGCCGTTTCCCTGACGGACGATCTTCATACTATGCTCCGGGGACGGTCCGTCGGCGAGGCGTTCCCATACGCGCCGCGGTACAGCACGAAACTTGCAGGATCATCGGGCATGAGCGCATTTCACACTGCCCCCCATCGAACCGCCCTACGCGGCCCTCGGCGGCGCGGCCTCCGGCCCCGCCGCGCCGCGATCGTCGTCCTGCTTGCTCTGACCACCGCCCTGTGGGCCCAGGAGTCCCCCGAGTCCCCTGCACGGTCCTCCGAGCCGCCTGCGGGACCCGTCGTTCCCCCCGAGGGGGAGCCCGACCACTTCGGCGGTTACGAGGTCGACCCCGCCGCCGATCCCGGGGACGATCTCGACTCCGACGGCGGCGTCGAGATCGTCAAGGCCCAGCTGGTGGGGGACCTTGGCCACCGGTGGGTGCGCAGCATCCGGAAGGTGACCGACGGCGCCGGGCGCGCCGCCTTCTCCCGGCAGGGGGAGCACATCGCCTACGACCGCCCTTCGGACCTCGGACCGCGGTCGGTGTGGACCGCCCGTCTCGACGACGGCCTGGAGAACGAGCGGTGCCTCACCTGTGAGTTCTGGGACCTGCGCAAGCACAATGTGGTGTCTCCGGACTGGCACCCTTCCGGCGACCTGCTGGTGGCGGTGGCCCAGAACGCCCCCGCCAGCCGGATGCGGCAGGAGTCCCTGGATCTGGCCCGGCCCGACCGCGGGTACCACGGCGACCTTTGGGTCTTCAGCCGCGACGGCCGCGACAGCTGGCAGATGTCCCAGGTGGCGGAGCAGGGCGGGGCGGTGCTGGACCCGCGCTATTCCTTCGAGGGCACCCGGATCGCCTGGTCGGAGCGGGTGCAGTCCCGGACCCGGCGTTGGGGCTCGTGGGTCGTGCGGGTGGCGGAGTTCGAAGTCCGCCGCGGTGTGCCCCGCCTCGGCAAGGTGAAGACCTTCGAGCCGCCGTGGCCGGCCCTCGTGACGGTGGCGGGCTGGAGCGAGGACGAGAAGTCCCTGTGGACCTCCATCGAGCCGGATCCGGTATCCCGCCGGGAAGGTCTGGTGCCCGCCCGCCTCGACCTCGAAACGGGGCGCTTCGAGCCCCTGCGGGTGGAGGGGACTTGGAACGAGCGGATGACCCAGGTGCCGGACGGGGAGCGCCGGGTCTGGGCGTCTGACCGTGGCCTCGTGGCCCCCCGGGGGGCGGAGCTCGACCGACGCCACGACCTGTGGTTCATGTCCCCCAGCGGCCGGCGCCAGGAGCGGCTCACCTATTTCAACGACCCGGCCTCGAAGCACGCCCTCGGCGAAGCCTGGATCGTGTCGACTTCGTGGAGCCCCCGGGGGGACCGCCTGCTGGTGCAGGTGCTGACCCCCGGCGGATCCGCCGCCGCCGGTCGTCTGACCGAATCCCTCTATCTGGTGGAGCTCGATTCGGAGCTCCGTCGCTGAGCTATTGGAGACGCCTTTGACCGCCCCCGAATCCTTCGATGTCATTGTGCTGGGTGGCGGTATCGCCGGCGCCGCGACGGCCTGGGCCCTCGCCCGGGGCGGCGACGGGCGTCCCCCACTGCGGACCCTCCTGGTGGACGCCTACGCTCCGGGGCACGAGCACGGTAGCTCCCACGGGGACGGCCGGATCGTCCGCTTCACCTACCCCGAGCCCACGTACCTCGAGATGGCTCGGCGGGTGTATCCCCTCTGGTCGGAGATCGAGGACGCCTCCGGCGAGTCGCTGCTCCAGATCACCGGCAGCTGGGAATGCGGGCCCGGGGGCTGCCCCCACCTGGGGGCCTTGAGGGAGGGGCTGGCGGCGGCGGAGATCCCGTTCGAATCGTGGACGGCGGCGGAGAGCCGGCGCCGGTTTCCCCATTTCGAGCTGCCCCTCGGCAGTGAGGTGGTGTACCAGTCCAGCGGCGCCGTCGTGCGTGCGGGTCGTGCGGTGGCCGCCCTGTGGGACCTGGCCCAGGGGGCCGGGGCGCTGGCGGTGTCCGGCCAGCGCATCGACCACGTTTCGGCGGACGACGAGGGGGTGGAGGTGCGGGGCGGCGGATACCGATGGCGCGGTGAGCGGCTGGTGATCACCGCCGGCGGATGGTCCGGGGAGCTGTTGCGGCAGCTGGACCTGGAGCTTCCCCTGGAGGTGACCCGCGAGGTGGTGGCCTACTTCCCGGTGTCGAAGCGCACCGCGTCGAGCCACGTGGATCATCGGGCGGGCATGATGCCGACCCTGGTGGACTATCACCACCCCCAACCCTTCTATGCCGTGCCCCAGATCGACGTTCCGGGGGTCAAGGTGGGGTGGCACCGCACCGGCCCGCCGGTGCGGCCGGGGGAGACCGGCGACGCCGATCCCGTGGTGGCGAAGCGGATCCAGGACTACGTGGCGGATCGCCTTCCTTACCTGGAGCTGCGCCCCCTGAAGGTGATGACCTGCCTCTACACGAACACGCCGGATTACCACTTCGTGCTCGACCGCCACCCCGCCCTATCGCGGGTAGTAGTGGGGACCGGTTTTTCGGGTCACGGTTTCAAGTTCGGTCCGGTCTTGGGGGAGATCCTGGCGTGTCTGGCGGCGGAGGTGCCGCCGCCGGTGGACCTGGACACCTTCCGCATCGACCGCCTGTTCGGGGCACGTCCGCCGGCGCCGCGGCTCACGGCCTGAGCGCCTTTTCCCGGGGACCTGGGTGACCTGGGGCTGCCGGCACAGGCCGAGCGGAGGATCGCCGCTTCGCTGTTGCGGGCGGCGGGGGGCCCGTTTGATACCCTCGGCGGGCCCACCGCCCAGGGCGCTCGGCGTGAAGCTCGGGCGTCTACCGGAGAGACCCCGCCGTCCTCGCCAGAGGACGCCGTGACCTGGAGAGTGAACCCATGGCCGCCACCGAATCCGTGCTCGGCTCCGCCCCGCCGGCGGGTCTGGTCGTCGACGACGCCCGCATCGACAAATTCCGTCGTCGGATCACCAACCCCTGGCTGTTCCGGATGTTCCTGCTCGCCAAGCTTCCCCTGGGGTTCATGGCGAGCCTGCGGGTCAAATCCATCGACGCCCAGCGCTGCCAGACCACCGTGCCCTACGGTTGGCGGACCCAGAACCCTTTCCGGTCCACCTACTTCGCCGCCCAGGCCATGGCGGCGGAGCTCTCCACCGGGGTACCGGCGATGCTGGCGGTGAAGCTCGCGGACGCGCCGGTGGCGATGCTGATCATCGACATCGAAGGGACCTTCGGCAAGAAGGCCACCGCCACCACGACCTTCACCTGTGAGGGCGGCGACGCCCTATTCGACGCCGTCCGCCAGACCCTGGCCACCGGCGAGCCCGCCACCGCGCGGGTGGAGACGGTGGGGAGGATGGCCGACGGTACGGAGGTCTCC
>JBCDIS010000097.1:0-28033 GCA_038748685.1 Acidobacteriota bacterium | reverse complement strand
TGCAGGCGAAAGTGGCGGTCATGAGGAAGCTCCTGCATGCGATGCACGGCATGCTCAGACACGGCGAGGATTTCGATGGAGACAAGTTCTCGCCCGCGGCGCTTCCGCCTAAACCAGCTTGACAACCAACAGAGTATCTACACTGGAATCCCGCCCAGGGTTGTGACTACAGAAGGCACTCGAAGCTCGGGACTCACTGCGCGCTCATCATCGACAGGTCGATTGGCGCTAACACGCCCTAGTCTTGCGGCACCGGTTTCGACTCGGGTCGTCCCGCGGGTCTGCGCGCGGCCTGGAGAAGTTGTTGAGACTCGGTGGCTCAGCCGTCGAGGTCGAGGGCGGCACGGAGGAAGCGGAGCTTGGTCTGGACCTTTCGGGCGTTCTCGGGGCCGAGGCGAAGGAGGTGCTTTTCAGCTTCGGTTCGCTGTTCTAAGGCTGGGTCGGAGTAGACGTAGGAGGACACCTTGGGGTCGACGGAGGGGGAGCCCTCGGGGATCGGAACCTCCATCAAGAGGTCGATGGACTGGGCGAGGCTTTCGCGGAAGGTGACCCGCGGATCCCCCAGCTCGGCCCAGGCTTCGTCGAACAGTGGTTCCATGTCGTAGTAGAGGCGCACCGTGGCACCGATGTCGAGGGAGGTGAAGACCTCGGTGACCAGGTCGTAGCGGCGGTAGGAGGACTCCGCCACCCGGAGTCCGCCGCCGGGGCGGGCCTCCACTTCGAAGGGGCCCTCGGGGACCATGTGCTTCAGGTGGGGGCGTGGGCTGTCCCCCCGGGCGATGTTGTCCACCGTGGCGACGAGCTTGCGGACCAGGTCGTCGGGGACGAGCCACGCCGCCAGCTTGGGGTGCTCGGTGAGAGTGGAGGCGAGCTCCCGAACCACGGCGTCGCTGGCGTCGAGGGGGGGCATTTCCGGACGGCGACGGCGCTCGTCGGCGGCGCCGGCCCCCGGGACCGGGTCGTTGGCGGAGTTGGCAGGGACCCGCTGCTCGGCGGGCATGGGGGCCGGGGGTTCGGCGGTGAACCACCGAAACGCCAGAACCGAAAGGCCGATCAGCGCGATGATCAGAACAGCGATCCAGAGGGGGGACAAGGCTTCCCGCGACGACATCTTGGCTCCTAGACCCGAAGTTGACCCAATGGTTTGCTGCCCGTAGATGGCCCGAAGAAACTCCCACCGATTGCGGTGATGTCGGCCCCGAGACGTCCCGAGCCGATGCCGCTGCGGTGGACCCTATACCGCCAGGTCGAGCTCGCCGAGCTCCCCCTCCACCTGCTCCCACTCCCCCATCCAGCTTTCTACGCTGTCGGAGAGCTCTTTCTGCTCGCGTTCCAGCTTACGAACCTCAGGCTCCGGGGTTCGGTCGAAGAAGCCGGGATTGCAGAATAACTCGTTGATCTCGTTGACCCGGGCCTCGGCCTTTTCGATATCCCCAGTGAGCTGATCCCGCCGGCGTTTCAGGTCTTTACGGCGCCGCTCCGCCTGTCGATTGGCCTTTGGGCTGCCTTGGGACGCCGCCGGTTTGGCGGTCTTCTTGCGGTCCCGCTTGGCCCGCAGCACCACGGTCTCGGCGTCGAGGTGGTCGTCGCCGCAGCGCTCGACGTACTCGTCGTAGGTGCCGCGGAAATCGTTCAGGCCCTCGGGGGTAATCTCGAGGATCCGATTCGCCAGCTGGGAGACGAACCAGCGGTCGTGGGACACCAGGATCAGGGTCCCGTCGTACTTCCTCAGGCCCTCCACCAGGGCGGCGATGGCTTCGAGGTCGAGGTGGTTGGTGGGCTCGTCCAGCAGCAGCACGTTGGGCTTCTGGATGCCGAGCTTGGCGAAGACCAGCCGGGCCGACTCGCCGCCGGAAAGGCTGCCCACCTTCTTCTCCACCTCGTCGCCGGAAAACAGCACCATGCCGAGCTTGCCCCGCACGAAACCCACCGGTTCGCCGGGGCAAAAGTCCCACAGCCACCCCTCCACCGAGGTCTTGCCCCCTTCGAAGATCTCCTTGTGGTCCTGGGCGAAGTAGCCGGGGTGGGCCTCGTAGCCCCATTCGGAGGCGCCGTCGTCGGGGTGGTGCTCCCCCATCAAGATCTTGAGCAGGGTCGACTTGCCGATACCGTTGGGGCCGATCACCGCCAGCCGGTCGCCGCGGTCCACCACCAGGGAAACGTCCTTCAGCACCTGATTGTCGCCGAAGGACTTCGAGACCCCTTTGATTTCGAGGGCCTGCTTGCCGCTCGGCCGGCGGGACTTGAGCTGGAAGATCGGATAGCGCCGCGAGGTCTGGGGCAGCTTGTCGAAGGTGATCTTCTCCATCTGCTTCGCCTTGCTCTGGGCCTGGCGGGCCTTGGTGGCCTTGGCCCGGAAGCGCTCGATGAACGCCTTGTGCTCGGCGATCTTCCGCTCCTGCTTGGCGATCTCGGCTTCCTTGCGGTCCCGCTCGGCCTGCTTCTGATCGACGAAGGCCTGGTAGTTGCCGGTGTAGACGAGGATCGTTTCGTAGTCGACGTCGACGATGTGGCTGCAGACGTTGTCGAGGAAGCGGTGGTCGTGGGAGATCACCACCGTCAGGCCGGGGTACTCCACCAGGAACTTTTCGAGCCAGCGGATCGACAGGATGTCGAGGTGGTTGGTGGGCTCGTCCAGCAGCAGGCAGTCGGGGGCGGCGGCGAGGGTCTGGGCGAGAAGCACCCGCAGCTTGAAGCCGCCGGAGAGGGTGGAGAGGGGGTTCTGGTGGACCTCGGTGGGGATGCCGAGCCCTTCGAGCACTTCACCGGCGCGGGACTCGAAGGTGTAGCCGTCGTGGCTCAGGATGATGTCTTCGAGCTCGGAGTAGCGATCGGCGTCGAAGTTCTGGTCGGCGTTCTCCAGCAGGGCGTCCTTTTCCTGCATCGCCTTCCACAGCTCGGCGTGGCCGGCCATGACGACGTCGAGGATGCGGTGGTTCTCGTACTGGAAGTGGTCCTGCTGCAGCACCCCGAGGCGCAGCCGCTTGGCCATGTTGACCTCGCCGTCGCTGGGCAGCTCGTCGCCGGTGAGGATCCTGAGGAACGTCGACTTACCCGAGCCGTTGGCCCCCACCAGGCCGTAGCGGTTGCCCGGGTTGAGCTGGAAGGAGGCCCCCTCGAAGAGGGTCTGCTCGCCGAACGATTTGCCGAGGTTGGATACCGAAATCATAGGGACGGATCTTATCAGGGGTCGGCCTGCGGAATGGGGCGGGGGTCTCTAATTGTTGATAGGGTTCGTTTTAGTGAGACCGGCGCGGGCGGCCCCCGACGACCCCGGGCAGCCGCCGGTCAAACCCGCCCGAAGGACCCGCCGAACCGCCCCCGCCGGATAGGACCGACCCGAGATGACCCGCAAGATCAGGCGCCCCCCCACCCGCCGCCGCTGGCGCAAACCGCTGCTCGTCGCGGCGGCCCTGTGCCTCGCCGCGTTGGCCTGGCTGGTGTGGCCGTTCTGGCAGCTGTCGGAGCAGTTCGGGGCGGCGCGGGGCCGGCAGCCGTCCCGCCTCTACGGCAAGCCGACGGTGGTGGCCCCCGGGGTGACGATGACCGCCGAGGCCCTCGCTTCGGAGCTCGCCGCCATGGGCTACGCCGCCGCGCCGTCGCCGGACGGGCTCGGCGCCGGCACCTACCACCGTAGGGGCGACATCGTCGAACTGTTCCGTCGCCGGTTCCCCAGCCCCAGGGGGCCGGTGGGCCTCGACCGCGTGCGGGTGGACTTCCGCGGCGGCAAGGTGGCCCGACTGGTCCGGGACGGCAAGGAGCTGCGGGGCATCTGGCTCGACCCACCGCTGGTGGCGTCGTACTACGGGCCGGACCTCGAAGACCGCCGTCCGGTGACCCTCGACGAGCTGCCGGAGCCCCTGATCCTCTCGGTGCTGGCGGCGGAGGACGCCGGCTTCCTGGAGCACGGCGGCGTCTCCCTGCGGGGGATCCTGCGGGCGGCGTGGATCAACTTCCGCGCCAAGGAGGTCCGCCAGGGGGGCAGCACCCTGACCCAGCAGCTGGTCAAGAACCTGTACCTGAGCCACGAGCGCAGCTGGGCCCGCAAGGCCCAGGAAGCGATGCTGGCGGTGATCCTGGAGCTGCGCTACGAGAAGCGGGCGATCCTGGAGGCGTACCTCAACGAGATCTACTGGGGTCGCTCCGGACGGGTCAACCTCATGGGGGTCGGGGCCGCTTCCTGGGCCTACTTCGGCAAGCAGCCGGCCCAGCTCACCCTGGCGGAATCGGCGACCCTGGCGGGCATGATCCAAGCTCCGGCCAGCCTGTCACCCCTGTCCCGTCCCGAAGCCTCCAAGGGGCGGCGGGACTTCGTGCTTCAGCGGCTTGGGGAGCTCGGCTGGATGACGGAGGAGGTGGTGGCGGCGGCCCAGGGCCGGCCGGTGGTAGCGGCGGCGACGAGGATCACCGCCAGGAGCGCCCCCTACTTCGCCGACGCCATGGCCGAGGAGGCCCGAAGGCGTTTCGGCATCGAGACCCTGGACGACGCCGGCTACGTCCTCCACTCCACCTTGGACGCCCGGGACCAGGCCCACGCCGAGGCGGCGGTGGCCTGGGGCCTTGACGCCCTGGAGAAGGGCTGGGAGAAGGGCCGGGAGCGGGCGACCCCGCTGCAGGCGGCGCTGATTTCGGTGGACCCCGACGACGGCGGGATCCGCGCCTACGTCGGCGGGCGGGACTACGGCAAGAGCCAGTTCGACCGCGTGACCCGGGCCCGCCGCCAGGCCGGCAGCGTCTTCAAGCCGGTGGTCTACGCCGCCGCCTTCGAGCGCCGGACCGCCAACCCCGCCACCTTCCTGGAGGACGCCTCCTACACCGTCCGCCGCGCCGGCCAAACCTGGAGCCCCCGCAACTCCGACGGCAAATTCCACGGCTGGGTCACCGCCCGCACCGCCCTTGAGAAGAGCTACAACGTGCCGACGGCCCGCCTCGCGGTGGACATGGGGCTCGATTCGGTGGTCGACATGGCCGAGCGCCTCGGGGTCCGCCGCAAGCTCGACCCGTACCCCGCCCTCGCCCTCGGAGCGATGGAGGTGAGCCCCCTCGAAATGGCGACGGTCTACACCACCCTGGCGGCGGGGGGACTCCGCTCCGAGCTCCACGGCCTGGTGGCGGCCTTCGACAGCGGGGGACGTGAGCTGCCCGGGGCGGACCTCGACAAGCCGGAGCGGGTGCTGGAGGAGGACGTCGCCTTCGTCGTCACCAAGGTGCTGCAGGGGGTCCTGGACCGCGGCACCGCCCGTGGGGCCCGGGAGCAGGGGCTGCGGGATCCGCTGGCGGGCAAGACCGGCACCACCAACGACCGCCGGGACAGCTGGTTCGGCGGCTACTCCCCCGACCGTGCGACCCTCGTTTGGGTCGGCTACGACGACAACGCCACCACCCGCCTCTCCGGCGCCCGGGCGGCCCTGCCGATCTGGTCCCGCTTCACCTACAAGACCCGCCCCACCGGCGGCTATCGGGATTTCCGCCAGCCCGAGGGGGTGGTGGCGGCGTGGATCGACCCCCGCACCGGTGGGCTCGCCCACTCCGAGTGCAGCGAGCTGGAGCGGGAGTTCTTCCTGCGGGACTTCGTTCCCGAGCCCTTCTGCGCCGACGACGACCGCCGCTGGCGACGCAAGCTGGAACGCCGGGACGAGACGCGGGAGCTGCATCCCTTCCGCCGCTGGCTGCGGATGCTCCGCGGCAAGGACCGCGGCACCCTCTGAGGCTGTCCGCCCCATCTGAGAGAGAACGGGCCGCGCGGGGGCCGGAGGGCGGTGCCGGGCCGTTGATAAGCTTGCCCTACGCTGACGGCGCGCCGAATCCGGTCCGCCCTTCCCGTGAGGTTCCCCCTATGCAACGGCTCGTCACCCTCCCCGTTCTTGTGCTGCCTCTGCTTTGGGCCGCCCAGCCGGCCACGGCGCAGGATCCCCCGGCCACCGACATCTACCTAGCTCCGGTGATCGCCGACGCCGACACGGTGGAGCTCGGCCCCCTGGTCCGCGTCACCGACCGCGACGGCTACGACAACCAGCCCCACTTCTCCCCCGACGGCAAGACCGTTTACTTCACCTCCATCGGCGAGGACGGCCAGGCGGACATCCGCGCCTACGACGTCGCCTCCGGCAAGTCCCGGGCCGTCACCGAAACGCCGGAGAGCGAGTACTCCCCGACCCCCGTCCCCGGCGCCGACGCCCTGTCGGTGATTCGGGTGGAGGCCGACGGCACCCAGCGCCTTTGGCGGTTCCCCCTCGACGGCGGCGCCCCCGAGCCGGTGCTCACCGAGATGAAGCCCGTCGGCTACCACGCCTGGCTCGGCGACGAGCTGGTGCTTTTCGTCCTCGGCGAGCCCCACGAGCTGCGCCGCGCCAGTGCCTCGGAGCCCGACACCCAGGGCAGCATCCTGGCCAAGGACATCGGCCGCTCCCTCCACGCCATCCCCGGCGAGCGGGCCTTCAGCTTCGTCCACAAGACGAAGGACGGCTGGTGGATCTCCCGCCTGGACGCCGACGACGGGACCATCAAGCCGCTGATCGAAGCGTTCGAGGGGCGGGAGGATCTCACCTGGTCCGCCGAGGGCATGGTCTGGATGGCGGACGGCACCGAGCTCCACCGGTGGTGCTCGGCCTGCGGGGAGGGATGGTGGCCGGTGGCGGACCTCGGCCCCCGCGGCCTCGGCACCGTGAGCCGCCTGGCCTTCTCCCCCGACGGCAAGACCCTCGCACTGGTGGCGGAACGCTCCGCCGCCCCCGCGCCTCGACCCGAAGGGCCCTGATCCGCCACCCGGGTCTTGATCCGGAGGGGAATCCGCCGAGGTCTGAATCGCCTCGGCCCGATTCACCGAATCCACTCTTCGACGCTCAACTACGATTCCGAAAACCCCAGGAGACTACCCGTCATGTCGAGAACGACCCTGTCCTTCGTGCTGATCCTCGCCCTGCTGTCGACCTCCGTTGTCTTCGGCGCCGGCAGCGCCAAGAAGGAAACCCCCAAGGCGAACCACGAGACCCACTACAACGCCGGGGTGGCCAAGATGGAGAAGGGCGACTGGGACGGCGCCGCCGCCAAGTTCGCCGCCGCCCTCGAAGCGAAGGAGGACTTCGCCGAAGCCCACAACAACTACGCCTACGTCCTGCGCAAGCAGGGGGCTGACAACTTCGCCAAGGCCCTCGAGCACTACAACCGGGCCCTCGAGCTGGATCCGAAGCTCGCCCAGGCGTACCACTACCGCGGCGTGCTCCACGTGCTGGCGGGGGACGAGGCGTCCGCCAAGGCGGACCACGCCTCCCTGCTGAAGCTCGACCGTGAGCTGGCGGACGAGCTGATGGCGGTCCTCGCCTCCGGCGAAGAGCCCGAGGGCCACGGCGGCGCCTCCGGCAAGTGGAAGTGATCCCGCGGTGACGCGGCGGGCCGTCCTCTGCGTCTTGGGGCTGGCGCTGGCTTCGGGTCTGGCGCTGGCCTCGGGAATTTCGGGGGACCCACCCCCCAGGGACGACCCGCGGGCAGAGATCCATCACCGGGATGGGGCGCCCGCTGCGACGGGCGCCCCCTACCGGTGGCACCTGCCGGAGGGTTTCCCAGCCCCCCGGGTGCCGACGGACAACCCGATGTCCGCCGCCAAGGTGGAGCTCGGCCGATGGCTGTTCTACGACACCCGCCTGTCGCGGGACGGCTCCATGAGCTGCGCCACCTGCCACCGCCAGGATCTGGCGTTCACCGACGGCCGCGGGCGGGCCCTGGGGGTCACCGGAGAGCTCCATCCGCGGGGGGCCATGTCCCTCGCCAACGTCGCCTACGCCGTCAGCCTGGGCTGGGACGATCCGGACCTCGATCGCCTAGAGGACCAGCTGACGACCCCCATCTTCGGCCACGATCCGGTGGAGATGGGGCTGCGCAGCCGGGAACCCCTCGTCGACGCGCTGCGCGGGGATTGGAGGGTCGCCCTGCTCTTCGCCGCGGCGTTCCCGGCCGACCCCGAGCCCGTGGCCTTCGAGAACCTCGCCTTCGCCCTCGCCAGCTTCCAGCGCACCCTGATCTCCGGAGGTTCGGCCTTCGACCGCTACATGTACGGCGACGACCCGGCCGCCCTCGCCCCCGCCGAGCGCCGCGGCATGCGGCTCTACTTCTCCCGCCGCCTGGGCTGCTCCGAGTGCCACGGACGGTTCACCTTCTCGGGCCCCATCCAATTCGAAGGCTCACGAGATCACCCGCCCCTGATGCACAACACGGGGCTCTACAACCTGGGGCCGGAGGGGGCCTACCCCGAGGACAGCTGGGGCCTGATGCGGCACACCCGCCGGCCGGAAGACATGGGGAAGTTCAAGGCTCCCTCCCTGCGCAATATCGAGGTCACCGCCCCCTACATGCACGACGGCAGCGTCGAGACCCTAGGGGACGCCATCGACCACTACGCCGCCGGCGGGCGGACGATCGGATCGGGGCCCTACGCCGGCCGCGGCGCCGACAGCCCCAGGAAGAGCGAAGACCTCACCGGATTCACGCTGGAACCCGAAGAAAAAGCCGATCTCCTGGCTTTCCTCCGCGCCCTGACCGACCACGCCTTCCTCGAAGATCCGCGCTTCGCAGACCCCCGCCCGACGGCGGAGCGGTCGCCCCAACCGCCCGAAGTATCGCCGCTAAATGGTGGCATTCATTGACCTTTCACATTTCCGCGTTTGACAATCCCGGAGCTTTGTTCCACCATGTGTACAGAAATTTCGCGCCGTGAGGCGCGACGGCCGGAGGAATCTTGGGCGGTTCCGAGGGCTGGGCGGGTTGGGGCCCGCCGCAACGTGGGTACGCCCAGGAAGGAGGTGATCCTGTGAATCATAGTCAACACGGTTTGCTGGAGGTGGCGACCTCGTAGGAGGCTCCATCAGCGTCCGTGGCGCTGCAGGACGGCACCTCCCCAGCGGGGGTACCCCACGCCACCAGAGTCAAACCCGTAGGGCCCCGGTTCCACCAGGAACCGGGGCCCTTCGTCTTTCCCCCCTTTTTCACGGCCCCCTTCGGCGACCGGACCCGGGCCGCTACCTCCCCCTCACCGCCGGCCCCGCAGCTTCGCCGCCGTCCCCACCAGGCTGGCGAGCTCCGCGACGTCGGTGTCGCCGGGGTACTCCGTCGCCACCCGCTGGGTCCGCCGGAAGACGTCGTCGAGGTCGGTGCCTTTGGCCCAGAAACTCTCCCGGAGCACCTCCGCCGTCTGGGCCACCAGGGCCGCCAGCCGAAGGGACCTCGAAGCCCCGTCCCAGGTCGACGCCAAGTCGCGGCCCCGGATGTCCAACGACTGCTCCACCATCTCTCCGGCGGCGATCGACCCGTAGCGCAGGTGCAGGGTCCCCAGGCGATCCCGCCGGCGCAGGGGCCGATGGGTCTTGACCTCGTAGAGCACCGTCACCGTGTGGCCGACGCCGATCTCGCCAGCGTCCACCGTGTCGTCGCGGAAACGCTCGTCGGCGATATCTCGGTTCTCGTACCCGAGCAGACGCCACCGGGAGACGACCTCCGAATCCCACTCCACCTGGGCCCGGGCTTCGGCGGCGAGGGTCTGGAGCGTGCCGGTGAGGCTCGTCACGAAGATGCGTCGGGCCTCCTCGATGCCGTCGACATAGGCGTAGCGGCCGTTGCCTTGGTTCGCCAGCCGCTCCATGAGCACGTCGTTGTAGTTGCCCATGCCGAAGCCGACGGTGGTCAATTCGATCCCTTCCCGGGCGTGGCCGCGGACCCGCTGGAGGATCGCCTCCGCCGAGGTCTCCCCGACGTTGGCGACGCCGTCGGAGCACAGGATCACCCGGTGGATGCGGCCCGGCTCGCGGTGGCGGGCCGCCAGGGCGTATGCCAGCCGCAAACCCTCCTCGGCGTTGGTGGACCCCTCCGGCACCAGGGCGTCGATGGCCGCAGCGGCCCGACCCTTGTTCCCCGTGGGTTCGAGCACCACGCGGCCGGCGCTGCCGTAGACCACCAGCGCCACCCGATCGTCGGGGCGCAGCTGCTCCAGGAGAAGGTGCAGGGAACGCTTCACCAGGCCCAGGCGGTTCTCCCGATCCATCGATCCGGAAACGTCAACGACGAACGTCAGGGTCGACGGCTGCCGGTCCTCCGACGCCACGTCGCGGCCGCGGATCGCCAGCCGCACGAGGTGGTAGCGCTCCCCCGGACCGTAGAGGGACGGAGCCCCCTCGGCGGTGAGGGCGAAGTCCCCCTCCCCGGGCTCCGGCGGCGGGTCGCCGTAGTCGAAGTAGTTGACGAACTCCTCCACCCGCACGGCGTCCGCGGGGGGCAGGTCCCCGTCCCGAAGGTAGCGGCGGGCGAGGGTGTACGACGCGGTGTCGACGTCGAGCCCGAAGGTCGAGAGGGCGTCGTCTTCGGCGTCGACGAACGGGTGGACGCCGGCGGAATCGAAGAACATGGCGTCGTGGGCGGCTCCGTTGGGCACCCCGGTGCCGCCGGTGGACGGGGGCGACGGAGGGGCGGCGACCGGCTCCGGGGCCGGCCTGAACACCACGGCCATATCCCCGTCGGCGCCGGACTGCTCCGCCTCGGCATCGGCGGAATCGACGCTGAGGCTGCTATGGGTTCCCCTTGACTCGAATACGGGAAGCGGGGCGGTGACCTGGATCTCCTCGTCGAAGGACGCCCTGGACCGGGCCACCACCGGCTTCCCGAGGGATTTCCGCTCGTCGCGACCTCCGCGGACGCGTGGTTCCTCCACGGTTCCGGCACCCGCTGCGGCCGGCTCCTGCGGTGCGAGCCCGCGGCCCTCGGACGGATCCCCCACGGGGGCGATCTGCCTCAACCGGCTGCGCAGCTCCTTCTTGGCGGCTTCTAGCTTTTCTTGGCGCACGGCCCCGACCGAGCCGGCGTCGTCCGAAGACCTGTACACGTCCCCCCGGTCGGCCCGTTCGCCTTGGCGCCGTAGGGCGTCCGGAGCCGACGCCTCGGTGAGGGGGGTCGACGGCTGAAGGGCCTCGGCGAGGGCCTCCGCCCGGTCTCTCTGGGCTCCATCGTTCAGCGCCCCGTCCCCCCGCTGAGGAGCCGGCGCCGGTCCCTCCGCCGCCGCCGGAGCCGCGGCAGTCCCCCGGGCGCCCACGGGTGGACCCTCGAAGAGGGCGGGGGCCAGCTCCGCCCGGTGGCGCTGGAAGAACACCGCCGCGCCCAAAGCCAGCACCAGGGTCGCGGCGAGCACCAGGCTCCGCCGCAGGCCGAAACGCGGGCCGAAACGCGGATCGGGGGCGAGCTCCACGGGCCCTTCGGTCGGCGGCGCAGGGGCCAGGGACAGGTCGTCAGGAATATCGTCTTTGATCCGCTGCGCCAGACCCTCCGGTGCCGGGGCGGGCTCGCCGGCGGACAGCAGCTTCTCAAGATCTTTGTCGCTATATCGGTTCATGCCGCGTCCTCCCCGAGGCTGAGGCGCATGCGCGCCATGGCATTCTTGAGCCGCTTTCGGATGGCGGCGCCGGTGACGTTTTCGAGGCGGGCGATGTCTTCCACCGCCAGTTCCCCCCAGAAGCGGGCGGTGACGGTAAAGCGCAGTTCGTCGGGCAGGCCGATGACCGCTCGGCGCAGGCGCGCCGCCACCTCCCGGCGGTCGAGCCGGTCGTCCTGGCCGCGGGCCGGATCTTCGAGCCGGCTCGCCGAGCCATCGTCCAAGGCTTGGAGGGGTTGGGGCCTGCGGATGTGGTTGAGAAACGTGTTGTAGGCGATCCGGTAGAGCCACGTTCCGAAGCGGGAGCGGCGGTCGAAGCTCCCGAGGGAACGCCACGCCTTGCGATAGGTCTCCTGGGTGAGATCCGCGGCGAGGTCGCGGTCTCCGCCGGTGAGCTTCGTGAGGGCGGCGAAGATCTGCCCGTAGGTCAGGTCCACCAGGCGTTCGGCGGCGCTCCGATCCCCTTCGGCCAGGGCCCCCAAGAGGCGTCGTTCATCGGCGGCCCGGGACGCTGCGGCGTCGGGCGTCGGATCGTGGGACATGGCGTTCCCCTTCCGTTCACGGTCCCGCGTCCGGCGACCGCGAAGGGACGCGCCGGATTCGGCGGTGGACACTGTCGATATGGGCTGCGATCGGCTCATGGTACTTCTTCGACCCGGGACGCCGCGAAAACGCAACCGACGGGGGGAGATTTCGTGGTTGACAAAGAGGACTGAACGGGTCCAGAATTTTCAACACGTAAAGAGATTACTTCTCAATAAGATATCCAAACGACTTGGGGCAGACGATCCCGCAGCCTCTGCAGCCGCAAGTCTGCAGTGCGGCCAAGGGCCAACTTTCCCCAAGCAAGGAGCAGATAGAATGAAGAGTCGGCTTGTCTTGTCGCTTCTCCTAGCTCTCGGACTCTCCGTAGGTCCATGGACCTTCGCGCTGGACGCGGAGGATGACTCGAGTACCGAAGAACCCGCACGCCCCCTCGAACAGATTGAAGACGAGGTCGACGTCATCGGAGATCTGCCGAGGCCCGAGCCCTCCGTCGCCGTCACCCCCATCCTGACGACCACCCGTTCGGTTTCGGTGGAAACCTCGGCCGCCTTCCTGGAGCGGGGTGCCCTCACCCTGGGGGACGTCCTCGAATACACCGCCGGCGTCGATGCGAATACCTTCGGCCCCGCCACCCGCGTCGACTCCGCCAGCATCCGCGGCGTCGCCGCCGCCGAGTACCGCGACGGTCAGCAGATCCGCTTCGGCTTCTACAACAACACCCGCACCGACATCTACATGCTCGAGCAGGTGGAGATCCTCAAGGGACCTGCCTCCGTGCGCTATGGCAAAGGGTCCCCCGGGGGCGTCCTGAACATGGTCTCCAAGGTGGCCGGCGCCGGCAAGCAGAACGAGCTCGTGCTCGACGTCGGCACCCAGTCCCGCGGCCAGTTCGCAGGGGACTTCAACCATCAGCTGTCGGACAACCTGTACTTCCGCGCCGTCGGCGTCTACCGGGACGCGGACCATTTCGTCGATGAGGTCACCGACGACGCCGCGATCTTCATGCCGTCCCTGACTTACGACAACGGCCGCTCCCGCGTCACCCTGCTCTACGAATACCAGGATCGGGAAAGCGACACCTCCTCCCAATTCCTGCCCCTGACCGGCACCGCCTGCGTCGACGGCAGCGTGACGGTGGATCCCATCGCGATCTGCGGGAACGCCGACGGCCGCCGCATCGAGAATGAGACGTACCACGGCGAGCCCGGCTTCAACCTCTTCGACACCCAGTCCAACAACCTGACCCTCTTCGGCAACCACCAGTTCAACGAGAACGCCTCGGTGAGCGCCGTGGTCCGCCGGCAGGAGGGGGACGCGGACTATTGGGCGGCGTGGATCGACTTCCGCGGCACCGGCGTACCGCGGATCGACGCCAACGGTCAGTCGACCCGCACGATCTACCGCAGCGACGCGTCTTCGGAGCAGACCGCCGCGGACCTGCGGGGCCGCTTCACCTTCGAAACCGGAGCCTTCGAGCACGACCTCGTCATCGGCGCGGCCTACCAGGAGGTGACCACCGACAACGCCCTCATCTTCCTACCCTTCCAAGACACCATCGATCCCTTCAATCCGACGTTCGACGGAATTCCGGACCTTTTCTTCGACCCGTCGAACCTCACCCCACCCAACCCCGCCACCACCGAAGACCAGGGCCTCTACATCAGCGACCTGATTTCGGTGGGCCAGTGGCAGTTCAACGTCGGCCTGCGCTACGACGAGGTCGAGACCCGCGCCGCGGCAACCCAGACCGACGACGCCACCTCCCTGAGCGTCGGCGCCCGCTACGACTTCGACAACGGCGTTTCCCCCTACGCGAGCTACGCCGAGTCCTTCGAGCCGGTGATCGGCACCGACGGCTTCACCGGCAACCCCCTGAAGCCCCGGGAGGGGGAGCAGGTGGAGGTGGGCATCAAGTACCAGAAGCCCGGCGGGGACACCTATCTGAGCATCGCCTATTTCGACGCCGAGGAGTCGAACCTGCCCAACCCGGCGGCGCTCATCGGCCAGCCCAACAGCCAGCAGGAGGGCATCGCCACCACCAGCGGTTTCGAGATCGAGCTCTACACCAAGGTCGGGCCATTCGGCATCGAGGGGAACCTCAGCGTCATCGACACCGAAGACGCCAACGGCATTCCCTTCCCGTCGATCGCCGAGGAGCAGCTGTCCACCTGGGTCAGCTACCGCCCCGAAGCCCGGAACCTCGACAACCTCACCTTCGGACTCGGCGCGCGGTACCTGGGCGAGCGGGAGAGCAACGGCATCAGCCCGTTCTTCGGCCCGGTGCGGATCTCCACCGACGCCACCACCCTCTTCGACGCCCTGGTGGCCTACGACACTCCGGCCTGGCGCTTCACCCTCAACGCCCGCAACCTGGCGGACGAGGAGTACTACGGCACCTGCCTGGCCCGGGGGGACTGCTTCCCCGGCGCCGGACGGTCCGTAGTAGGCCGCGTCGCCTATAAGTTCTGATCCTCGAATCTACGACGGCGACGCCGGCGGGCCTTTGTCGTGGGGAAAAGGCGTTGAACGCCGAGCCGCTCCGTCGAGACGGCGCTCCGCGGCGGGGCGCCCCAAGGTCGGGAACCCGCCGGCCGCCACGGCGGGGCACCCTTTGGCGCATCCTCGCCGCCGTTCCGCTGAACTACGTCTACACGTCGGTGGCAACCGCCTTCGCGGCCCGGCACCTGCCCGTCGACCCGGCCCAGGCCAGCCTCACCGCCACCCTCGGGTCGTTTCTCCTTTTCACCGCCGTCGTGATCGTCGCCTTCTCCGTCCGATCGATCCTCAGGCTGTGGTTCTTCCTGGTGGCCACGGGGGCCGCGATGGGCCTCATGGTGTGGACATCGATCCTGCTGGAGGGCCGGGGATGAGCCGCCCCCTGCGTCGATCGATGGCCGAGCTCCACACCTGGACCGGACTCCTTCTGGGCTGGCTGATGTTCGCCATGTTCACCACCGGCACCGCCGCCTACTTCCAGCACGAGATCACCCGCTGGATGGAGCCCGAGATCGTGGGGCGGGCGCCGAACCAAACCGTCGCCGCCGAGCGGGCCGTCTCCTACCTGCAGCGGACCGCCCCCGGAGCCGCCTCCTGGACCATCGCCCTGCCGGACGACCGGCGGGTGCGTACGGAGGTCCGCTGGCAACCGGCGGAGGAGGGGGCCCCCCGCGAGACCCGCATCCTCGACGGCCACGGCCGCGGGGCCGAGGTGCGGGATACCCGGGGCGGGTACTTCCTCTACCGCTTCCACTTCGATCTGCACTACCTGCCGGTGCTTTGGGCCCGCTACCTCGTCGGCATCGCCGCGATGTCGATGCTCGTGGCCCTCGTCTCCGGCATCATCACCCACAAGAAGATCTTCGCGCGGTTCTTCACCCTGTCCCTGGGCAAGGGCCTGCGCTCCTGGTACGACGCCCACAACATCACCTCCGTCTTCGCCCTGCCCTTCTTCCTGATGATCACCTACACCGGGCTGGTCACCCTGGCAAACCAATACATGCCCATCGGCGGGCTGGCCAACTACTCGGACATGGGGGCCTACTTCGCCGAGCTGTTCCCCAGGCCCCAGACCTCCGAGGCGGCGGGGGAGGCCGCGGAACCGGCGCCCATCGGGGGGATCCTCCAACGGGCACGGGGGCTTTGGAACGGTGCGGAGGTGGAGACGATCACCATCCAGCACCCCGGCGACGCCGGCGCCCGGGTCGACGTACGGCGGTCCCGGGCCTCGACCGTCGGCACGCGGGCGCCGACCCTGAGCTTCGACGGAGTCACCGGCGAGCCCCTCGCCGCCGCCGCCCGGGGGGGCGGCGCCTACGCCGTGGAGAGCGTGCTGGTGGGGATCCACGCCGGTCGATTCGCTTCGGTGGGCCTGCGCTGGATGTACGTCCTCTCCGGGCTCTTCGGCGTGGCGATGGTGGGGACCGGACTCGTGCAGTGGACCGCCCGGCGACGCACCCGCCTGCCGGACCCCGGGCGCCCCAACTTTGGATTCTGGCTGGTGGAACGGCTGAACATCGGGGCCATCGCCGGCCTCGGGGCGGGCCTCGCCGCCTACTTCCTGGCCAACCGCCTGCTGCCGCAGGGGCTGCCGGCGAGGGCGGAGTGGGAGGTCCACTGCCTGTTCATCGTTTGGGGTCTATCGACCCTGTGGGCGCTGCTGCGCCCGGCTGCGCGGGCGTGGCCGGAGACCCTCGCCGCCGCCGCCCTGCTCTACGCAGCCGTTCCGGTGGTGAACGGGCTCTCCACCTCCCGCGGCCTGGTGTCTAGCCTGGCGGCGGGGGACTGGGTCTTCGTCTCCTTCGACCTGGTGATGGTGCTCCTGGCCGCGGTCTACGCCAGCGCGGCGAGGGTGGCGGCGCGGAAGGCCGCCCCGTCGCCGCGGACCGCCCCCGCGGACGTCGCCGGCCTCGCAACGGGAACCGGCGGATGATGGGTCTGCTGGCGATATCCATCGCCGCCGCCGGCTTTCTCTGCCTGTGCGGTTCCATGGGGAAGCACCAGGACGACCTGCTGCGTCGACGCCTGAGCCGGGCCGCCTCGAAGGGTCTCCGCACCGCCGGATTCCTCCTGCTGGCGGCGGCCCTCGCCATCGACCTCCTCGCCGTGTCGATGACCCAGGGGGCGATGTATTGGTTCGGCCACCTCAGCGTCGGCGCGATCGCCGCCGTCGCGGTGCTGGAGCTGCGGCGCCGGGCCGGCCGGATCCCCCGCTAGCCCTGAACCATCAGAGGCCGTACTTTTCGAGCCGCCGGTAGAGGGCGCTACGGGACAGCCCCAGGGCCTTTGCGGCGTCGCTGACGTTGCCCCCGAAGCGGGTCAGGGCCTTTTCGATCAGCAGCCTCTCGGCCTCTTCGAGGGTCATGTCCTCCACCGAGGGGGCGCCGCCGGTGGACGCGGCGTCGAGGCCCAGATCCCGGGCCCGCACCCTCTCGCCGTCGCTCATGAGCACCGCCCGCTCCACCACGTGGGAGAGCTCCCGGACGTTGCCTGGCCAGCCGTGGCGCAGCAGGGTCTTCATCGCCGACTCGTCGAAGCCGTGGATGGCCTTGCCGTAGTGACGGGTATGGCGGGCGAGGAAGTGGGCCGCCAGGGGGGCGAGATCCTCGCGACGGTCCCGCAGGGGGGGCAGGCGAATCTCCACCGTGTTGAGCCGGAAAAGCAGATCCTGGCGGAACGCGCCGCCGGCCACCGCCGCGGCGAGGTCGGCGTTGGTGGCGGAGATCACCCGCACGTCGAGGCGACGGGTCCGCGACGAGCCGACCCGCTCGAACTCCCCGGTCTCCAGGACCCGTAGCAGGCGGGCCTGCTGCGCCGGGGGGACGTTGGCGATCTCGTCCATGAATAGCGTGCCGCCGTCCGCCAGCTCGAAGCGACCCACCCGATCCCCCTTGGCGTCGGTGAAGGCCCCCTTGACGTGGCCGAACAGCTCGCTCTCGAAGATGGACTCCGAAAGACCCCCGATGTTGACGGTGATCAGCGGGCTCCCGGAGCGCTTGGAGACGGCGTGGACCCGCCGCGCCACCAGCCCCTTGCCGGTGCCGTTCTCCCCCGTGATCAGGACGTTCGCATCGGAAGGTCCCACCCGCTCGATGAGCTCCAAGACCGGCCGCATGGCCACCGAGGTGGCGATGAGGGGCTGGGCGTCGCCGTCGCCGGAACGCAGGAGCTCGTTTTCCGCCTCGAGGCGACGGCCGCGGCGCAGGGCCCGGCCGAGGGCCGTCTGGGTGCGGAGGATCGATAGCAGGCGGTGGTTGTCCCAGGGCTTCTCGACGAAGTCCCGCGCCCCGCGGCGCATGGCCTCCACCGCCAGCTCGACGCTCGCCCAGGCGGTCATCACCACGACGGGCAGGGTGGCGTCGAGCCGCTGGAGATCCGCCAGGAGGTCCAGGCCTTCCTGGCCTGAAGTGGTGTCCCGGGCGTAGTTCAGATCCATCAGGACGACGTCGAAGTCCTCACCCTCCACCTGCTCCAAAAGCAGTCGCGGCGAGGTCACCGTGGCCACCTCGCATCCTTCGCTGCGCAGCAGGAACCGGAGGGACTCGAGGACGTCCCGCTGATCGTCGGCGATGACCACCCGGGGAGCCGGACCGCCGTGGACGATCTCATCCGCCGAAGGTGGGGAAGTCGAGGGGTCTCCCATGGGGTCAGTCTACCGCCGTCGGCGAACGAAAAAAACGCCCCGTGACGGCGGGGTCTCTCAAAAGCCTCTTGCTGAGATTCCGGCCGTGGCGGACGCCCGGCCGAGGAGGCTCAGGCGGCCCGTCGCAGCGTCAGATGTCGCGGCTCTTGGGAGACCCCGTCGCACCGGGGCCCGCTCTCGCTGCTTCATAAACGCATGTTCTATGCCAGGACAGGCGCCCTGGGAAGAATTTCCCCCATAATCGCACAAGCTTATGTTTTTCAATAGTTTACGCAGGACCAGGACGCCTGGTCACACAGAGCCCCTAGCCGCCGCGAAGATCGAGTGACCAAATTTGGACACCTAGGATCTTGAAACTGCTGAAATTTGACGGAGGTCCTGTTGCAAAACGGACACCCCGCCTCCGGGGGCGCGCGGGGCTCAGGAGGCCTTGATGGATCCGCCCCGCGCGACCTTGCTCGACTTGAGCTGACCGAGTCGCTCCATCCGCCGGCGCAGCTTCTGGCGCGAGATCCCCAACAGCTTGGCGGCCTGCACCTGGTTGTCGCGGCACCGCCGGAGCGCTTCGAGGATCGCCATGTTCTCGAGCTGCTCGAGGTTGAGGGAATCCAGCCCCAGGCCGATGGGGGCCGGCAGCGAATCCCCCTCCGCCGATGGATCCCGGGGGGCGCCGTCCCCCGCCCCCGCCGGCTCCTCCGGCAGCCCCTCGCTCTCGAAGTGCTGGCGCAGGGTCTTCGAAAGGGTGGCGGATTCGATGGTCCGATGCTCAGGGCAGAGGTACACCGCCCGACGAACCTCGTTCGACAGCTCCCGCACGTTGCCCGGCCACGGGTACTCGGTGAGCAGCCGGAGGGCGTGGACGGTGAGGCCGCGGATCTGCCGATTGAGCTCGGCGGCGCACTGGCGCAGGAAATGCTCCACCAGCGGCGGGATGTCGTCCTTGCGCTCCCGCAGCGGCGGAATCTCCAGCACGTAGCCGGCGAGCCGGTAGTAGAGATCGGCCCGGAAAGAGCCGTCGCCGATACGGTGCACCAGCTCCTGGTTGGTGGCCCCCAGCACCCGCACGTCCACCTTGACCGGTTCGAGACCGAGGGGATGGACCTCCTTCTCCTGCAGGGCCCGCAGCAGCTTGGCCTGGAGGTCCGCCGACATGTCGCCGATTTCGTCGAGGAAGAGGGTGCCGCCGTCCGCCAGCTGGAATCGCCCCTTGCGAGCCGACACCCCCGTGGCCACGCCGCCGCCGATGCCGAAGAGCTCGGCCTCCAGAAGATCCGATGGGATGGCGGCGCAGTTGATGGCGACGAAGGGACCACGGCGCCGGGGGGACGACTCGTGGAGGATCTGCGCCAGGTACTCCTTCCCCACCCCGGTCTCGCCGATGATCAGGATCGGCAGATCCCCCTGGGCGAGGGTCTGCATCAGCTCGTAGATCTTCCGCATGGCCTCGGAGCAGCCGTAGACGTAGTCCTCCGGCACGGTGAGCCCCGGGTATTGGGTCGGCGCCGGCCCCTCTTCGATTTTGCGCTGCGGACGCATCTGCTCCACCATTCGCAGCAGCAGACGCAGGAAGAGCTCGCTTTCGAGCCGCCCCGGGAAGCGTCCCCACAGGGCCAGGCTCAGGGGATCCTGGCCGGCGTTGCGCACGGCGGCGACGGTCAGCGCCGAGCCCCGGCCGTCGGTAAGGGTGTCGAAGTAGATCTCCCGGCTGGGGGGCCGGTCGTGGAAGGGCCTCAGCAGACGCTTGAGCTCTTGCGCCGCCTCGTCTTCGTGGGGGCCGGCGGCGTGCAGCACGATGGGGGTACCGTCGTCCGGAAGCTCCAGGACGCAGGCGGTCTCGAGGTGCATCTCCTCCACCAGCAGGCCGAGGGCACCGTTCCAATCCCCCTCGCCGGGGGTGAGCAGGCGCTCCTGGAACTGCTCGGCGAGGATCAGCCACTGGCGCGAGAGGGAGCTGATCTGGGTGCCGGTCTTGAAGGGCACTTCCTGAACGGCAAAGGTGGCGGTCTGCTCGGTGGAGCTGTAGTCGAGGGAGATCGCCAGCTCGCCGTCGTCCCGGTGGAACTCCTCGAAGCGGAGGGCCACCGGACCGAAGCGCAGATCGGAGCCCACCTCCACCGTGGCCCGCTCGATCCGCTGCCCGTTGACGAAGGTCCCGTTCTTACTCTCGAGGTCCACCACGTCGAGGCCCCCGTCCCCCAAACGGAGGCGGGCGTGGACCCTGGAAACCCCCGCCAGCGGCACGGTGACCTCGTTGGTATCCAGGGCACCGAGCTGGTTGTCCCCGGGCTTGAGGGTGAACAGCTGCTCGACTCCGCCCACCTCGCCGCGGAGGCAGTACTGGATACCGTCGGACGGGCCTTTGCGGAACGAATTCATGCGGAGTCGCACCCCAGGGGAAGTGGATCCCGGAAAGCCAGGACTCGTCGCGAATCGGGATCGGGGATCCCAATCACACAGGCACACCACTTGAGCGGATACGGTTCCAGAGACCGCGGGGGCGACGGCTCCATCTCCGGAAACCCAAGCTACGGAGCCGAGCGCGATCTCCCTCCGTAGATAAAAAAGGCCCGACGATCCTCTCAGGAATCGAGGTCGAGCGCCAGCGGCCCGGTGTGCTACCGTCTCCCCCGCATCGCCCATCTGACCACCCGCCGTCGAGGCCCAGAGCATGAACCGCCCCAAGAAGAAAGCCCCCTGGCTCGTCTTCCGTCCCCGCACCGAGCCCGCCAAGCTGCGGCTGTTCTGCTTCCCCTACGCCGGCGGCGGGGCGTCGATCTACCGGACCTGGGCTTCGGACCTGCCGGCGGCCATCGAGGCGGTGCCGGTTCAGCCCCCGGGCCGAGAAAACCGTCTGATGGAGACACCCCTGCGGCGCATGGACGACCTCGCCAACGCGCTGGTACCAGAGCTCCTCCCCCACCTCGATCGCCCCTTCGCCTTCTTCGGCTACAGCCTCGGGGCCACCCTCGCCTACGAGGTGGCGCTGCGGCTCCAGCGTCTACACGGCAAGCCCCCCGCCCACTTGATGGTGGCGGCCCGACGCGCTCCCCACCTGCCGCCGTCCCGGGAAGCGATCCACGACCTGCCGGAGGACGCCTTCATCGAGCGCCTGCGGGAGCTCGACGGCACGCCGGAGGAGGCCCTCGCCAACCCCGAGCTGATGGAGCTGCTGCTGCCCCTGCTGCGGGCCGACTTCGAGGTGGTGGAGACCTACGAGCCGATCCAGCGGCCGGCGGTGGCCACCACCGTCACCGCCCTCGGTGGCCTGGCGGATCCGGACGTGGAGCGGGAACACCTCGAAGCCTGGTCGGGCTACGGACAGGAGCCATTTCGGGTCCGCATGTTCCCGGGAGGCCACTTCTTCCTCCACGACGAAGGCACCCGGACGTCCCTGATCCAGGCCGTGATTCAGGAGCTCCAGCCCCTACTCTAGCGGCCCGTGTGGACCCTCCTTCACTGCGCGGTGAGGAGGGCCGCCACCCCGTCGTGGCCGCGGGACGCAGCCAGGTCGCCGGGGGTCTCCCCGAGGTCGCTCTGGGCCCCTGGATCGGCGCCCCTGTCGAGAAGAAGGCGCGTCAGCTCCGCGTCCCCCCGGGCCGCCGCCTGGTGCAGGGGCCGGAATCCACCCGCCTGCTCCGCCTCCACATCGGCCCCGGCGTCCAACAGCCGCTCCGCCAGCTGCCGGGCGACGGCGGCGTCCCGGTGGGCGCAGGCGGCGTGCAGCGGTGTCACCCCCATGGCGTTGGTGGACGGCGCACGCGGATCGGCGCCGCGGTCCAGCAGCAGGGCCACCACCTCCGCCCGGCCAAAGTGGGCCGCGAGCCCCAGCACTGTGAAGCCGTCCTCCGACGGCTCCTCCAGCAGGGCGGGGGTTTCGTCGAGCCAGGTCGCCGCCCCATCCGCCGAGCCGACGGCCGCCGACTCCCAGACGTCCAGCTCGACCTCCGAACGCAGCAGGACCCCCAGCATCTCGTCGAGCCCGTGGTAGACCGCCAGCTGCACGGCGGTGGCGCCGGATGCGTCGCGGCTGCGCACCAGGCGCTCGTCGTGGATGATCATCTTCGCCACCTCTTCCCGCTGGTCATCGAGCACCGCGGCGAGGAACTCCCCGCTCGAGATCTCCGCCGGCGCGGTGAGGAAGTCGTCGCTGGAACCCTGGCCGAGGATCGTCAGCCCCGTGCCCGCTTTGCCTGTGGTCATGGTCGAACCTCGTGGTTGGTGATCCCCCCTCGGGGAGCGTAACCCTGGGTTAACATGCCGGTTCGATGCATCCGCCAGATGACGAAATCCCCGAGCCCGCGTCACGTTTCGCGTCGCCCCCCCGATGCCGCGCTCGCCGCCGAGGGGCGGCCCGGCTTCCCGACGGGGGGTCGCGGTGCCCAAATTCTCGCACGAAAAGGAAGTCCCCATGCGTTTCAGACCAGCCCACCGGCCGGCGGCCCTGGGTCGCCGTACCGGGCTGCTACGTCCGCTCCTCGTCGTCGCCGCCGCCCTCGCCATGACGGGTTGTGACACCGGACCTCCGAAGGTGGAGCAGGAAACCGCCGACCTGGTGATCTGGGGCGGACGGATCGTCACCATGGACGACGCCATTCCCGAGGTGGAGGCCCTCGCCGCCAAGGACGGCCGCATCGTCGCCCTCGGCTTGCGTGCCGACATCGAGTCCAGGGTGGGGGACGCCACCGAGGTCGTGGACCTCGAAGGACGCCTGGCGATCCCCGGCTTCGTCGAGGCCCACGCCCACTTCCTGTCGATCGGGGACGCCAAGATCCAGCTGGATTTGACGGTGCCGGAGCGCTGGGAAGACGTCGTCGCCCTGGTGGCCGAGGCGGTGGCCGACGCCGAGCCGGGGACCTGGATCCGCGGCCGCGGCTGGCACCAGGACAAGTGGACCGAGGCGCCCTCGCCGAGCTTCGAGGGCTTCCCCCTCCACGACGCCCTGTCCGCCGTCTCACCGGACCATCCGGTTCTGCTGACCCACGCCAGCGGCCACGCCGCGATGGTGAACGCCAAGGCCATGGAGCTGGCGGGCATCGACGATCGGACCCCGGATCCGCCGGGGGGCGAGATCCTCCGGGACGCTTCGGGCCGGGCCACGGGCCTGCTCAACGAGACCGCCCAGGGCCTGATCCAAGACGCCCGGGGCGGCGAGGGTCAGGCCCCCGAAGCCGAGCGCCTGCGGATGGTGGAGCTGGCGTCCCGGGAGTGCCTGTCGAAGGGGATCACCAGTTTCCACGACGCCGGTTCCCCGTTCACCGACGTCGACCTCCTGCGCCGGAGCGCCGACGACGGTACCCTGGGGATCCGACTGTGGATGATGGTGGAGGGCCCCAACGAGGAGCTGGCCGCCAAGCTCGCCGAGTACCGCCTGGAGGACAACGGCAACCAGAGGCTCGCCGTCGGCGGCATCAAACGCTACATGGACGGGGCCCTCGGTTCCCGCGGAGCCTGGCTGCTGGAACCCTACAGCGACGAGCCGACCACCACGGGCCTGGCTCTGTCGGAGGTGGACGACCTGCGGGAGACCGCCCGCCTCGCCCTCGAGCACCGCTACCAGCTGGCGGTCCACGCCATCGGCGACCGCGCCAACCGGCAGGTCCTCGACCTCTTCTCCGAAGCCTTCGAAGGCCACGGCGGCAACGGGGATTTGCGCTGGCGCATCGAGCACGCCCAGCACATCGACCCCGCCGACTTGCCCCGCTTCGCGAAGCTGGGGATCATCGCTTCGGTCCAGGCGGTCCACGCTACCTCCGACGGCCCCTGGGTCCCCGAGCGGCTCGGCCATGAGCGCTCGGAAGCCGGAGCCTATCCGTGGCGGGCGCTCCTGGACAGCGGAGCGGTGGTGATCAACGGCACCGACGCCCCGGTGGAGGACGTCGACCCGATCGCCAACTTCTACTCGTCGGTCACCCGGCGGGTCGCCGACGGAACGCCGTTCTACCCCGGCCAGGCCATGTCCCGGGACGAGGCCCTGCGCTCGATGACCCTCGACGCCGCCTACGGCGCTTTCCAGGAAGACCTGCTCGGATCCCTGACGGTGGGCAAGCTGGCGGACGTGACCGTCCTGTCGAAGGACATCCTCACCGTTGCGGAGGAGGAGCTACCCACCGCCGAGGTGGTCTACACCATCCTCGGCGGCGAGATCGCCCACCGGGGATCCGGCGACCGGGGGTCCGACGGCTGATCCAGAGTCTCAGGGCAGGGAACGGAGGTAGGCGGCGATCGCCAGGGCGTCGCCTTCCTTCATCCGGTACGACGGCATGGGGGCCAGGGTCTTCCTGCCGTCCCGGTTGATGCCGGTGGTGAGGAGGGTCACGAACTCTTCGTCGGTGTGCTGCGGCAAGCCGGCGATCCTGGGGGCCTTGTAGGCCCAGCGCTCCCGATAGCCGCGGGGGGCGGTGACCGGCACCGGCGCGCCGTGCAGCCACTGGCTCTTCAGCAGGTCGCCGGCTGCATTCCGGGGCGAGTGGCACTGGCCGCACATCCCCACGTTTTCCACCAGGTAGCGGCCCCGTTCCACTTGCGGATCGGCTGCCGGTGCTCCGTCGTCCGATCCGGCGGCGGCCGGCTCGTCGGCGGGCGAGTATCCCTCGAGGGAGGTCGCCGTGGCGGCGAATCCCAGCAGGGCGGCGATAGCGGATGCGGCGAGCAAACGTTTCAAGACAAATCTCCTCAGGTCGGTCATCGGCCCCGGACGGGGGTTTGGCGGGGATTCCGTCATTCTAGTGGACTGGCTTGTCGATTCTAAGGCACGCGGTGGGGCGGCGGCCGGTACCGGCCTCTCTGCGTACCGTGGCATCTTACCCGCCTCGAACCCTCCCTAGCGGTTTCGTCGCGGGGGGCCATTTGGACGATATAACACCCACGGAGGGCCGAATCGACGGACCCCTAGACGCTAAACTCTCCAACATGAGCCTACCCTTTCGCCATCGAATCCTGCTCGCCGCGCTGTGGCCGCTGCCCCGCCACCTCCTGTCGCGACTGGGGGGACGACTCACCTCCGTGCCCCTCCCGCGGCCCCTGCGCCCCTTCGCCATGAAGACCTTCGGCCGCATCTTCGGGGTCGATTTCTCGGAGGTCCGGGATCCACTGAGGTCGTTCCCCTCGATCCAGGACTTCTTCGTCCGCGCCCTCGTGGACGGGGCGAGGCCCACCGACGCCGCCCCGGACGCCTTCGTGTCCCCCTGCGACGGCGCCTGGGGTCAGTCGGGGCGGGTGGAGAACGGCGCCCTCCTACAGGTCAAGGGACGACCCTATTCCGTCGCCGAGCTGCTGGGGGATGTCGCCGACGCCGCCGACTTCGAAGGCGGCACCTTCGCCACCCTCTACCTGTCCCCCAAGGACTACCACCGCTTCCACATGCCCTGCGACGGCCGGGCCGTTCGGGCCCGCTACCTGCCGGGGGGACTGTGGCCGGTCAACCGTGCGGGGGTGGAGGGGATCGAGGCCCTCTTCGCCCGCAACGAGCGGATCGTGGGCTTCTTCGACGTCGGAGGTGCCGGCGACCGCCTCGCCATCGCCGCCGTCGGAGCGACGATGGTGGGCAAGGTCAAGCTGACGTTCGACGACCTCGAAACCAACGTCCCCGGCCGGGGGCGGAGCGAGGGGGTCTACGATCCCGGCGTCGAGCTGCCGAAGGGGGCGGAGTGGGGGCGCTTCGAATTCGGTTCGACCCTCGTCTTGGTGGCCTCCCCGGGGCTGGTGGATCTCGACATCGCCCCCGCGGGTACGGCGCTGCGGCTGGGGCGGCGCATCGGCACCCTCCTGTCCGAGCCGTCCTAGGGTCCGGCGTCCTCTGGGACCGACGGATCCTCCGAACCGGGGAACACATACAGGTAGAGGGAGCCCCCGAGCACCGCCACCGGCCGGTAGCGATCGAGCCAGTCGCTGGCCCAGCCTTCGTAGGCGTGGAGCTCCCGGCCCCGCGACAGGACGTGGGCGGAGAGGACGTAGGCCCCCGGCCTCGGCCCCACCCGCCAGTCGGCTTCGAGGAAGGGCTCGGTGGGGACGCCGTAGTAGGCGGCGCCGGTCCGGCCGAGGAAGACGGTGCGGGCGGAGGTCACGCCGTGGGACGCCAGCCACGGACCGAGGCGGCCGACGTCTTGATTCCAGTCAACGTTCGAATCGTCGAGCCAGTGGGGACCCGACTCCACGCCCCCCGCGGGGCGGTTGAAGTAGGGCAGGTAGTCCGGGTGGTGGGCGAAGGTCTCGGCCACCTGGGCCGTCACCAGGGCCACCACTACCAGAGGTGCCAGGTAGCGGCGCCGGCTCGGCAGGGCGGCGGTCAGCAGCCCGAGGCCGCGGCCGGCGAGCACGAAGAGCAGCGGGTAGAGGAGCAGGATGTAGCGGTGGCCCTGGTTGGTGGCGAGCAGGGAGGTGGCCGCCAGCCACGCCGCCGCCGGGATCCAGAGGTACAGGTCGTCGGCCCACGGCGCACCCTGGGCGCCCTCGATCCCTACCGCACCGGCCCCCTCCGCCTTGGCCCCCTCGATTTTGGCCCCGCCGTCCTTCGCCCAGGGCCGCCGCAGGGTCCACACGCCGCCCGCCGCCGCGAGGGCGGCCACCGCCAGCTCCACCGGGGTGCTCTTGAGGGCGAAGGTGGCCAGGAAGTAGTGGGGGAACCGCTGTTCCTGGAACGTGCCGGCGAGGAAAAACCGATAGCCCTCGGGGAGGTCCCCGTAGAGCCCGCCGAGGTCCCGAAAGTAGAACCAGGGGTCGGCGGGGAAGAGGTAGATCCCCCAGACGGTGAGTCCGGCGGTCGCCAGCACCCCGCCCCACCGCAGGCCCCGAAGCTTCCAGCCCGAACGGCCGCCGGGCCCCCGCGGGTCCAATAGCTCCGCCAGGGCCATCGCCGGAATCAGCACCAGGGCGCTCCACTTCGACCCCAGGGCCAGCCCCAGCGCCAGGCCGCAGGGGGCGATCCACCGCCAGCCCACGTCGACGCCCCCGCCATCCCCGGACCTGGCCAGACGCCACCAGCCGTAGAGGGCCGCCATCCCCAGGGCCGTCACCGCCGTGTCCATGGTCACCCAGCGGGCCTGGGCCAGCACCGACGGCGACAGGGCGTAGAGGCCGAGGGCCAGGAAGGCCGCCCCTCGGCCGAAGGCCCGGCGCCCCCAGAGGAAGACCACAAGACCGCCAAGCATGGACAGCGCCGTCGTCGGTAGGCGGCCCCGCCGCAGCAGGGCCCAGGCGTCGTTGCCCTGCTCGAAGAGGACGTCGAAGCCGAAGTTCCACTCTTCGCCCCGGCGATACGCCTCCGAGCCCAGGGGCAGGTTCGGTTCCAGGGTCCCGGCGGACCAGCCCGCCAGCAGCTTCACCAGGGGCGGGTGCTGACGGTTGAGGTGGAGCTCACCCGTGGACACCGCCGCCAGGCCCGCCGGCAGGTGGCTGACCTCGTCGTAGGTCGCCGACTTGATCCACCCGCTGGTGACGGCGAGGGCCCCGTGGAGGGCGAGGAGCGCCGCGACCCAAAGGAGATCCAGGGCGGAGCGGGACGACCTAGGGAGAGGAGCATCGTGCATGGGGGTCCGTCGATTAGATCACGCCGGTCTTCCGGGGGATTCCCCCTTGCCCCTTGCCATCGGGCCGCTTTCCCTGTTTCATGTCGCAGGTGCCGCGAACGCCCCCATACGCGATTCACCCCCCTCCTCCCTAGCCCATGCTCAAGGCGCTCCTCCAAGACTCCTTCCCTCCGCCCGAGGGATTCCCGTCGGCCCGCTCCGCCGGCGGAGGGCGGTGGCTGGACTTTCAGCGGCCGGTCGGGGTGAAGATCGCGCGGCGGTTGGAGGAGGTCCGGCCACTGCTGGAGGAAGTCGAGGCCGCCACCGCGGAAGGCCTGTGGGCGGTGGGCTTTCTCGCCTATGAGTCGGGCCCCGCCTTTGACGACGCCCTCGATGCCCACCCCGCCCCGGAAGACGGCCCCCCCCCTTGCCTGCTGG
>JBCDIS010000096.1:0-28258 GCA_038748685.1 Acidobacteriota bacterium | reverse complement strand
CGGCGAGTTGATGGTGCTGCGCTGTTCGTCTTCGGTCCTGGTCACTGATCGCACGGGGGTCCCCATCGTCGGTGCCGGTCCAACGTAGGACGACCATTTCCGGGTGCTCCCGCGTCGGCTGACGGTAAATCCAGAGATTTCCGTCGGCGAATCTCAGCGCTTCGAGCCTGCGGCCTTGGGCACCTTCCACGGAAGCGTAGCTCCGCGGAGACAGGCCGTAGATCTCCACCCGATTGGTCGTGAGCAATAGAGCATCCCCCGTCGACTCGGCTTGGTCGTTCGAGGGAACCTGGGTCCCAATCGCCACCCGCTGCCCCCCGGCCTCGAGCGCCAGGTGGCTCCACCTCTTCACCGGCAGACCGATCCCCAGGTTCGTCGGCTCCGACGACGGCGCAGTGAAATCGAGTGACCAGAGCTCGTAGTCCCCGTCCCAGGGTGCTCGGGCCCAGGCCAGGGTTCCGCCGTCTGCGGAGAACGTCAGGGAGGGCCACGGTATGCCCCGTCGGGGACCGAGGGGGATCACGGACCGCTCCGAGCCCGGGGACGCCGGCAGCACGGCGAAGGTCGGACGGTAACCGCTCCAGCGGTCGACGGGCCCCGAAACGACCCACGGGGCGCCGCCCGAAGCCACCTTCAGGGCATCGACCTTCTTCAGGTCCTCGACGGAGGACGACAAGGTTCCGTAGGTCGCCCCGGCGGTCATCAGGGCGCCGAGCAGCAGGGGTGTCCACAGAACTCGGGAGAACGCCGAGTGCGCACGGTGTGGATCGCTACCGCCGTGGCGGACCTGGGCCCAGATCGCTAGAGGCGCGACGATCAGAAGGAGCAGGGTCGACGACGCCAGAATGAACAGGACACCTTCGTCGGCGCGGGCCTCCCTCAGCCGACCCAGGGAAGCCAGAAGCAGGCCCGCCACCGTCGCGCCGGCGGCGAGGTCCACGGCGCCGGTGGTTCCCCGCAGGATCAAGACCACGCCGGCGAAGTGGGAGAGGTAAAGGAGGACGATCGCACCCATCACCGGCAGCCAGTAGCCGGGGGTTCTGTGGATCCGGTCTTTGTAGTACCTCGCGTAGAACACCTCCTCCGACACCACCTTCGAGTAGATCGACGTGTAGTCCCACCAAGTGTCGGCCTCGGGAATGTCAATCGAAGGCATCGAGCTCACCAGCTGCCCGAGCTCCACCCATGGTTTGCCCCCCACCAGCGACGCGGGCAGGAAGGCCAGCGTCACCACGAGGGCGAGGAGGACCAGCAGGGCGGCCATCTTGCCCAGAACCAGCTGCCAGGGGCGTATCGGCCGGGCGAGGTAGAAGGCGATCCGTCCGTTGGTCCAGTCCCGGCACAGGATCGAGCTGCCGACGATCACGAGGATGGCTCCGCCGAGGATGGCGGCCACCGCCATGGCGGCGGCGCTCCACAGGGCTTCCGGCTCGCCCACCGAAAAGTTGGGGAGCAGCGCGATCAGCACCGCCACCACCCCCAAGGCAAAGGATAGAACCGGCAGGAACCAGCGCTCCGCGATCTCCCGCTGGACCACGGCGATGAAGCCCCTCACGACGACGTCCCTTCCCCGCACAGGCTCACCAGAATCTCCTCCAACGTCGCCGGACGCACCTCCACCGAAGCGGCGCCGTAGCGGCGCCTCAGATCTTCGAAGCCGTCGGCGTCGAAGCGGGACACCAGGACTTCCCGGCCCCTGCCGACGGCACGCTCCCCGAGGGGTTCCATCGCCGCCAGGGGGTCCCCCCTCTCGCCGACATCGGCGGAGGGGGCCGGCACCACCACCTGCCGAAACCGCTGTTTCACGGCTTCGAGATCCTCGTCCACCAAAACCCGGCCGCCCCCCAGGAAAGCCAGCCGCGAGGCGATGCCCTCGACCCCGGGGAGATCATGGCTGGTGATGAGGACGGTGATCCCGCGGTCCGCCAGTTCCCCCACCACCTCCTCGAACATCGCCTTCCGCGCCACCACGTCGAGACCGAGGGTGGGGTCGTCCAGCACCAGAAGATCGGGGGAGGGGGCGAGGGCCAGGGCCAGCATCACCTGGGCCCGCTGCCCCTTCGAGAGCTTCCCGAAAGGAGTCGTAAAGGGCACACCGAAGCGGTCCAGGCGGGAGCGGAATCCGGCGGAATCCCACGTGGGATAGAGGGCGCGGCAGAACCGCTCGAGCTGGCGCGGCGCCATGGCGGGGGGCGCGTCGGGGTCCTCCGGAACCACCCCCACCCGGGACATCAGATCCGCCCGGTGACGCCACACGTCGCGTCCGAAGAGGCTCACGGCTCCGGCGTTGGGCTTCTGGTGCCCCAGCAGGCAGCGGACGAGGGACGACTTTCCAGCGCCGTTGCGACCCAGAAGGGCCACCACGTCCCCCGGGTCCAGGCGCAGGGACACGCCCCCGAGGGCGGTGGCCCGCCCGTAGCGCACTTCCATGCCGGCGATGTCGACGATCGGGCTGTTCGACACTATCGGTTCTCCTCAGGATCCAGCCGCCGCCAGGCGCGGCGCAGGGTCTCGACGCTCTCCTCTTCGTCCGCCGACAGGGTCTTCGCCTGGGCCGCGAAGCGCAGCGCCGCCTCTTCGAGCTGCCCGCGGCGCTCGTCGGCCGCCAGCTTCGGCGGCGTCGCCGAGACGAAGGTGCCTTCGCCGCGGCGGACCGTCAGCACGCCGCGGTCCGCCAGGCGTCGGTAGGCCTTGGAGACGGTCAGCGGGTTCACCCGCAGCTCGCGGGCCAGCTCCCGCACCGAAGCCACCGGGTCGTCCGGACCCAGGGCGCCGGTGGCGATCAGTCGCAGCACGCCTTCTTCGATCTGCTTCCAGATCGGTACGGAGTCGGAGGGGTCGATTCTCAGCATAGTTGGGTTCCACGGCCGTCTTGCCGCTTTGGTGTATTACAGTAATACAACACCACATCATAGTCTAGACCCCGCCACCGCGTTGACGCCGCGGGCTCGTGTCGGTACGGTGGCGGCTAGGTGGGATCGGAGCCCTCCCAAGTCCAACGGAACCCGGAGCTCCGACCTGCAGAAACCTCCAACCCTGAGAGGAAGGCCCATGACCGAAGAGCACGCCGAGTCCACCAGCAACCTCGACTCAGACGACCTCGTCAACGCCCGCTGGGATGTGGCCGTCATCCCCAACGAGAACGTATCGATCCACTACGTGGTGGAGCCCAAGAACGCAGAGGACGCCGTCACCTCGGTGACCGCATCGCTGGTCCTCGAAGACAGCGGCATGGTCACCCACACCTATGCAGGCGCCACGACCTCGGAGTTGATCGCTCCGAAGGCGGGTCAAGGCGCCACCGGCGACGTCGGCGTCGACTCGACAGTCTTTCCGTCCGATGTCGAGGGCCAGCTCACGGCGGTCCTCGCCGGTACGGTCCGCCACGGCGAGGACTGGCACAACTTCTTCTTCAAGCGCCCCTTCGACCCCAAGATCTGAGGCCGGGCCAGGGGATCCGCGGAGCCCCGCGGATCCCGGAGGGGCCTCGCTCAGGTGGCGTTGGCGCGGAGCAGGATTTCGACCCGCCGGTTCTGGCTCCGACCCCAGTCCGTGTCGTTGCTCGCGACGGGAAGGGCCTCCCCCGATCCGATGGCCGAGACGCGGTTGGGATCGATTCCCTGACGGATGAGCACGGTCTGCACCGACTTCGCGCGACGCTCCGAGAGCGCCTGGTTGTGGGCCTCGCTGCCGGTGGCGTCGGTATGGCCGTGGACCACCACGGCGGTCTTGCGGAACTCCTGCAGAACCCCCGCTACGGAGTCGATCTGATCCCGAGCGTCGTAGGACAGGGCCGCCGAATCGACGGCGAATAGGAGGTCGGAGTCGAAGCGGACCATGAGGGTCCTGCCGTCCAGGCGCTCGACGGTGGTCCCGGGGATCCGGGCCAGCCGCTCTTCCTGGTGGTCCATGTAGGCCCCCACGCCGCCGCCGAGCACGGCGCCGATGGCCGCCCCCGCGAGAACTTCGTCGGCTTCGTGCTTGCCCTTGGCGTAGGTGGCGATCGCACCGACGGCGGCGCCGATACCCGCGCCCTTGTAGGTCTTGTCACGTTCTGTGGTGTACGGGCGGGGGGTATAGCCGGCGCAGGCACCGGTGAGTGCCGCCGCCAGGCCCAGCGCAATCCATGCCCGGGGCCCGATGCGATCGCCCAGAAGGGGAGATTTGGCGGTTGTATGCATGATCGTTGTCTCCTGAGGACGGGATCGTTCCTTTCGGCGGACGCTCTGGCGTCCCTATGACGTCAACCGCCCTATAGTTCAAAGGGCGTGCCAGTTCCCCGGGGCCGCCCTACCGACCGCCCCGACCTACCGACCGCCCCGACGCCCCCGTCAGAGCGCTTCGTAGACCGCCAGGTCCCCCCGTAGGACCCAGCGCAGGCGGAGGACCAGCAGCACCGCCACCGACGCCAGCCCCAGGGTCAGGCCCCACCAGAGGCCCACCGGCCCCCACCCCAGGAAGATTCCCAAGGCGTAAGCCAGGGGCAGCCCCAGGCCCCAGAAACCGATCAGGGCGATGATCGCCGGCAGCCGCGTGTCGGCGGCACCCCGGAGGATCCCAGCCGACACCACCTGGAGCCCGTCAAAGATCTGGAACAGGGCCGCCACGGGCAGCAGGGTCGCCGCCAAGGCCACCACCGCCGCCTCTGGGGTGAAGAGGCGGGCGAGGAACGACGGGAAAAGCCCAAAGGCCATCGCCGATACCGTCATCACACAGACCCCGAGGGCCAGGGCCGTCACGGCGGATCGGCGGGCCCCAACGGGATCTCCCCGCCCGATGGCGTTCCCCACCCGGGCCGCCGCCGCGCCGCTGATCCCCAAGGGCACCATGAAGGACATCGCCGCCAAAACCAGAGCGATCTGATGGGCCGCCAGCTCGCGGGCTCCGAGGTTGCCCATCATGAGCGTCACCGAGAGAAACATCGACATCTCGAGGGACACCTGGAGACCGATCGGAATCCCCAGCCGCACCAAAGGTCCATAGGACGAGGGCGCCAGCACGGAACGCCGCAGGCCGGTCAAGTAGGGCCGCAGGCTCGGCGCCGCGATCGTCAGCACCGCGATGCACATGGCCCAGCGGCTGACGGTGGTGGACCACGCCGAGCCCACCACCTCCAGCCGCGGAAAGCCCCAGTTACCGAAGATCAGGGCATAGTTGGCGGCGGCGTTGACCACGTTGGCGATGAAGATGGCCCAGAGAGCCTGGCGCACCCGGCTCATCGCCTGCAGGGTCTGCCGGGCGGCGACGAAGAGCAGGAACCCCGGCATTCCAGGGATGATCGCCCGGATGTAGGCCGCGGCGGGCTCGCGGATCGAGGGATCCTGACGCAGCAGCTCCAGCAGCCAGCGGATATCCCACAGGAAGATCCCCATCGGCACGCACATCGCCACCGCCAAGACCATCCCCCGCTGGAGGTGTCGGGCCAGGGCGACGTGGTTGCGGGCCCCCCACGCCTGGGCGATCAGTGGATCGAGGGCGAAGAGCACCCCCATGCCGAAGACCAGGGCCCCGAAGCTGATCGAATTGCCCAGCGCCCCCGCCGCCAGGGCCTGCTCCGACACGCGGCCCAGCATCATGACGTCGACGGTCCCCATCGTCATCATGCCGAGTTGCACCAGCGCCACCGGTGCGGCCAACCGCGCGAGGGCCCCGAGCTCGGGGCGCCAGGCATTCGCCATGGAACGGGCTCCTCAGAAACGTGGGATCACAGCGCCGACGTCCCCGGCGGCACCATCGCGTCGATCCGGGCCGCCTCGTCGTCGCCGATCTCCAGGTCCATCGCTGGAAGCAGATCTTCCAGCTGCACCAGGGTACGCGGACCAATGATCGCGGAGGTGACATCTGGATTGCGCAGGGTCCACGCCGTGGCGAAGCGGGCCAGGGACACCCCCCGCTCCTCCGCCATCGGCAGCAGCGCCTCGACGATGTCCAAACGGCGTTCGAATTTCGGATCCGCGGTGTCACCGACCCAGTTCTGCGCCCGGTTGGAATCCCCCGGGTTGGCCTGGCCCTTGCGGTACTTGCCCGTCAGCCAACCCCCTTCGAGGGGACTCCAGACGATGTTGCCGATACCGTGGTCCCGGGTCATGGGGAAATGGTCGTCTTCCATCGACCGCCGCAGCATCGAGTAGGGCGGCTGCAGCGAGATGAAACGCTCGAAACCGGACCGCTCCGAGATCCACAGGGACTCCACCACCTGCCAGGCGTGGAGCTTCTTCTGCCAGATGTCGTCGCTGTCGTAGTGGTTGGTGGAGCAACCGATGTACCGAACCTTGCCCTGCCGCACCAGGTCCGTCAGCGCGGAGAGGGTCTCCTCCCAGGGCGTCGACGGGTCCGGCCGGTGGATCTGGTAGAGGTCGATGACATCGGTGCCGAGGCGCCGGAGGCTGTGCTCCACCTGCTCCTGGATCGCCTTGCGGGAGAGCCCCCGCTTATGGGGTTGATCCCCCATGGGCCCGAAGACCTTCGTGGCCAGCACCACCTCTTCCCGCCGGCCCCGGATGGCCTTGCCGACGATCTCCTCCGACTCCCCCTTGGAGTAGATGTTGGCGGTGTCGATGAAGTTGATGCCGGCGTCGAGGGCGTGGCGGATGATCCCCACGCAGTCGTCATGGTCGGTATTGCCCCAGGCGCCGAACATCATCGTGCCGAGGCAGAGGGGGGACACTCTCAGGCCGCTACGGCCCAGGTTGCGATACTCCATGGGGACACCTCCGAAGGGCGGTCGCTTTAGTGTGGACGGGGACGGACAGAAACCGCGGATACGACAAAGGGACGGCGCCTGGCCGTCCCTGAAAGCTTCGAATTGTTGGTTGGCCCAAAAGGACGGGCTTCGAACCCTATTCGACGAGCTACGCCTTGTCGAGCTTGAGTTCCGGAGGGCGGCGTGACCTGGATCTGGGTTTGGCCGCCCGAAGCCGCGGAGGACGCGGCGTGACCAGGCTGTACACCGCCGAGCAATGGGCCGCGGCCAACTGCCGAACGCTGAGTCGCCGAGGCCGCGCCCTCGGCCGTGCGTGCTGGTTCTGTGGCCAGCCCCTTCAGGTTGGCGACGTCTGCACGGCCGTGGGCGCGCAGGTGGCGCACTACGACTGCACGCCGCAGATGGGTGTGGATCTCGACCACTACGACGGAACGGACAGAGTTCGAACAGCCGGCCCGGGAGGGCCAAGGAGAAGAAGGAGATGAGCAACCGACTGAGCTTCGAAGATCTGAGCAGGGCGAATCTCGAACGCTGCGAGGACGCGTTTCACCCGCTCGATGCGTGGTCGCCTACGGACTGGGCGTGCGCCATGGCCGGTGAGGTCGGCGAAGCCTGCAACCTGATCAAGAAGCTTCGCCGCGGCGACGAGGGAATCGACGTCGAATCCGTTGGCCGAGAGCTCGCCGACGTCGTGATCTACGCCGACCTCTTGGCGCAGCGTCTCCGGCTCGACTTGGGAGCCGAGGTGGTCGCCAAGTTCAACGCAGTGTCCGATCGAGTCGGCTCGGACGTTCGTTTGGCAGCTGAGGTAGCGCACCCATCTTCGAGCAGAAGAGGCGCTTCTTGATCACCGAGACCCTCACTGGCTGCGAACCTCAAACCGGCTGCCCGTGCTGTGGATCCGACGATCACCTCGTCCTCGTCGTCGACGAATACAACGATCCTCGAATCGAAGATGGCAAGCCTCACGGTGCCCGTGTCCAGTGCCAGAAATGCGGCACACGGGGCCCGCAGTACAGCAGGCCTCTTCTCTGGAGGAAAGGCGCAGATCCCCCTGCATGGGACCCGCGCCTGCGGGCCATCAGAGCTTGGGACGGCGACGTTCTTTCAGATGGTCTGGACTTGTATTGAGATGAATGATGTCAGCGGCAGAGCCCGCGGGCTTGCCAGGCTAGGAACACCAGGAGGGTGTTATATCCTTCATGGAGATCGGCCAATGCCACTAGTTCGATGTTCTGGGAGGCAGAAGAAATGGATGCGCCCCAACTTGCTATTGAAGTACTGAGAATTCTGGCCAACACTTCCATCGGCCCAGTCTCTCTCGCTATTGCCCTGATCTTTCGAAAGCCGCTGTCGGAGCTGCTCACCCGGGTTGCCCGAATCAAGTTCAAAGACGCTGAGCTGACCATTCGCGACCAGGCGAGCGTCGAGCCTGACGCGAGAGCTCTGCAAGCACCGATGCCGAGTCTCGACGAGCCAGAAGAAAGGGAAGAGCCCTTTTTGCTTCGTGAGTTCTCGGTGATGAGAGACTCGTCAGGCTCGAGCGGCAGCCGGTCAGAGAGTAGGAAGACGAAGCCAAGAAAGAGTCGAGAGGCGTTGCTGGAGGAATCTAAGACCTGGCACTACCTATTCCTGAACGGATTCCTAGTGCCAAGGACGAAATTCGTACTGGGGTTTCTTGCCACCAGCAATCCTCCGCTTACAAGAACGAGACTCGATGACCTGCTGCGAGAAGAAGAGCTCGGGCTGAAGGAACGCACTGCCATTGTGGAAGCCCTGTCAAAGTTTGGGCTAGTTGAGATCGATGAGGCAGGCGTTATCAGAGTCTCAGAGAAGGGCGAGGACTACCTAAAGTTCAACGCCGGGATGGCTGCGGGATCCTCGGCTTGGGAAGGCCTGAGCTCGGATACCGTTGCGGACAACTGACAAGGCACGGTAGCGTCGCACCGAACCTGGGTGCGCGCGGGTGGACACGACGAACCACAGGAGTTCCGATGTCTTCACCTACTCAGGTGTCCCCGCTCCCCAACTCTCACCTCCACCTCGGCGAGTGCTTGCGCGTGCTGGAATCGCTGCCGTCCGAGTCCGTGGACGCGGTGATCACCGATCCACCCTACTCGAGCGGCGGTGCGACGCTGGCGAGCCGGCAGCAGGATCCGCGGACCAAGTACAACCACGGGCCGAACGCCCGATCCTGGCGCCATGGGTTCTCTGGAGACGGCAAGGATCAGCGCTCCTGGACCCGCTGGTGCATGCTCTGGTTGGGCGAATGCATGCGGGTCGTGAAGCCTGCGGGCTACGTTCTCATGTTCACGGACTGGCGCCAGCTCCCTTCGGCGACCGATGCCTTCCAGGCTGCGGATCTGATGTGGCGCGGCATCATCCCGTGGGACAAGACCGAGGGTTCCCGTGCCCCCAACCGCGCCTACTTCAGGCACCAGGCCGAGTACGTCATCTGGGGCACCAAGGGCCCGACACCGAAACCCGGCCGGGGCCCCTTCCCCGGCGTGTTCCGGTTCCCGGTTCGCCGCTCCGACAAGCACCACGTCGCCGGCAAGCCGACCGATCTCCTCGTTGAGCTCTGTCGTGTCGTTCCCGAAGGCGGTGTGGTGCTTGACCCGTTTGCAGGTTCGGGGACGACCGGCGTCGCTGCCGCAAGGCTCGGACTCGGCTTTATAGGCGTCGAGATCCACGAAGGGCACTTCCAAGTCGCCGCGCGGCGGATCGCCGAAGAGGGCGAGAAGGCCGCCTGAGTCTTTTCGTCCCGCCCTAGAAAGCCCCGCTCTCGCGAGGACCCCTTCGAAACCGGCGCGCGAGGGGTGGGGCCTTTATGATTTTCAACCCCGAAAACCTAAAGCATGCTGTATCAGCATGGGTGATCTAGTTGACATAATGGGTATTATCAGGCCCGATCGGGAAAAATGCGTGCCAACTCACGTTGACGCAGCATAAATCTGACCCTCTCGGGGGTCATTCTTGCTATCGGCCGGGCGATAGCGCCCCAGCATATTGAGACTGCCAGCACATGCAGTTGCGGCATATTCTGGAATATGTTCACCGTACATAATTTTGGTCTTCGAGTCGGTTGAACTGAAATTCCTGAGTGTCACCAGCATGGCAGCATGTCAATTTGGCAGGCCGCCCAGAGGCCCTAGGAGGGCCCCTGGCGGGACCTGGTGCCCGGGGGTAGGCGCGGGGGGAGATCGCGCCCCTGGGGGCCAGATTTTAGCCCAGGGATGCCTCCTATTTTCGTTCCGACCCCGAAAAAGTTATTGCGATGGGGCCCCTTCAACATTTGAACCCTTGGGAGGCCCAAGCATCAGCACACAAGTCTATTGATTGCAGCACTTACGGAGCCCTTGCCCTTCTCCGGGCGCGCCCCAGAACAAGGCAGTAGTTACGGGAGAGAATCAGGGTTCTCGAACGCTACCGAGGCCCACGGCGTCCAACACCTCAGCCTGCCACGCGGCGGCTGGTGACCTGCCCTGACGACCCAAGGGCGACCGCTTCCGCCACCGCGACGCCAGAGCCTGGCGCTCCCGCGCGTGGACGTAGCGCAGGGTCGTGGACACGTCCCGATGGCGCATCCAGGCCATGACCTCCTTCGTCTCCCACCCGGCCTCCGCGACCAGGTGGGTGGCCAGGCTGTGTCGCAGAATGTGGAACGACAGCCGACGCTGGCGGGGCTGGATCCCGGCCGCCGCCACCATCCCCTTGAAGATCCGGCCCACAGACCCCGGGTGCATCCGCGCTCCCCGGGCCGAGGGGAATAGCCAGGGCGACTCTGATGCGGCCCAATCGGGCCGCATCATCAGGTAGACCTCGAGCTGCTGCGACACCAGGGCGTCCGCCACCGGCATGCGGACGTCGCTGCTGGCCCACTTGCCCCGTTCCACCAGGACCGACAGGGACCCACGCTCCGGATCCACCTGCACGCCGTCGAAGCGGAGGGCTGGCACCTCCGAGACCCGCAAGCCCAGGACATAGCCCAACGCGCAGAGCAAGCGATCCCGCAGCGCGCGGGGCGACTCCGGGACCCACCCCGGCCGCGGACCGTAGATCAGGCGCCGGGCTTCGGCCACCGAGAGGTGGGGCGCCTCCGCCTGGTACTGCGGGGGACCCACCAGCCGGCTGGCGGGGGACGTCGGCACCAGGCCCGAGATCACGGCCCAGTCGAAGAAGCCCCGCAGCGCAGCCACCGCGGCCCGGCGGGTCGAAGTCGCACGGCCGGCGAAGAAGAGCCGCTGCAGCCAACGGTCGAGATCGCTCCACGTGACGTCCTCCAAGCGCTCGACTTCCATGCCCTCCAAGGCTTGGAGGACCAGCTGTCGATACCTCCTGCAAGTCGATGGGGAACGCCCCCTCGACGCCTCGAGGTGGCGAATCCAGCCGTTCACCGCTTCTTGACTTGTCGTGTATTTCATGATTAATACTCTAAACCATGATCATCCGTCCGCAGCGAAACCAGGACCATGTCCGATGAACCCGGCAAGCGACGCCGGGGACGTCCGAAGGGTCGTCGGTGCTCCGCGAAGGAGCTCGCGCAGCGCCGGAAGAACGTCAAGAAGTACTTCTGGCGCCACGGCCGCCACGCCCGCGGCCTCCTGCGGGTGGCCCCGCCCTGTGCTCCGGAGCACTGCCCGATGAACGGCGACGACGGCACCGGCTACCCCTGCGACGCCAAGCGCTACGCCGACGACGCTGGCGCCGAGGTGGACGTCTGCATGGTCGAATTTCTGCGCAACCAGGGCTACGAAGACGCCTTCCGGCGTGCGCTCGACGGAGACAACGCCGCCTACGAGCTGCTCGCGTCGAAGTCCCTCGCCGCCGCAGCCGCCATTGAGATCTCCACCGCCGAGGACATCTTCAAGAACGGTCTCGGCGTGACCGAGGACGTCTACGACTCCGAAGGCGCGGTGGTAGGGGAGCGAAAGGTCACCCACCCCGGTGCCAAGCCCTGGCTTGAGCTGCGGAAGCAACTCGGCATGACCGCCGCCGACATGGGGCTGACCCGAAAGGCCCGCGGTGAAGAGCAGGTCCAGCGGTCCATCGCCAGCCTCGCCGACACCATGCGGGAGCGTCGGCGTCAGATGGCCGCCGAGCAGGGGGACGCGTCGTGAAGGTCAAGGTGGGTGACCGAGTATTCGACGCCAACGATGTCCCGATCTGTCTCTGGATGGACGAGGCCGACAAGGAGCGGATTTCCAGTATGCCTCAGGGCATCGACCGCTATGCCTTGTGCCCGGGCGACTGGACCGAAGAAGAGATGTTCGCCTGGATGGACGACTGGGGCCAGGAATGACCACCTACGCCCTCCGCGACGACCTCGCCGAGCACCACGAGCTCCTACCCCAGTGGGCCGACGAGTTCCTCGCGTCCCGCGGCATCGACTGGCACCAGCTCGACCGCGGCGATTACTGGGGTACCCCCAAGCTCCTCGGCATCGAGACGATGGCGGGGCTGCACGAATACCTGGTGCTCTCCACCCCCCACCACTTCGCCGAATGCGCCCTTGTCGACCCCAACACCGGCTACCCGTGGCGCTGCTGGCCCTATCAAGTCGGCACCCTCAACTACCCCGGCAACCTCTACCACCAGAGCGCCCCCGGCACCGGCAAGACCATGGACATCCTGATCCGGGTCATGTACCTCGCCATCGTCTCCCGCGGGCATCAGCTCGTGGCCGGGGCCTACGACAAGCACTCCACCGACATCTTCGAGGCCTGCCTCAACCAGATCGAGTCCAACCCCTGGCTCTCGGCAACCATCGCCAAGACCCCCCGCAAGCCCTACCCCACCATCGTCTTACGCGACACCGGCAACAAGGCCGCCTTCCGGCCCGCGGGGTCCGACGGCAAGGCCCTCCGCGGCGACCACGTCATTGCCGCGTACTTCGACGAGGCGCCCCTCGCCGTGAACCCGAAGATCTGGGAGAACTGGCGATCGCGGGGGCTCAAGGGCTGCGTCTTCCGCGCCTACGGCACCCCGGACGGCTCGCGAGACACCCCCTACTTCCGGGCCACCGCGGCGCTGCCCGAGACCGACGCCTTCGAGGTCCCCACTCGTCGGCAGAAGGGCTACGTCAAGGTCCGGTGGTCGAAGCACCACCAGCGCCCCCACGGCTGGTGGACCGACGAGGACGAGCGCCAGGCCCTCGAAGACTACGGCGGCGCCCACACGGGTGAGTACCAACGGCAGGTCCTGGGGCACCATGGCGACCCCGTGGAAAGCGTCTTCCCGTGGCACACCTTCCGGCTCTGCGTGCGCTACCTGCCGGGATACGTGGCCATCAAGATCGCCTTCGACGCCGACGAAGCCCTCTACCGCCTGGCCGCCTATCGGCTCAACCCGAGCTACCAGGTCCGAGCCTCCGTCGGCGACGACGACGAAGGCAGCCCCGACCCATGGACTTGCTTCGCCCGAGAGGAGATCCGCGCCCTGGACGTGGAGACCGGCTCCAAGGCCGAGCGGACCGACGCCTGGAGCTCCCTGCTCAAGGGCCTGCTGCCGCCCCCCTCCGGGCGCGACCAGGTGGCGGGCGTGGACTTCGGATCCCGCCGCGACCCCACCGAAGCCCGGGGCCGTGAGCAGGACGCCAACGGTCACCTCGTTGACGCCTGGCGGATCCAGCTCACCCACTTCAAGTACGGCGCGCAGTACGACGTGCTGCGCGCCGCCGACCGCTCCCAGAACCCCCGCTCCGGGTGGGGCTTCGACGCGGGCGGCGCAGGCCTCGCCGCCCACCACGAGCTCGAACCCGACTTCGGAATCGGTGAGATCACGCCGATCATGATGCAGGCCAAGACGCCGCGGCGACATCCAGACACACTGGAGATCGTCTACGACAACGAAGATCCTCCGAGGCCAGTGATGGCGACCTACCGCCAGATCGGCCTCGAGCGGGCCGAACATCAGGTCCAGCGTGCCGAGGTGGTCGTCGCGCACGATCCCGACGTCCTCGTCGAATATCCCGGCCTGCGCCGAAAACACCAGGGCGGCAGCGTGACCTTCGTCGGTGCCGACCACATCGTCACCGCCGACGTCTGCGCCGACCTCCGCCTCCGGCAGCTGGAGCTCGACGGACTCGAAGGCGCCGGCGACGGCGACGTGATCTTCGGCGCCTCCGGCCAGACCCGGAGCGTCGGCAACACCTCCCGCGCCCTCACCCCAGGCGGCGGACGGGACTCCTGGTCCTTCGGCTCTGGAGGGCGGCGTGCCTGATCGCCGCCAATGGCAGCGGGAGCTGGCGGGGGACTTCGACGTCCCCCGCGACTGGACCGTCGGCCTCCAGGGGGACGGCTGGATCCCCCATCCCTCCCCGATCCTGCGCAGCAAGTCCGCCGACGGCGACCACGGCGTCGGGGACCTCTACCGCCGCATGCTGGTGGAGGACCCGGACCTCGAATCGTTCGCCGAGCGCCGGGAGGACGCGGTGCTCGGCCTGCCCCGCAGGGTGGAGCCGCCACCGGACGAGACGTCCGAGGCTGCCGAGGAAGCCGCCCGCCTGTGCGAGTACTTGGTCGGCTCCGAGAACCAACGACCCCTGATCTCTGGACTCGAAACGGCCCTGCGCTACATCCTCCGCGCCAAGTCGCTGGGGGTCACCCACCTCGAAGCCCTCTGGGATGACGCGGCCGGCCCCGCCGGTGCCTCCTGGTGGTTGCCCGTGGCCCTTATCGAAAAACCCATGTCCGCCTTTGCCTACCGCCGCGCCGAGAGCGGCGACGGCCAGCGACGCGGACCGGCCCAGCTCCACTATCGCCGCGGCTTCGGAAAGGACCCACTGCCCGCGCCCCCGGGAAAGTTCATCGCCGCCCGCCGCGGGTCCACCGCGACCCCGTGGGGAAAGGCCCTGCTCGACGCCCTTTACTGGCCCTCCTTCATGAAGACCAAGGGGGCGCAGTGGTACGCCGTCCACCTCGACAAGTTCGGGTCACCGACGGTAGCCGCGATGTTCGAGCGCGCGTCCGGTGCCGACAAGGAGCGGGTCAACGAAGAGCGGCAGGCGGCCGGCCTTGAGCTGGCGAAGGCCGTCCAGCACGACTTCGCCATCAGCCTACCGGCCGACATCGAGCTCAAGTTCATCGAGGCCGTTCGCGGCGGCAACGCGACCTACCAGCTCTTCATGGACTGGTGGGTCAAGGCTCAGGCCCGCGCCTACTTCGGCGAAGCGGCGACGGGCGGACTGCGCCGCGAGGTCGGCAGCTACGCCAGCGACGAGGTCAACCTGCAGATCGCCCTCGACAAGATCCAAGGCGACGCGGAGCACCTTGCCCAGGTCATCGAGGCGCAGCTCTTCCGCCCCGTGGTAGAGCTCAACCTGGGTCCAGACGTGCCCGTGCCCCGGTTGATCGTCGACACCAGCGAAGCCGAGGACCGCGCGCTCCGGCAGGAGGGGGTCGCCCGCGCCCTCGCCGACGGCGTCGAGGTGCCCCTCGACTACTACCGCCGCGTCCACCAGATCCCGACCCCGAGGGCGGGCGAGCCCGTGCTGAGCACGGCGACGGACCCCACGGGCGACGACCCAGAAGGGGGGAACGCATGGCTGAGGTGAGCCGGCTCAAGACCCTGATGGACCTCTACGCCGTCGGGGTCCGGGCGGGCGTGATCACCCCCCAACGGGACGACGAGGAGTACTTCCGCAAACTGGCCGACCTTCTGCCGATGTCGGACGAGACCCTCGCCGACTGGAGGTCCAGCGACGGAGTGCGGAAACCGATCACCCTTTTGCAAGACGAGGAGGTCGCCGATGGCGAGCCCGAAGAAGAAGAGACGACCTGATCTAGACCACGCGCCGCCCACCGACCGGTTCCGTGCGGCCCCTTCAAAAGGGTTCTCGGCCGCCCCGAATGTAGACCGTGAGGGCGGTCTCTACGGCGCCGGAATCATCCCGCAGGTCAGCCTCATCACCTGCGGCGAGGCCCTAGGACACTACAAGTGGATCGACGAGACCTTCGTGCAGCAGGTCCACGACGCTGTGCTCGCCGCGGGCGACGAAGGAGTCGGCGTGAAGTCTCGATTCACGCACCCCGGAATGAGCAGCGACGGCCTCGGAAAGACAGTCGGCCGCGCAAGGGATCCCCAGATCTCCGACGACGGTCGGCAGGTCTACGCCGACCTGCACATCCTCGAAAGCGCCCACCGAGCCCCGGATGGAAACCTCGCCAGCTACGTCATGGACCTAGCGGAGGAAGATCCGGAAACGTTCGCCATCAGCATCGTTTTCGACAGAGACGTCCTGGCCGAAGAGGAATTCAAGCTGGCGAATAGCAAGGCACCCGCGCCTGGCGAATCCCCATTCTTCGAGAGCCCTGACCCCGACAACGTCGAGCACTACGACCACGTTCGCTTGGCCTCGCTCCACGCTGCCGACTTCGTCGACGAGCCCGCCGCCAATCCCGGAGGCCTTTTCCATCGGGTCGATGTCCCGGCTGAGGCGACCGCGGCCGTTGCCTTCGTGCTCGGCCAGTCCGACGAAGCCCCGGCCGAGACGTTCGGCGTGCACCCTGAAAGGGCCCGGCAATTCGTTGGGCGGTACCTGGCGAACGAGGGGCTCGCCGTCGTCGATGTCACGGAGGTGCCCGGTACCGAGGAGCACACCACCGGCGATGCCGCCGCCGAGGCCGTGCTCTCCCGCCACGTCTCCCCGGACCAGCGCGACCACGAGCGCAACCTCTTGGCGGCCCTGACCGACGACCTGCGGACGGCCCATCTCGATCGGCTCCGAAATCAGCCGGCGCACGGCTGGCTGAGGGAGGAGGCGGCGGCCGACACCGCCAGATGGGCTGAACAACTCGGCGAAGGCCGACAGCTGACCCCCGCCATGGCCTCGGCGGGGGCCCGGGCCCTCTACGAGTGCCTGCGCCTGGCCGACCTAGCCGACGACGGGCTCAAGGTCGAGGTCGACGGCGAGTCCCGCCCGGCCTACGAAGTCCTCACCGACGTGCTCGCCGCGGCCCCCAAGCACACCGACCTGCTCTCCGGCGGCGAGCTAGCCGACGAGGACGACAGCGGCCCCGGCGGTGTCCCCGACCCGAGACCTCAGCACGTCCGGGATCTCCACACCCGGATGGGCATCACCCCCGAGCGCTACCAAGAAATCCGCGACCGCTTCCCCCAGAACTGAGAAGGAGACCCCATGGCACAGAGACGCAGCACGGCCGAGCGCGAACGGCGCACAGCCATCCCCGTCGCCGCCGGCGCCAAAATCGGCCGGTACGAGATCGTCTGCCACGACGGCAACGGTCTCGCCGTCGCCGGAGCCGACGCCGCAGGCCTGACCTCCAGCGGCGTTGCCGTCGACGGCTACGACAACACCGGGGGGACCAACGGCACCCTCGGCACCCACCCGCAGCGCTACGTGACCGTCGACTCCGGCGGACGGGCCTGGTCCTTCGCCACCACCGGCACGGCGCCCGAACACGGCGAGTACGCCTACGTCGTCGACGCCACCACCGTCTCCGCCGATCCGACCACCAACAACGTCCAGGTCGGGATCTTCGTCGAGCCTGACCCCGCCACCGCCGGGTCCTGGTTCGTCCGTCCGACGTCCATGTCCCTCGGGAGGTAGCAGCCAATGGCCATCACCGACCTCCAGATCCTCGAAACTCGGCTGACGCCGATCGCGCTCGACGCCTATCTCAAGTCCGATCCGGCCGCGATCATCGCGCTGATCGGCTACGAGCTGCCCAGCACGGCCGCAGAAGGCAAGGTGAAATCCAAATTCACCGTCCAGTGGCCGATCATCAAGAAGCAATTGGAGCGCTGGGTCGGCGAACGCAAAACCGGCACCGTGGCCGACGTCAGCTTCCAGTTCGGCTCCGAGCGCTTCCACATCACGGACGAAGCCGACCTCGACGCCCTCAACGACGAGAGCACCCTGCTACGCCTCGACCAGGTGGCGCAGGAACAGGGCACCGCCTACGCCATCGGCGAGCCCCGCTATCTGTGGTCCCCCTGCAGAGACAACCATCTCTGCTGGACCGGCCAGAACTTCTTCGACACCGGGCATCCCCACCTGCCCGGCGGGTCAGAGACGTTCGACAACCTCTTCACCCGCACCGTCAGCTCGTCGACCCCGCCGCCGTGGGCTTTGCAGTACCCCACCCCCGCCGAGGTCGTCACGGAGCTGGAGTGGATCTGGAACAAGCTGGTGGAGAACGCCCTCTGGAAGGCGGGCATGACCGACCTGACGGCCATCGGGCTGGAGCCCCAGCTCGCCGTCATGTGCTACGACATGCGAACCGCCCAAGCCTTCGAAGCGGTTGCCCGCAAGGCCAGGATCCAAGACCTCGACACCCTCGAGCAACTGGATAACCCCTGGTACCAGGGCTTCCGAGTCGTCTACGACCCGGAGTACGCCGGCCTCGGGAACGCCTTGACCAACGTCGTCGACTACATCTGGGCCCAGCCCAACGGACCCCGCCCGGTCCTCTACTCGCGGCCGATCCCGCAGCGGTTCCGGACGAAGGCAGACGAGTTCGACACGAACAAGATCTTCTTCGGGCCCGACGGGAAGCTCGCCTACGCACCTGGATTCCCGCAGTCGGCGATCCGCGTCCAGCCGCCGGGTGGAGGTTGATCATGGCCGATAAGCAAGGGGAATCCCGGACCCTCTACCGAGTACGAACCAGTGGCGCCCTCGGGGAGAACGGCCAGCGCCGTCGAGCCGGCCTCGTCTTCGACCGCTCGGGCCTCTACCTATCCGATCTCCCGGATGAGGTCGAGCAGGACGGGCACCTGATCTGCGAGAGGGTCGAGCTGACCCCCGAGCAGATCCAAGAGCAGCGCATTCGGGTCACCAACCCGCCGTCCTCCGAGGCCGAGGCCGACGTCGCCAGCAGCGACACCCCGGCGGCGGCGCCGCCCCGCCGGCTGCCCGTGCCCCAGCAGCTTCGAGAGATCTCGGAGCGGTTGGGCCAACTCGAGGCGGCCGTGGTGGGGCTGACCGAGACCGTCGAGGCCCTCGGCACCAGCCTGGCCAAGGCCACCAAGCCCGCCAAACCCACCACCCGGCGGAGCAAGGCGCAGGGGTCCTGAGTCATGCTGACCGCGGAGGAGTTCTACCAGCGCAACGGCGGCGAGGACCGGGTGCGGGCCAAGCTGCGCGGCGGCACCGTCGCGCAGCAGGACGCCCGCGTCGCCGCAGCGCTGACCTCCGCGATCGATGAGGCCATCAGCGAGATGTCCGCCGGGCGAGACCGCGGCCGGATCGCATCCCTCACCTCCGACACCGCCCCCGACATCCTCAAGCTCCACCTCGCCGACGCCGCCTGGTACCACCTCTTCAAGGTCATGGACGTCGTGACCGAGGAGACCCTGGCGCGGCACGCCGGCGCCATGGCGTGGTACCGCCGTGTCCAGAGCGGGAAGGCCGATCTGCTGCTGACACCCCAGGTGGCGGAGGATCGGACCCACCAGCTGCCGATGCACAACCGATCGTCCGGCACCCGCATGGTGGGGTCCGAGCTCTTCAAGGTGCGGCTGTGAGCAGCTTCGGGCTGAGCGTGGGGGTCGAAGGTGCCCGCGAGGGCGCCGAGGACCTTCAGCGTCTGCGCCAGCGGCTCAGCCGCGGCGACAGCCTGGTCAAGGGCCTCGTCGACCTGCTCCTGCGGGCCTACCGAGCCAACGTCGAGTCCGGCGGTCAGCGCTTGGCGGGGGTCGTCGCCTGGCCCCCCCTGCACCCCCTCACCCGCCGCATTCGGCGCCGCTACGGCCATGGCGACGGGCCCATGCTCGTGCGGGACGGCACCCTGGCCCGGTCGATCCGCGTCTTCCGCGAAGGCACGAGCGAGGCCGAAATCGGTTCTGACGAGCCCCACGCCTTCGTGGTCCACGAGGGCGGTCCCTGGCGGGACCCCCGATCCGGCAGAACGAGGACGCTGCCTGCGCGGCCCTTCCTGCTCACTGCCGACGAGGACGACGAGGCCATGGACGAGCTCGTCAGCGACCACTACCTGATCTTCCGCGTATGACCCTCCGGCCCGAATTCCCCATCGCCGAAGCCCCAGCGGTCCAGGTGGCCCTGGCCGCCGAGGCTCGCCTGCGGTCCGACCCGGCGCTCGATCCGGCTGGCACCCTGGGCACCGGGGAACCCACCTACCTCCAATGGCTCGCCGCCTACGAAGCGCGGGATCTGCTGGAGCGCCACACCGACCTCAGCGCCCCAGGGCTCGCCGTCATCCTCGACGGCTACCTCGACCAGCGCCACGGGTCCAGCGGCTGGACCGAGGTCACCACGTCGCTGGAAATGGTTCTGGTGACCCACAAGGCCGAGGCCGAGTCTACCGACGACTGGCTGCGGGTCCGGATCGCCTGCTACGTGCAGTCGGTCCTCGCCCGGGACTTCGGGGTGCTCACCTACGGAGGCCAGCCCGTCACCAAGGGCCTCCTCGCCTTCCAGCGCACGCCGCGGCCGACCCTCGTGGGCGACCTCTTGTTCCAGCCCCTCGTCGCCATCTACAAGACCGACCAGCGTGCAGACACGCGGGAGATCCTCTAATGCCTGTCGAAAGCCTCGTCGTCTACTACCCCGGGAACCACGGACCGGAGATCACCACGACCTCCGGCACCCCCGGCCGCGGCTACCGCTTCAAGGCCAAGGAAGCGCGCACGCTGCCCGCCGCCGACGCCCACCACCTGCTCCGCGCCGGCTGGATCCTCTGCCAACCGCTGGCCGAGATCGCCGAGCGCCGCGGCCTGACCCAGAAGGCCATCAAGCCCCGCGCCCAGTTCGTCGAGCACGACACGCGGAAACTCGTCTTGGTCACCCCGGAGCTGGTCCGGGCCCTGGCCGCCCAGAAGGAGACCTCCGAATGAGACCCGCCACCGGCAACGCCGCCGTCTTCGGCCTCGGCTGGGAGCCCCGCTTCGGGCAGCCCGCCGGCGCCTTGACCGCCTACGACGTCCTTCTGCCCCTCGCCGGCCACGTGATGGGCACCGAGGCCCCCTCCGGCGCCATCAACAAAACCGGCTACGTCCGCGCCGGGATCCCCGGCGACAAAGGCGGCAACGATTTTGAGCTTCACCTGCCCCTCTCCATCGAGCACACCCTGGAGTTCTTCTCCCACTACTTCGGCAGCGTCGTCCACCAGGAGCTGGTGCCCGGCACCGTCTACCGAGACACCTTCACGCCTCTGCTCGACGGGCTGATCAACCGTTCGGCCTGGGGCCTGTTGGGCCTGGAGCCGTCGATCGACCGGCGCTTGCTCTACGGCATCCGGCTCGCCGCCCTCGAAATGGCCTTCACGGCCAACGAGGAGGTCGACATGGCCATGACGGGCCACGTCCAGCACGGATCCCGCTGCGGCCTGGCGGTGGCCGACGTCGCCAACACCGGCACCTACACCGAGCTTCCAGCGTTGCGGGGTCCGGTCAAGACCGTGGCCAACGGCGCCATCCACATCCAGGTGACGCGGACCGTCGCCGGGGGTGGGCTGCGCTGGAAGGTCGAGCAGACCGACGGCGCCCCGACCTGGACCGGCCCCGAGCACGACGCCCGCTTCGACGCCCAGGGCCATAGCGATTGGGTCGATTGCCAGGGTGCCGACGGCCTGGACCTGGGCCTCACCGACGACATCAACGGCGCCGCCAACTGGGACCCCCTCGAAGTGGTCTTCCCCGGCACCTCGGCGGACCTCGCCGACCTTGCCATCGGCGACACGTTCACCGCCGCCGCGCCCGGCACGTGGCCCTTGCCCGCGATGCCCCTCGTGCCCGACACCACCAAGGTCCACCGCGCCCACCTCATCGTCCGGCACGCCGAGGTGGGCGGGACGAACTGGCAGGAGACCTACGTCAACGGGGCAGTCTTCAAGTACGTCTACGAGAACAGGATTCAGGGTGCGAGCCGCACCCGCTATCCGTGGCTCATCACCGGCGAGGGCGACATCATGCCCGAGGTTTCCCTCGAACGCGAGGTGGTGGACCGCGTCTTCGACGACATCGCCGACAGGCACGAGCGCCGCAGGCTCCAACTCGAGCTGCGGGGACCACAGATCGACGCGAGCTACCGCAAAGGCATCGTGTTCGACTATCCCCAGGTCCGGACGAGCGAATACTCGGCGCCGATTTCCGACAAGAACGTCCTCACCGAGGCGGTGACCCTGGTCGCCGAGACCGACGGGGTCAACCCGCCGGTGACGGCCACCGTCACCAGCAGCCGCAACTACAGCCCCACCCCGGCGGAGTGAGCTCATGCCTCCGGTGATCGTCTCCAACGTGATGCTCGACCTCGTCGAGATCTTCGCGGCTGCCACGAGCTGGCAGATCGACGAGGTCGAGCAGCGCACGCTACGGCCCCTGGCGGACGGCAGCGTGCGGGAGGTGATCACCGCGGCGGAGCCCGGATACCCCGTCGTCCCCCGGCATCGGACCTTCACCTTCGATTACGGGGACCTGGAGTCGGAGCGCGATCGGATCCGACTGATCCTCTCGGCCCCCGGTCGGCACACACTCATCCTCTGGCTCGCCGAACACCTGGCGTGGGTGGGTGACGGCGTCCGTCGAGAATTCCTCCTTCCGAACGGCTGGCAGCAGGCCAGCGACCTCACCGCCGCCCCCACCACCAGCAGTATTGACACCCGTACCACCCTGCGCCACGCCAGCCCCACCGGCGCCCCGATCCCCGCCACCACCGTCGACGCCGCCACCTACGCCGCCGGGGATCCGCCGAGCGGCGAGGCCTGGGCGCTGGAGCGTTCCAGCCAGATCAAGGTGGGGGACGTCCCGGGCGCCGGTGCCTACCTCTACGGCACCGTCTACCCCGTCTACTCCGTCCTCCGGGTGCCCGGCGCCGAGCGCAAGCACGACGGCCCCCTCGCCGACCCGTACGTGCTGAGGCTCCAAGAGTAGCCATGCCCCTCGTCGGCACCCTCCAACTCCAGGGCACCGTGGCCGCCACGCCGGCCGCCGGCCGCGCCGCGGTCGCCGGGTGGGTCGACGGCACCCCCGCGCCGATCACAGGGACCGTCGACCGGGCCGCCGTCGATGCCTACGAGGCCGACACCCTATGCGTCGCCCTGCGGGTGGTGCTCGGCGGCGTCGAGCTCCCGCGCGACGACGTGCTCGGGGCCAGCTTTCGGAGCGCGATCGACGAGCCGATCCGCGAGGCCACGGTGCGCCTCGGGGGGATCCGGTACCTACCCACCGCCACCACCGACACCTGGACCCGCACCCCCGTGGAGATCTACGTCGGCCACGGCCCCCCCGGCGCCATGACCGAGACCCTGGAGCTCCGCGGCACCGTCGAAACCTGCCGCGTCTCCTCCGAAGGGATCGACGCCACCGTCGAGATCCTTTGCCGCGACCTCGGCGCCATCCGCGACACCGAGCTCTGCCTAGAAGTTGAGCCCCTCGCTGGCCTGACCCGGGACGAGTTGTGTCGGCAGCTCGCCGCCGCCGCTGGCTACACCGAGACCGACATCCCCGCCGCCGACGTGATCACCGGGCCGGTGTCCGTCAATCAGAAACTCACCTCCATGCTCGAAGTCATGGGACGGGCCCCCGGCTGGAGCTGGACCACCACCAACGACGGCGTCCTCCGGGCCTACACCCCGAGGCTCAAGGCCCCGCCCCTGCCCCCAGACCACGTCTGGACCGTCCACCAGCTCGACGAGGCACCGGAGCAGATCCCGCCGGAGGCCGTGCCGTCGAAGTGGGTTCTGCGGGGCCAGACCGCCGTCGAGGTCGACGAACAGGGACTCGAAACCGAGACCACCACCTCAGTGGTCTTCGAGCAATACGCCCCGGCGGTGGCCGACGCCTACCAAGATGCCGCCGGCGCCATCACGCCCCTGGAGATCTCCTCGCGTAGTTCTTTCCAGGAGGTCAGCCGTCTCGTGGAGACCGTCACCCGCCGCGGAGACCTCGTCGTGTACCAGTCGAGCGAGGAGTGGGGGTGGTACAACCCCGCCCATTCCCGCGCCAAGGTGCAGGCCCTCGGCGGCGGTGGCGAGCTGGTGCCGGTGCCCACCTACCTCTCCGGCGGCAACCACGTCACTTACCGCCGGGAGCGCTACCAGCCCATCAGCCGCCGCCTCCAGTCCAACGTCTACGACGGCTCCGGCACCGTCCTCTCGACCCGCGCCGACACCTGGTCCTGGTACCGCCGCGAGGCCGCCGTGCAGGCCGCCGACGCCCCGGACCTCGCCACCGGACCCGCCTACCCCGGCGCCGTCATCGGCGACGACAACACCAGCTACGACCCGGCCCCCAACGACGCCGTCGAGCAGTGGGGCCACAGCCAGCGGGAGACCATCACCTACCAGTACGGGGCCGAGGGAGCCCTCCAGGTAGAGCGCCGGGTCGTCGAGGGTTATTACGCCATCAAGGGCGCGGTGACCACCGGCAACCACGTCAACTACAGCGGCAACGGTCAGGCGGAGAAGGAGGCCCAATGGCGCCAGGTCCGCGGCGAGACCCGCACCTCCACCACCGACACCAGCGGTCGCCTCGCCGCCGAGATCGAAACCGAGTCCGGCTTCACCGCCAGCCCGAACCCCTCCGGCACCCACTCCTGGGGCTCCTTCGCCTCCGACGACAAACAGGAGTCGTACCGCACCGTGCGGCAAACCCGGCGCCTCTACAAGCCCCTGCACAACGCGTCGTACGAGGTCGAGACGTACGAAGCCGGACGCCGCAGCACCCAGACCTACGCGGGCACCCTCCCCGTGCCGCGCTACCGCCAAAGCCCCTGGACCCGCCTTCGGCAGGTACCCGTCGACCTCGAATACGCCTCCGAGGTGCTGGAGGAGTGGTTCGGTCCGGAGACTCGGGTGCTCCAGGAGGCGGGGGTCCAGGACGCCGAACAGGCCCGGGCCGTGCTGCAGCGCGACCTGGAGCGTGCCATCTCCTACGAGCTGCCCATCACCCGGCCCGCCACCTACGCCCAGCTCGGGGACACCGTTCTCTACCGCGATCCCCAACGCCACCTGGTGGCCCGGGCCCTGGTCACGCAACGGGAGCTGGAGGTCACCCTCAACCCGCCGTCGTTCACCGGGCGCTATCTGCTAGAGGCGCCCCTCTTCGAGTCCATCACCTGAAGGAGTCCCCATGGTCACCGTCTCCGAAACCCTCTACCCCCGCGCCACCGTCGACCCCGTCGAAGCGTCCGGCGCCACCATCCACGTCCAGGTTTGCCGCCGCCTCGGTGATGTCCTCACGCCCGTCTCCGGGCCCGAGGTCGCCACCCTCGCCCTGATCGCCTCCGTCACCACCTCCAACGGCCTCCAACCGGAGCGGCTCCATTTGGAGACCGCCGCCGGCGAGGGCGCCGGGGCGCAGCTGACCACCGGCATCTCCCTCGAGGGACGCGCCGAGCTGCGCCTGGTGGACGAATCCGGATCCAGCCCCGACCTCGTCCACGTCGCGCTCCACCTCGCGAACCGCGACACCGCCTACGTCACCACGTCCTCGGTCACGTCCTTCGACCTCGCGGGGACCGCCGGCTAACCATGGCCCTCCAGACCCGCCGCAGTGCCATGCCCGTGCTCGGCCGCCGCCTGGCGGCCCGTGAGGCGCTGGCCGCCGACCTCCGCCCCACCCGGGTGGTGGGACGCGCGGCCGACGGCGCCAAGGTCGAGCTGCCCCTCGACGGCACCTGCCAGCGGCGGGGCGACACCGGGGCCGAGGCCATCGACCAGGTCTACGCCGCCCCTTCCAACTGGAGCCCCGGCAACGTGGGCACCCTCGGCGGCCTCACCGCCACGGCCGGCGGCGGCCCCATGCGCCTCGACCGCATGGATCCTCCTTTCATCTACCGCGGCGAGGCCCAAACCGTCCTCCTCCGGGGCGCCGGTTTCGTGCCCGGCATGCAGTTCGAGCCCCTCCTGCTCGACGCCGAGACCCGCCACCCGGGTCTCGCCCTCGGGGCGGCCCGCTACGTCGACCCCAACACCTACGAGCTCGACGTCACCAGCGCGCCCGACGCCGAGATCGTCTTCCACGCCCCCGTCTCCTACGGCCTCGCCACCCCCGCGATCCAGACCCCCGGCCAACCCACCCAGCTGCGCTTCGTGCAGCCCCGCATCTACAGCAGCGTGATCGGCGGCGCCCGGCGCTACTGGGCCTACAAGGGCATCGGCGGAACCCTCTACCGCTGGGCCCTCAACGCCGACGGCGAAGTGCTGGGGCTCGGCGACGAGGGCAGCTTCGCGGCCTCGGACTGGTACGCCTCCCGCGCCTCCGTCGTCCACACCGACCCCGAAGGCATCGTCGGCGACGGATCCCTCCTGTGGGTCCCCCTCGACGGCTCCGCTCTGCACCTGGCGGACTTCGAGGGTCGGACCGACCACCGATACAGCCCTCCGTCGGGACGCCAGGTGTCGCCCGCCGCCATGATCGACGGCCAGGTCTACTGGCTGGAGTGGGAGCCCGGGGTCTCCGCCACCACCACAATCACCGTCCGCCGAGCTCGGGCCGACTTCGACACCCCCGAGACCCGCGGGGCCTACGCGTTGCCGGGCTCCGGAACCCCCGAGTGGCTCTTCTGCGAATCGGCCCTCTACACCGCCACCCGGGTGGCGCTGACCCTCCGGCTCCGGGTCGGCGAAGTGATCGAGCGCCGGATCGCCTACCTCAACCTCGCCGACGGAAGCGGCAGCCACGCCACCGCCGCCACCTTCGGCGTCGGCGTCCCGTGCGCCGGCGGCTCCCTCTCCGGTCCCGTCTTCTGGGACGGCACGGCGGGGGGCGGCGAGGGGGGCGGCGGTCCCACCGGCTGGGTGCCTGGCTCCTGGTTCGGGAGCTACTCGATTACCGAAGGCTGGGCCGACGCCTCCGGCACCGTCGCCGTCGGCTACGACTTCGGGCGTCAGCGGATCTACGAGGCCGACTTCGCCAACGCCGGCGCTTCCCCCGACCGGGTCGCGGACGTGATGCCCCACCCCACCCACGGCGTGGCCGATCACATCGCCGCCGCAGGAGACCTCTCTTGACCGACCTGACCTTCATCGACGTCGCCACCGGCGCCCCCAAAGTGACCGGCACCCCCCAACCCATCGACGACCAGCCCGCCGGGGCCGACAGCACCGTGCTGCAAGTCGAGATCCGTTACCGATGGGGGCAGACCGGCGGCGACCCGCTGACCGACTTGCTGCTCGTGGTCCAGACCCAGGACCCGGCGACCCCCGGGACGGGAGTCGCCACCGGCGTGCCGCCGCAGGATGAGCTCTGGCCCTCCGTGCGCTTCGTCGGCCACGACCCGGCCGGCGATCCCACCCAGGTGCCCCACACCACCCCGTGGCATGCCCTCGGCGCCTACCGGGCCCTCCCCTTCCCCTCCCTCCACGCCGGCTGCTCGCGGACGGTGGAGATCAAGTTCCGACCCCCCGGGTCCGCCGCCGCCGGCGCCTGGACCTGGTACCTCCTGGTGTGGGCCAGCGAGCACGCCCGGGCCCTGCCCCTGCCCACCCTCGACGCCGGGATCCTCCACGGCGTCGGCGATCCGGAGCGGACCGAGCTGGTCCGCGGCGGCGCCGTCTCCGTCTCCTCCCCCGCCGACGATCAGGTCCACGTCGCCATCCGCCAGGTCCTCTGGCGGGGACGCCTCCGCGGCGAGCCCGCCGCCAGCGTCGCCCTCGACCAGACCGCCACAGGCGGCGCCCTCGCCGCCGGTGAAAGCTATTGGGCCGCCCTCACCCAGGGCGACGGTGTCGTCACCGTGACCAAGGGCGACGGGGACGCCGCCCCCACCTACCCCACCCCGCCCGCAGAACCCTTCCTTGCCTGGGTCCGGGTCGACCACCAGGGCGGCCCGTCCGTCATCGAGGCCGAGGACGTGGCGGGCCTGCGCCAGCTTGGGCGCCACCACGCCGAACCCGGCGACGGCCTCGAACTCATCGTCCACCCCGGGCAGGCCCTCGGCGCCGGGGCCTGGCGCTTCTGGAGCCGGCCCGATCGGCTGCCCCTCGACCCCAACGCCACGGCCTACCTCCACCAGGAGCCGAGCGGCTTCTACACCCTCTCCGCCGACGCCCGACCGATGGCCGGCCAGCTCGGCCCGTGGTGGCGGGTCACCACCGACGCCAACGACGTCACCGCCCTCGACGACCTGCGGACCCTCGCCGGCCGGGACCACGTGCTCCACCTCACCGGCTCGCCCGCGGCCACCGGACTGCTGGCGGAGATCCCCATCGCCCACCGCCGGCTCGACGTCGACCGGGTGATCGCCCAGCTCAGCGACGCCGGTTCCGGCACCGCCGGCCGCACCCTGCTCGACGTCCAGAGGGTGCGAGGTGGCGTGGCCACCACCCTCTATCCCAGCGGCGACGCGGAGCGGCCCTCCTTCGCCTTCGATGCCGTAGACCTTCGCCATGCCGACGGCATTCCGGAGGTGTGCGACCTGGAAACCGGCGACGTCCTCCAGCTCCACGTGCTCGAGCTACCTACCGGAGGGGCGGCCCCCGCCCGGGTCGACCTGCTGATCCCCTGTCTTTACTGAGGAGGCCCCATTGTCCGAACCTACCGACCGCCAGCTCCTGCGTCAGATCCTGCAACAGGTCTCCGAGCTCGACACCAAGGTCGACGACGCCCGCCGCGGCGGACTCGTCGCGGCGG
>JBCDIS010000095.1:0-28691 GCA_038748685.1 Acidobacteriota bacterium | reverse complement strand
GCGTGGGGGGACTGGTCGTGGTGGTCGAGCCGCTTCGGGGTGCGCACCCCGAGGGGGCAGACGCAGGCCACCTGCAGGCCGCGGTGGCCGTAGGTCATGGCCAACCATTCGGCGATGGCGACGGTGGCGTGCTTGGTGACGGCGTAGGGGGCCGCCCCCACCTGGGTCAAGAGGCCCGCGGCGGAGGCCACCAGGACGAACGCCCCTCCCCGCTCCAACATCTCCGGCACCAGGTCGCGGGCGGCGTAGACATGGGCCATGAAGTTGACCTGCCAGGCCCGCTGCCATTCCTCGTTCGACGCCTCGATGCCCCCCACCGACAGGATGCCGGCGTTGGAGCAGAAGATGTCGATGGGGCCGTAGGTGTCCCGGGTCCGGGCGATCATGCGCTGGACATCGGCTTCGTCCCCCATGTCCACCTCGATCGCCAGGCCGCCGATCCCGTCGGCGACCGACCGGGCGGCGTCGGCGTCGACATCGGCGACGGCCACCCCCCGGGCCCCCGCTTGGGCGAAGGCCCGGCAGACGGCGCGACCGATGCCGCTGCCGCCCCCGGTGACGAGGACGACCTTGTCCCGCACGTCCGTGCTGGTCTTTGGGTCCATGTCGTCAGGCGTCGCCGAAGGTTTGGGTTTTCATCACCGAGCCGTCCTTGCGGTGGGTCACCAGCTGGCACGGTCCGAAATCCTCCACCAGCTTCCGAGCCGCGGCGACGGCATCCTTCTTGGTGCCGTAGGTGCTGGAGGGATCCTCCCCCTCCCGCGCCACGGCCCAGCCGTCCCCGGACGGCTCGACGTGGAAGATCGCGGGGGCGTCCTCGGCCTTGGGCGCGTCGGCGGGCTTTGCAGCCGCAGCGGGCTTTGGCGCGGCGGCGGGCTCCGGAGCGGCCGCAGGCTCCGGCGCGTCAGCGGGCTTCGCGTCGGCGCTCTTCCTGAGGCTGTCGACCATACGGGTCAGCTCTTCGACCCGGTCTCCGAGCTGCTGGATGTCGCGGACGTGGGGTAGACCGACCCAGTGGAGCATGGTGATGACGCCCTTCTCCATCCGTTCGGAGAGGCGGGGCTCCTCGAGGTGCTTCTCGGTCCAGTCCCGGACCTGCTTGCCCCTTTCGGCGATGACCTTGCGGGCCTTCTCGGCGCTGCGGTCCATCTGGTCGCGGGCTTCCTCAGCGGCGTCCCACAGCTCTTTGGCGGTATTTCTCAGACCGGCGCGGAACTTCGCCGCGGGGTCGTTGGCGGTGTTGCCTTGGGTCGTCATGTCGTCGGTCCTCCGTCTCTTTACCCCGAATCGCTGGCGCCGATTCGGTCCCTCGGGCAGAAGACCGCGGCGTTACGTCAGGGAAGTATACCGCATTGCGTCAATTCTTATTCGATTGTTGACGCAATGCGGCATCAAGGCGCCGGTGGAGCTGGACCGTGACGGGCCCCGTCTCGGAGCGGAGCCCCGGCGGTCCCCGGCCCCGTCAGGGACCGGTGGCGGCGGCGCCGGAGGCTTCCACCACCCGTTTCACGTTGTCGTCGGAGTTGCGGTCGACGAGCTTGTTGAAGGGGTCGATCCCCGCCTGCACCGGCTTTTCCGACACCACCACCTCAAACACCGAGTCGGCCTCGGTGAGGCGACGCTTCTCGAGGAACAGCACCTTCTGTTCGGTCCGGCCGTCCACCTGCTCCTCGCCGAAGACCGCGACGTCCACCCAGTCGTCGAGGTCGGTGGGGGTCTCCACCCCCTGGCCGTCGGCGTGGACCTTGCCGGATGCGGTCTCGAGTCGCACAAGGTAGGTGCCGTCGTCCCGCTCGGTGTAGGTCGCCTCCGTCAGCCGGTTGTCGAAGAGGGTGATGCGCTCGAAGAGGTCGGCGATCACCGGTGCCATCTCCGGCGAGGCCTCCGCGCGGATGAAATCGAGGAACTCCGGGGTGTGGGTGAAGGGCGGTTCCTGGAAAGCCACCGCCTCCACGTAGGCGCGGATGGCCCGGTTGAGGGTCTCCTCCCCGAGGTAGTCCCGCAGGGCGTACATCACGAGGCTGCCCTTGCGGTAGTGGATGTAGGGCTGGTTCTCCACCAGCATGATCGGCATTTCCTCGATCAGCTCGCCGCCGCGTCCCTGGAGGTAGCGGTCGAGCTCGAACTGGAGGAAGCGGCGCATCTTCGCCTTGCCGTACTCCTTCTCCATCACCATCAGGGCCGAGTACTGGGCCAGGGTCTCCGACAGCATGGTGGCCCCCTGGACGTTGCCGCCGATGACCTGATGGGCCCACCACTGGTGCGCCACCTCGTGGGCGGTCACATAGAAGACGTAGTCGATGGCGTCGGGCTCGTCGTCCAGCTTAGCGATGAAGCCGATGGACTCGGAGAACGGCACCGTGTTGGGGAAGGCCTGGGCGAACTGGTTGTAGCGGGGGAATTCGAGGATCCGCATCTGCCGGTGCTGGTACGGGCTGAACTCGGTGCCGAAGTAGTCGAGGGATTTCTTGATCCCGTCCACCATCCGCTCCACGTTGTAGTCGTGGCCGGGGTGGTGGTAGATCTCGACGGCGACCCCGTCGTGCTCGTCCCTGTGGACCTCGTAGCGGGCCGACAGGTAGGAGTAGAAGTGGAGGATGGGCGCGTCCATGGCGTAGTGGAAGTAGCGCCGTCCCCCTTCGTTCCACTCCTTCTGCAGGTAGCCGGGGGCGACGGCGATCTGGTCCCCGGCGGTGGAGACCGTGGTCTCGAAGTCGATCCAGTCGGCGTCCCGCCCGATGTAGGTATCCCGCCGGGCCACCAGGTCGTCCACATCAGCCATCCGCTGGACCGGCTCGAGTCCGAACTTGCGTCGATCGTTGCGGTCCAGCAGCTGGCGCCCTTCGTTGTAGCCGAGCTGGGGGAAGTACGCTCGATTGTTGAAGAACGTGCCGTTGTAGACGATCTGGGTATCGGAGCCGCCGTTGACGAAGCCCTTCGGAGCCACCTCGATGTCGAAGCCGAGGGTCATCTCGGCGCCGGGGGCGAGGGGCTCGTCCAGCTTCACCACCCGGAAGCCGTGGACCTCATCGTCCAGCTCGACGGTATGGGGTGGCAGGTCGAGGCTCCGGAACGTCGACGCCCTGGGCAGCTCAAGGGGCAGCTCGCGGATCGGAACGTCGGTCTCGTTGACGATCCGGTAGGTGCCGCTGGCTTCGATCCGCCGCTCGTAGGGGAAGATGTCGACGTCGGTCTTCACCGCCACGAGCCTGGGCAGGGGCACGTCGCGGTAAGAGCTATACCGCTTCTCGTAGTCCGCTTGCCGCTCCTCCGCCAGGTCTCCGGGGACGTACTCGTTGAGCACGTTCGTGTTGTAGAAGATGTAGCCGCCGGTGGCGAGGAAGCCCACGGCCCCAAACGCCAGGGCTGCCCGGACGCCGCCGCGGAAGCGCTGTCCGAAGAGGCGGGTCCGGTGCCGCGGGGCGGTCTCCCGCCCCCGAATCCAGAGCAGGGCCGAGAGGGCGGTGAGGGCCACCGCGGCGAAGGTCCAGTAGAGGCCGAACCAGAGGGCCGGGGTCACGAAGTGGCCGTAGCCGTTCATGTCCGAATAGGGCATACCGGGGCGGCCGGCGTACTGGTAGAGGTTGTGGTCGAAGTCGAGGGCGCCGAAGACGATGCCCTGGAGCATGAAGACGATCATCAGCAGGAAGCCGACGAATTTGTTGTTGCTCACCACCTGGAGGAAGACCGCCAGAAAACAGATCAGCAGCCACGGATAGCCGACGGCGAGCAGCCCCTTGGCGTAGAGCAGCGGCTCCAGCTGACCGTAGCCCTTCCACAGCTGGATCAGCATGGAGGTGATCGCTCCGGCACCGAGGTACACCAGGACCACCGCACTGAGGGCCACCAGCTTGGCTCCGAGGAAGACGCCGCTGCGGGTGGGCATGGCGTCGAACACGTCCTTCGAGCCGGCGCTGTGCTCCCGCCACAGCAGCTCGCCGGCGTAGAAGGTGATGATGATCAGGAGCAGGAATGCGAAGCTGTCGCGGATTCCCTGCACCATGAGGTGGGTCACGGGGTACACCGTGGTGCCGAACATCCGATCGATGAATTGGGACGAGCCCACCAGGTTGAAGAGGCCGAAGGCGAGCATCACCAAGAACGGAACGCTGCGCAGCACCGAGCCGACCTCGAAGGCGATGGAGCGCCGCAACTGCAGGAGGGTGGTGGCGCCGTCGAAGCTCGGGGTCGTCCGCGGCAGGGGTACGGCTCCGCGTCCCGCGGTGGCGGCCTCGACGTCGTCCACCTTCTTCTTGCTCTTTTTGGACCGCCGGGCGAAGCTGAAGGTGGCGCAGCCGAAGGCGAGGACCGCCAGACCGAGGGCGGTCCACAGCAGGCGGTTGTAGAGCAGCGGACCGGCAAAATCCGGCAGGATGGTGTTGCGCTCGACGATGGTCCAGTAGCGGGTCGCCAGATCGAAGGCGGCGACGCCGAAGGGGTCCATGAGGCTGGCGAGCTCTTTGTTCTCGACGTCCCCCACCATCGCCTGGGCGAGGAAGAAACCGGCGAAGAAGATGATCACTCCGAGGTAGGTGTGGAGCCACTTGCGGGTGAGGCTGGCGACGGTGAAGAACACCGCCCCCATGAACAGCATGTTCGGCAGCACGAACATGCCGAAGCCCGCCAGGTAGGGGGAAAGCAGGGTCGGCCCCAGGCGCTCGGGGTCGATCCACGGCATGAAGCTGCCGAGGAGCATCCCGAGGGCCGGACCCAGGTACACCAGCGTGCCGATGGTCAGGGCTCCGGCGAAGCGACCGAGGAGGTACTCGAGCTTGCGCACCGGCTTGGAGAAGAACAGGCCGTCGGTGCCGAGCTCGAAGTCCCGGAGGGCCGCCGAAGCGACGAAGGCGGTGATGATGAACGTGCCGATGGGGGTGAAGATCGCCAGCATCTGGGTGATGACGAAGGGCGCGTTGCGGTGGACGTTGCCGATGGCGCCGCCGATCCGGATGGTGTCGCTCGATACGGCGCCGAAGGCCATCAGACCGAGGCCGAAGGCCACCAGGTAGAAGAGTGGGCGCCGCAGCTGGTAGCGCAGCTCGAAGAGGAAGATGTGCCAGAACATCGTTGGATCTCCTCCGCCCTAGGCGGCCTGGTTCTGGGACCGCTTGAGGGTGGAGAAGTACACGTCTTCCAGGCTCGGCTCGGCGATCGGCTCGAAGCCGTCGCCGGGGCTCGTATCCCCCACCACGTGGATGGCGCGCCGCCCTCGGTAGAGGCGATTGGAGATCACCGGCAGGGTCTTTTCGTAGAGTTCGAGGTCGTCCTTGTCGATCAGCTTGCGCCATACCTGGCCGCGGAGGGAGTCCACCACCGTCTCCGGCTCGCCGGAGAAGAGGACCTGCCCCTGGGCGATGATCGCCATCGTCGAGCACAGCTCCCGCACGTCCTCGACGATATGGGTGGAGAGGATCACCACCACGTTCTCCCCGATCTCCGCCAAGAGATCGAGGAAGCGGTTGCGTTCCTCCGGATCGAGGCCGGCGGTGGGTTCGTCGACGATCACCAGCCGCGGATCTCCGAGGAGCGCCTGGGCGATGCCGAATCGCTGGCGCATGCCGCCGGAATAGGTGCCGAGCTTGCGTTTGCGGACCGGCCACAGGTTGGTCATCTTCAGAAGACCCTCCACCGCGTCCCGCCGCTCCCCCTTGGTCGTGATGCCCTTGAGGACGGCGAAATGGTCCAGCATGACCTCCGCCGAGACCTTCGGGTAGACGCCGAACTCCTGGGGCAGGTAGCCGAGGATCTTGCGGATTTCCTCCTTCTGCCGCAGGCCGTCGAGCTCGCCGAAGGAAACGCTCCCCTCGTCCGCCTCCTGCAGGGTGGCGAGGGTGCGCATCAGGCTGGACTTGCCGGCGCCGTTGGGCCCAAGGAGCCCGAACATCCCGCGGGGAATGTCGAGGTCGACTTGCTTCAGGGCCTGGACGCCGTTGGCGTAGGTCTTCGAAAGGTTGCGGATGGTCAGCATCGGGTTCTCCTGGGCGGCGGAAGGTGCGGCGTCGGCCGCGAAGTGTAAGGACTCGGAAGGGGCGGCCCGTCGGCCATGTCTACGAAGACGCAGTCTCGGGGGTTAGGGTTCCTTTACGCTGGCCTCGACGCCGGTCCGCACGCCTTCGAGCCGCTTGAAGCGGGGCGGCGGCCTGTGTCACCATCGACCCATGACTGTTTGAGGCACGTCTCCCGACCTTCCGATCGGCCGTCGCCGATCGCGCCGATGTCGCTAGAAAGCGACGCCGAGCTGGCCTGTGTCCGCGGTTTGTAGCGGGCACCGGCTCCTCCGCGCCGCCCACGCCCGGCTCCGCCGGGCCTTCGGGAGAATGCCTCCAATGTCAACGCATGACGATGGGTTCCACCCTTCGAAGTCCGACCGTACCCGTTCCGACCGCATTTCTTCAGACCCTTCCATCCTCGACGCCTTCGGCTGGTCCCCGGACCTGGCGGAAGCCTTCGAGCACCATCTCCAGACCCACCCCCACCCGGTGCCCCGGCCGGCGCGGGTGATCTCCGCCAGCCGTGAGATCTACCGCGTCCAGACCCCGTCCGGGGAGCGGCCGGCCCGGGCCTCCGGGCGCCTGCGGGCCGCCGGCGAGCTGCCCGCCATCGGTGACTGGGTGGCGGTGGACGGTGACGACGGCGAGGCCCGAATCCACGCCGTCCTACCGCGGCGTACCCGCCTGTCCCGCAAGGTGGCGGGGGGACGCACCGAAGAGCAGGTGGTGGCCGCCAACGTCGACGTCGTATTCCTGGTCATGGGGCTCGACGGCGATTTCAACCTGCGCCGCCTGGAGCGTTTCGCCGTCATGGCGTGGGCCAGCGGCGCCGAGCCGGTGGTGTTGCTCACCAAGGCGGATCTGGTGGACGACGTTCCCCGGCGGCTTCGCCAGGCCGGGGTCGCGGCGCCGGGGATGCCGGTGTATTCCGTCAGCGCGCTGGCGGGGGAGGGGCTCGACGCCGTGCGGGCCCACCTCGCCCCCGGCCGAACCGTTGCCTTGATCGGGTCCTCCGGCGTCGGCAAGTCCACCCTGGTCAACCGGCTGTGCGGCGAAGAGGTCATGCTCACCTCCGCCGTCCGAGCCGGCGACGACCGCGGGCGCCACACCACCACCCACCGCCAGCTGGTGCGCCTACCCGGGGGCGGCTTGCTGATCGACAACCCCGGGGTGCGGGAGGTCCAGCTGTGGGTCGACGGGGACGACGGCCTCGGGGACGCCTTCGACGACGTCGACGAGCTGGCCCGGGCGTGCCGATTCGGCGACTGCACCCACTCCGGCGAGCCGGGGTGCGCCGTCGCCGAGGCCATCGAGAACGGGACTCTGGACCCGGCGCGGATGGAGAACCGCCGCACCTTGGAAAAGGAGCTCCAGTGGCTCGACCGCCGCAGGGACGTCGCCGAGCAGCGCCGGATCGGCCGCGAGAACAGCAAACTCTACCGATCGGTGCAGAAGGAGAAGTGGGGCAGGCGGCGTTGACGAAGCCCTCGCCCAGTGGCATGGGCCTGGCTTGCGACCCGGAAGGGTCGTAAGCTCGGTTCATGCCCACGATTCTCGTCCTGGCGGCGAATCCGTCGGACACCCGCCGTCTGCGCTTGGATCGAGAGATCCGCGACATCGAGGCCGGTCTACGACGGTCCCGGCACCGCGAGGCCTTCGAGCTGAGGTCGGTGCTGGCGCCGCGGGCTCGCGATTTGCGGCGGGCGATCCTCGACCATGAGCCTACGGTCCTCCACTTCTGCGGCTACGGTGCCGGCGACGCGGGTATCGTGCTGGACGACGACGACGGCCGGGCCCAGCCCATGGCGCCGGCCGACCTGGCGGCCTTCCTAGGGCTGTTCGAGGAGACCGTCGAGTGCGTGTTCCTCAACGCCTGCTACGCAACGCCCTTGGCCGAAGCCCTCGCGTGGCGGATCGAGGTGGTGGTGGGCATGGAAGGCGAGGTTAACGACGCCACGGCCAGCGAGTTCGCGGTCGCCTTCTACGACGCCTTGGGTGCCGGCAAGACCTACGGCCAGGCTTTCGACATCGCGCGCGTCGCTCCACCCTTGGCGGGGCTGGCCGGCGCAGCGCTACCTCGGCTCCATCGTCGGCCCGGGGTGGATGACCGAGGACCCTCCATCGAGGTTCGGCCCCGGCAGGAAATCCAGGGTGCTGTGCGGCGACGTTGGTGGGTGATGTTTTCGATGACCGCCCTCCTCCTCGCCATGACCGCAGTGCGGGTCTGGGATGGATCCACCGGAGGCGGCGCGCCTCCGGTGGAGGAGACCTCCCCCGAGGAGCGGCGGCTGGAGATCTTGGACTTGATTCTGCAGCTGAGGCAGTCTGAGGATCCGACGGCCCGTCGCTACGTAGGGGAGCGGCTAGAAGGCCATGGTGCGGAGGCCGTGCCCGAGCTGCTGCGGGCGATCCGCGACGAAGTGGGGACAACGACGGACGCGATGACCGAGCAGGCCATCACCTCCAGCTTGCGATTCGATCTGGGGGGCCTCTTCGCCAGCCTGCTGAGCGGACAGGATCCGTGGCGTGAAGGCTTCCTCGGTAGCGCCGTCGAGGTGCTGGGGAACATCGGGGAGCCGACGGTGACACCGATTCTCGAGGCACTGGAGGAAGACTCCGAGAAGCGGGATCGGATCAGGGAGCGCGTCGCGGCGTTACAGGCCGGCGGCCAGGGAACGATTTTCGACCTGCTTCCCCTGTTGGGGGAGAGCCAGCGGCTGGGGATGGCGTTCTGGACCTTCACCTCGGTCTTGGTAGATGTGGGAAGGCCGGCGGTCCCCCGGCTGTTGGACGCCCTCGACGCCCCCCAGCCGCTGGTGCGTCTTGCAGCAGTTCAGGCTCTGGTTGCCCTGGGAGAACCGCGGGACGAGATTGCGCGGGGCCTGCGGAACCTCGGCAACGATCCGGATGACGAGGTGCGGATGGCCGCGGCCCGAGCGTTGGCGGCTCTGGATTCGGAGAAATCTCGCGCGGAGGCACCCGTGAACGTCGAGGCGCCGGAGGTCGGGGCGGGCTCCCCCGGCGATCCTTGACCCTGGATTCCGATCGCCCGTCTCAGACGTGCTGGTCGAGGAGGATCGGATTGCCGTCCGGATCCTCCAGCACCGCCGACGCGGGGCCGGTGGTGTCCGGGTCCGCCTTGGTCACGAAGGAGGTGACCCCGGCCTCCTCCAAGCGCCGCTGGACGCCTCGCACGTCCTCGGGGTTGAACGTCAAGATATTTTTCTCGAACATGCCTTGGAAGAGCCCGATGTTCGTCTCTCCTAGGGTGAGGATCACCCAGGTCTCGTTGTACTTCGCGTCGCCGAAGTCCTCGCCATCGAACACCTCGAAGCCGAGCTTGGTGTAGAAGTCGCGGGACGCCGCCAAGTCCTTCACCGCTAGGCTTACTGAAAAGGTTCCAAGATCCATGTGTGCCTCCTTTGTTAGCCGGTCTGGACGAGGAAGTAGGTCCCCTCAGGCCGCTAGATCGTAGCGCTTGCCTTGGTGGCGTAGGGCTTCCGCGAGGGCGGCGATGGCCGGGCGTCGGCTGGCGTCCTTGCGCCAGACGGCGAAGACCTGGCGCTCCAGGGCCGGGGCCACCGGGACGATGCGGACGCCCTCCGGCATGGGGCCGCGGCCGAGGCGGGGTAGCACGGCGGCTCCGAGGCCGGCGTCGACGAGGGCGACCTGGGTGGCGTGTTCCAGGGCGGTGTGGGCGATGTGGGGTTCGAAGCCCAAGCCGCGGAGGGTGAGCACCAGCCAGTCGTGGCAGATGGAGCCCCGGGGCCAGCTGATCCAGACCTGGTCCTGGAGGTCTTCGAGATGCACCGAGGCCCTTGTCGCCAAAGGATGGCCCGCGGGTAGGGCGAGGTCGGCGGAATCCGTGAACAGGACCTCCCGGGCGAGGTGGTCCTGGACCTCCAGGGGGGCGTTGGCCCACGCGACGACGACGGCGAGGTCCAGGGTCCCCCGGGTGACGTCCGCCAGGGCCTGCTCCGGCTCCATCTCCCGGAGGCTGACGGAGAGCCCCGGATGACTGTCCTGGAGCTGGCCCAGGGTCTTCGGGAGAAGGCTCCGCGCCGCGGTGGCGAAGGCACCGAGGGTCAGGCTACCGATGACGGCGCCCTTCTTCTCTTCCAGGTCCGCCTCCGCCCGTTCCACCAGGGACAGGATGCGATCCGTGTGGCCCACCAGGAGGTGGCCGGCGTCGGTGAGGCGGACCCCTCGGCCCTGCCGCTCCAGGAGCTTCTGACCGGCCTCCGTCTCCAGCTTGCTCAGCTGTTGGGACACCGCCGACGCGGTGAGGTAAAGGGCGTCGGCGGCGCGGCTGAGGGTGCCGTAGCGGGAGACGGCCTGGAGGGTCCGGAGGCGCTGTAGATCGAACATATTAGCGATCCTACAGTAAATCTGTAAGAAAGTTTCGCTTGTCTTAATGTCGATATTCCCTCAGTCTCCACGCGAACCAAGGAGAGGAGACCCGTGACGATGACAAGTGCTGGGCGAGAAAGAAACCATAGTACCGACGGTGATCGGCGCCGGACGGGCACCGCGGACGCTCAGGAGACGCCCGGGGGCGTCCCCAGGCGGGGAAAGCTCCTGTCCACCGCCGAGGGGGCGTCCCAGGCGGCCTTCGGAGCCACCGAATGGGCGCTCTTGGCCAGTGTCGCTTTGATCTGGGGATCGTCCTTCCTGTGGATCGACCTGGGACTCGAAGGCCTTCGCCCGGGGGTTATCGCCGCGTGCCGGGTGCTCCTCGGCGCCGCCGCCCTCGCCTGTTTCCCCCAGGCCCGAAGGGGCGTCGACCCCTCGGACCTGGGCCGCATCGCCCTGATGGGGATCCTGTGGATGGGGATTCCCCTGGTGCTCTTCCCCATGGCGCAGCAGTGGATCGACTCCTCCGTCGCCGGGATGATCAACGGAGCGGTGCCCCTGTCCACCGCCGCCTGGGCCACCGTTCTGCTCGGGCGCCTGCCGGGACCGAATCAGCGGCTCGGCCTGGTCATCGGCTTCGGCGGGGTGGTGGCCATCGCCCTGCCCCAGCTGGTCTCCTCACAGGCCACGGCCTTGGGGGTCGGCATGGTGGCGTTCTCCGTGGTCCTCTACGGCCTCGCCGCCAACCTCGCCGTTCCCCTCCAGCAGCGCTACGGAGCCCTGCCCGTGCTGCTGCGGGCCCAGCTCGTCTCCCTGGTGGTGGTGATTCCCTTCGGCCTGGCGGACTTGGCGGACTCGCGGTGGAACCCGACGGCCCTCCTCGCGATGCTTCCCCTGGGGATCCTCGGCACGGGCCTCGCCTTCGTGATGATGATCGCCCTCGTCGGGCGGGTGGGGAGTACCCGCGGATCCGTGCCGATCTACCTGGGGGCCCCCGTCGCGGTGGCCCTGGGGGTCCTCGTCCTCGGGGAGGCGGTGCATCCGGCGGCCATCGGGGGGACGGCCCTGGTCCTCGCCGGGGCGTGGCTGACGTCCCGGGGAGAAGCGCGGGGGTAGCAGCCTACGGTGACCAGGCGCCGAGGTCGCCGCTCTCGAAGCCGTCGGCGAAGATGCCGGCGCAGGGCCCGGGGCAGAATTCCCAGGCGCCGATGTCGAGGGCGGCGTCGGCGGGTCGGGGCTCGGATCCCAGATTCTGCAGGTACTGACGCAGCAGGGGATGGGCCACCGCCCCGGGCTCCTGGGCCGTGCCGGCGTCGATGAGGGACGAGCCCGCCGCCGGGCGGAAGCTCTGAGACGCCATGTCGACGAAGCCGGGGTCCGCCCCTTCGACCCCGGACCCGTCGTCGTCGATGGTGCCGGTGAGGGTGCCATGGCTGTCCCGCCAGCCGGGGCGGGTCCAGTTGTGGCGCAGGGTCAGGTCCCCCGTCGCGTCGAGCATGGCGAGTCGGTTGCCGCCGGACTCGGCGTAGAGCACGTTGTTACGCACGTCCGCCGACTCGTCCTGGGTGGAGAGGCGCAGAACGGTGGTGTTGCCGGAGCGGGTGGAGACCACCGTGTTGGAGAAGAAGTAGAGCTTGCCCTTGCGGTAGCGGCCGGTGTCGCCGCCGTCGCCGCCGTAGTGGGCGATCTGGCTGTTGCCCTCGCCATCCCCCTCGATCAGCACGTTGCCGTAGACGAAGGTCTCGCCGTAGGACGGATGGGTGAAGACCGAGGAGCCGCCGTCCACCAGGTCGAGCTGACGGTTTCCGTCCTCGATCCAGTTGTAGCGAACCACCAGGCCGGCGGATCGGTCCTTGAGGTTGTTGCCGCCGGCTCCGGCCCGCAGGGCGCCGAAGCGGTTGAACTGATAGACGATGCCAATGGCCTCGGTATAGGTGTTGTGCTCGAAGATGCTGCCGGAAATGCCGTTGTCGAAAATGTCGTTGCCCTCGATCAGGAGATCCCGGGTCTGACCGCCGTTGACCCCGACGAAGATGCCATTGCCCGAATCGTGGATGACGCAGTCGCGGATCACCAGGTGCTCCGCCTTCTCGACGTAGATCGAAGCCGCGTTGCTCGAGTAGGTCTCCACCCCTCCGCCGTCGTTGGTGAAGGTGTAAGGAGGACGGGCGGATCGCAGCTCCAGGCCTTCGATGCGCAGGTAGGCGGGGAGGGCGTCAGGTGGCGAATTGGACCCGCCGATCTTGATCAAGCCCCGCTGTTCGTTCCAGAAGTTGAGGCCCGGGGCGGTCACCGCGCCGTCGCCGGAGATCACCGGACGCTGCCCCTGGGGCCCGGGGACGCCGATCACCGAGATCCAGGCGTCCGGGGTTCCGCGCCGGTTGAGCACCCATTTCTCCCGGTAGGGCGTGTCCCGCCAGTGGATCAGCACCCGGTCCCCCGGCTGCAGCGAGGTCCAGGGGGCGTCGCCGATGGTCGCCAGGGGCTGCCCGGGGCCGACGTGGTAGTCGGCGGCGGTGATCGGCGACGTCCCTACGCCGGCGAGGCAAAGGGCGGCGCCCACGAGGGCCTTCAGGACGAACGGAGCGGGCGCGACGGGTCGGCGTGACGGCATTGGGTCTCCCTGGTGGACGGTGGCGTCATTCCAAGGTAGCAACCTCGGTGCCAGGGTGCTGGGCCCCCAGGGAAGCGGTCCCAGGTAGCTGCTTGGACCAGGAAGTGACATTCCCCGGCGCCGAGGCCGACAAATAATGGAATGCGCATGTGGCGATGTGAGCCCCGCGGCCGACCGTCGCGGCCGCGGAGGGGCGATCACCAGCGGAACGCCAGGCCCGTCACCACCTCCCCCTGGACCAGATCGTCCTCGGCGACCTCCGACGGCAGGTCGACCCACAGACCCCTGGCTTCGAGCCGAAGGTCGAGGCGACCCCCGAGGGGGACCTCTACCCCGGCCCCGAGGCTGGCGGAGGGGCGCTCCTCGTCGATGTCGAAGGCGCCGAAGTCTTCGTCGGCTGTGAGTCGTGAGACGCCCACCCGCGCCGCGACGAACGGATGGACCCGCTGCCCCGGCCATCGCCGCAGACCACCGACCTGCAGGGTCAGGATCTCCAGCTCCTCGCGGGGAGGCGGGATGGTCAGGCACGCCTCACAGGGTGCGAAGTCGACCTCGAGGTCGGCGGCCTGGCGATCGAAGGCGATTTCGAACCGCCAGCGTTCCCCGCGCTCGACGCCGAGGATCAGCCCGAAGGTTTCCCCGTCGTCGAGCTCGGCGTCCTCGGGGCAGGGGACTCCGATGGCGAAGGCGCAGGCGAAGGGAGCGAAGAAGTCGGCGGAGCCGCTGCGAAAACCGACTGTGGGGGTTAGAAGGACGTCGGCGTAGGCCGGCGCCGCTGCGATGGCGAACGCGAGGCCGAGGACCAGGCTAGGGAAAATGCGAGACATGGAAGGCATGGGAGCTCCCGAGGTTGCGGGCGCCGGGACCATCCCGCCGCCGCGTCCCCCGGGTAGATGCGGCGGGTGGAGCTTTGGGTTAGCCTTTCTTCGTAGATCCTGGGCACGACGACGGAGCACCATGGCCAAGACCCGAGAGGAAGGCTACGCCGCGATCGAGGACCTGATCGTCTACCTGCGCTCGATCGAAGGCGAGAGCCGAGGGCGCGCCCTGCGTGGGGCGGACCTCATCGCCGGCTACTTGACGACCCTGCGGAAGGACTTCGATCTGGGGAGCCACGCCCTCGCCTACGGCCTCGGAGGGAAAGGGCTCCTCGACTGGAGATGGACCAAAGCCGAAGTCGCCGAGATCCAGAGGCGATGCCACGGGATTCTGGGCTGGCTCCTGTCGCCCGACGCACGCTCGGAGGGGTGAGCCGGGCCAGGGTGACGGGCCGGTTTGGAGAATGGGGAGCGTTTCCTCGCGTATAGCGATCGAGGCAGCTGCGATTCCTGCAGCGTTCTCGAAACCGTGGAGACGGCCATGACAACCTCTCAGAAAGTTGCCCTGCTCTGGTTCCTGGGCGGAGTGGCGAACCTCTTCGCCGGCCTGGCCTTCGATCCCAATCGTCCCCTCGCCATCTTCGCGGGCCTGCTGTTTTTCCTCGTCGGCTTCGGGACCCTCCGGCGGGGCCGGCGGATGCGGGGAACCCGGAAGCTCTAGTGCCAGTCGCGGACGGACGGGCCCCCGGCCCTAGGCGGGCTGGCTCACCGAGGGAGCTCCAGCCCCACCGCGTCCACGTCGCCGGTGCGGTCGTCCCGCAGGGCGACGCCGATCCCGCGGACTCCCGCGGGTAGGCGGAGGGGGATCCGCAGCCCCAGCTCCGTCTGTCCCTCGGCGCGGCGGTAGGGCAAGGATCGGAGCCGGGTGTCGGGCTCCTTACCCGGTTCAGGAACCGCCAGGGCCAGGGTGAGGGTCCCCTCCGCGGGGGCCGAAGGCGCCAAGGGGCGCAGGAGCTCCAGCGTCACCACCGTCTCCCGGGCCTCGGTCTCCGCGCCGACGAGGCGAGCCGACAGGTTCCCGGGGTCCCCGCCGAGGCGCCAGGCGGCGCGGGCCCTCGACGCCAGGGCCGCGTCAGGGTCCTGGGCGCGGTAGGCGCGTCGAAAGCGGAGCCTCAGGGATTCGGGTCCCCGAACCTCGAGGGTCTGGAACGTGTCCTCCAGCGGGCTGCTGAACGCCACGCGGTATGCGCCGTCCATCTGCCGCCCCAGCCGGTCGAGGTCGACGTCGAGGTGGCGGAGCCTCAGGGATTCGCCGCCGGTCTCCCGGGCGAGCCAGAGGTCGCTCCCCTGGCCGGGGGCGGTGTTGGGTACCAGGGGGTGGAGGGTGACCTCGGCTTCGACGGCGGCGGCCAAGGCGCGGTTGGCCCCGCCCCGGGCCGTCGACGTCGGCAGACCGCTCCGCGGGAGGGTGACCAGGTACTGCACCGAGCCGATGGCGTTGTAGGCCCCGGCGCCGCCCCCCGGATCAGCCCCGTCCCCCGGTGGTCGTCCCACCGAGCCGAGGCCGCCGGTGGCGGCGAGACCAAGGTAGAGCACGTCGGTGGTTCGGCCGTCCCCCGCCACCCCCTCGACCCCCCGGGTCAGGGCACGGAGGGCGTCCTCCATCAGGCGTCGGGGTTCGATCCGGCGCTGCCGGAGGGCGCGGAACCCGGCGCTTCGGTGGGCCCCCAGAGCGTCGAGGGCGTCCGCGACGGCCTCCGGCCGGGAGCAGAAGCGGCATAGGAGCTCGGCCGCCGGGTCCTTCGGCCGGCGACCGAGGGCGACAACGGTGACCCGGTCCCCCCGCAGGGCGCGGTCCTGGAGGAACTTCCGCAGGGGCGGGAGGGCGCGGCTACGCTCCGCCGGGTCCGAGGTCGGCAGGTCCACCATGAGCACGAAGTGCCGCCGTTCCACCGGGCTGAGCTGAAGCGCCTTCCGCTGGCCGCCGGCGAGTAGGTGGAGGTCCCCGGCGGAGAGCTCCGCTACGGCCCCGCCGCGTCCGTCGGTGGCCACCACCTCCACTTCCACCGTTCCGTCCGCGGCAGAGGCCGCGGGATCCTCAGCCCCGGCGGGTGGAGCGAGAGCCCATAGACAGGTGAAGGCCAGCGCCGGAGCCAAGCCCCCGAAGGGCCGGCGCCGCTCCACCGGGCGCGCCGTGGCGACCGTCATCGCCAGTCCCCGAGGACCACGAAGCCGCCCCAATAGAACGGGGCGCTCCACCGGGGATCCCGCCGCAGCTCGGCCTGGGCGAGGGTGAGGGCGCGCGCCGCATCGCCGTCCGTCCGCCCCGTCAGGGCACGGTAGAAGTGGGTCATCAGCTGCGCCGTCGCCCGGTCGTCCACGTCCCAGAGGCTCACCACCAGGCGCCGCGCCCCGGCGGCGAAGAAGCCTCGGCTGAGGCCGATCAGCCCCTCCCCCCGCAGCTGGGGACCGAGGGCGGATCGGCAAGCGCTGAGCACCACCAGCTCGGAGTCGAGGCGGAGGTCGAAGAGATCCCGCAGGCCGACGAATCCGTCCCGCCCGCGGCCCCGCCCGTCGACCCGGCTGAGGACGAGGCCGGACCGCTCGGGTTCCCGGTCGTCCACCACGGCGTGGGTGGCGACGTGGAGGCGCCGGTACCCCCGCAGCTCGCCGGAAAGGAGCCGCCGGCGGCTGGCGTCGAAGCCCAGCAGGAGGCGGCTTTGGTCCGGCGGAAAGAGCTCCGCCACCGCCCGGGCCTCCGCGGCGCTGTGGGGAAGCCTTTCAAAGGGGGCGTGGGTGGAGGTGTCGAGGGAGCCCTCGGCGGTCCGGACTACTTCCAAGCGCGGATCGGACCCGCCGAACACCGGATCCGCGAGGATCGCCACCTCGCCGCTGGTGGCGGCTTGCGGGCGATCCCGCAGCTGCCCCAGCACCGCCAGGGACGGCAGGTGGACGACGTCGTGCTCGGCGCCGGGTTCGGCGGATTGGAGGAGGGCGCCGAAGGGCAGGCGGTGGAGGGCCCCGTCCGGCACAACGGCGAGGCGACGGGCCCTCCGTGACCAAGGTCCGAACAGCGTTCCCGCCAGTCTGGCGGCCACCCGGCGGGCCGGTCCGCGGTGGCTGCGCAGGTGGCTGTGGGCGAGGTGGTGACGGGCCGTGCGGGCGAGCTCCTCCAGGGCCGCCGAAGCCCCCAAGGACCCGCCGCGGATGCGGTGGCGATCCACCGACCAAACCCACGCCTCGGCGTTGCCCACGTGGAACACCAGTACCTCCGTGTCGTCGTCCACCAGTCGCCGCCAGATCGCCGGGTCGGGTGGGGTCGCGGCGTCGTCCGCGGAGCCTGGCTGGCCCGCCGCCAGGCGGAGGAGGTCCAGAAGGCTCCGCGCCCGGGCCCGCTCCGCGGTCACCAGGGCGAGCTCCACCTCGCCGGCGGCCATCAGGAGGTCGATGCGCAGATCGTAGAGGTGCCGTAGGGAGGCCAGAAGATGGGCCCGCAGATCGCCGACGCCGAGGCTGGAGCGCACCGACTCCGCCGCCCGAATCCCGTCGTCGATCGTCCGCAGGGCCTCGGAGGGGCGGCCTCGGTCCCGCTCCACCCGCGCCAGATCGTAGAGGGTGACGACGACCCCCCAGGGGTCGACGGAACGGCGCTGGGCCTCGGCGGCGGCGTTCAGCACCTCCGACGCCTCGTCGAGGCGCCCTTCGGCCCGGAGGACCCGGCCGAGGGAGCCCCGGTGGGCCGCTTCGACGCGCGACAGGCCGCCGGCCCGCGCGAGGTCCACCGCCGCTTCGATCCGCCGGCGGGCGGCGGCGGGTTCGCCGTCTTCGAGATCGACGAGTCCTAGATTGCCCATCACCTCCGCCCGGCCGCGGTCGTCCCCCAGGGAGCGGTAGAGGCCGAGGGCGGCTTCGAATCGTTCCCGGGCCTCCGGCAAACGGGCCTCGAACCAGGCGAGGAGTCCGAGGTTGTTGAGGATGCCCGCCTGTCCGCGGACGTCGCCGAGGCTCCGCTGCAAAGCCAGGGCAGACTTCAGGTCGTCGCGGCCGCGGTCCCGCCGGCCGACGAAGAGCCAGAGCAAACCCCGGTTGTTGAGCCCCGAAGCCAGAGCAGCCCGTTGGTCGAGCTGGCGGTGGCGCTCGATAGCGGCGGCGAAGAGATCGAGGGCGATGCCGGCGTCGCCGGCCTCGAGATGGACCGACGCCAGGTTGTGGAGCGACGCCGCTTCGGCCCCCCGGTCCCCGATCCGTCGCCGTAGGTCCACCGCCGTCTGCAGCTGACGCCGGGCGGGTTCCAGCTCGCCGGCGGCGGCCAGCTGGGTGCCCAAGTGATCCCGGGCCGCGGCCTCGCCCCGTGGGTCCCCGAGGGCGACGAACCGATCAATGGCCAGCCGGCCGTGGTCCCGCGCTGCGGCGGGGTCCCCGGCGAAGGCGGTGGCCACCGCCAGGGCGTAGAGGGTCTCTGCCTCCCCCGCCGGGTTTCCCTCGGCGCGGAATCCCTGGAGGGCCCTTTCGAGCAGGGGCAGGGCGTTCCGGGCGTCGTCGGGGGAGCCGGACGACAGGAGACGGTGAGCCGCGGAATAGAGGTCGTCGGCGGACCCCGGTGCCCCTGTATCTGCCCAGACTCGGTGTCCCGTGGTCAGAAGTAGCAGGATCGCGGCGATTGCCGCTGCCCCCGGCCGGCGGCGGCGCTGGATCATCATGGCAGGGGTGGGGAGACACCCACCGGTTCCAGCGGCGTTTCCGGCGACGCTTCCGGCGATGGGGGCATCGTCACGAGGAGGGGGAAGGCGTCAATGGCCGCGTCACCTACGGCGGGCCCTTCTTTGGGGGTCAGGACGAAGCTCCACGGGCCCGGCTGAAGGAACCCCGCCGGCAGCAGGACCACCACCGCCCCCGAGGGATCCGCCGCCGCGTCGCCGACCCAGCGCTCTGCGTCCCCGGGGGCCCGGACCGACAGCCGGTAGGTCTGCGACGGCGCGGGATCCTCCGGCGTGAGGATGACGGTGGTGGGCCCGGGGCCGGCCTCCAGCACCGGCGGTGGATCGGAGTCGGAGTCGTTTCCCCGTAGCCGGTTGGCGAACAGGTCCACGAGGCGCATGCCGGGAACCGGTGTCGCCTCCGTTCTTGCGCCGTCGGCCCCGGGGGTCAACGCCGCCGCGGCCAGGGCCCCGCGGGCGTCCCCCAGCTCGGCGCGGAGGCGACTCGCCTGCTGCTGGAATAGGACGGCGGCGAGGGTGACACCGGCGAGGATCGCCGCCAGCCCCCAGCGCCACGGCGACGGGGGCGGTTCGGCGGAGGGCGTGGGGGCGGCCGCCGCGGCGCTCCGCACCGAAGCCATGACGGCGTCCACCCCCGCGTCGACCTCGTCGTCCCCCGGATCCGCCGTGCCCCCTGCTGCCGCGAAACGGCGCAGCTGGAGCACCAGGTCCATGGCCTCGGGGTGATCGGCGAGGCGGTCGGCGAGGTCGTCGGCATCCTCCGAGGGCAAGTCACCCGCGACGTAGGCCGTCAGCTCCCCCAAGCCCGGGGGTTCCGTGGGGGGATCGTCGCTGAACATCTCGAGCAGGGCTCGGTCGAGCTCGTCCGTCCCTCGGGACTCGTCCATGGCTTCGGGGTCCCTCATCGAACGTCCTCCTCGCTTTGGCGCAGCGTTTCCGCCAGCCGCTTCTTCGCCTGGTGCAGATGGGCCTTGACCGTTTCCTCAGCGATGCCCAGGGCCTCGGCGATCTGGCGCCGATCACGACCCTGGTAGAGGTGCATCTTGAGCACCGCCCGCATTTTGGGTGGCAGGGCGTCGGCGGCGCGCCTCAGGGCGTCGGTCCGCTCCCTTTGGATGGCGCGGTCGAGGGGGCCCGCCCCCGGAACCGCCGGATCCCTCGTCCGCTCGTCGAGGCTTTCCACCGTCATGCCGGCACCCCGCTTCAGGGTCGTGCGTCCCCGGCGGGATTGCCGGAGCACGTTGGCGGCGACGGCGAAGAGCCAGGTCTCGAAGCTGGAATTCGCCTTGAAGCCGCCCAGGCCGGTATAGATGCGAACGAACGTTTCTTGGGTTAGGTCGTGGGCGTCGTCGACCCCACGGCCGCGGGCCGCGAAGAATCGGTGGAGGCGGCGGTAGTACGCCTCGGCGATCGTGCGGAAGTGGCTCTCCGCATCCTCCCCCCGCCGCCAGCGCTCGATCGCGCGGCGGACGTCGGCGGAGTCGGGGGGGCTGGGGCGCGCCATGGGGGAATTGTTTCATCCCCCGTGGCGGTGGAGGGCCCGGCTCGGGTCGTCGCCCGACGACATGCGCCTCGATCTGTGCGGAAGGCTCAGGGCACCGACGACGACCAGGCCCCGAAGGTGCCGTCCTCGAAGTTGTCCCCGAACACCAGGGAGCTGTCACAGACGAAGGTGAAGGTGCCGAGGGACGTGCCGCCGGGGAACGGAGCCTGGGTGATCTCGAAGATCGGCACCGGCGGAATGGTGGGGACGTCGGGGGAGGTGTAGCTGGCGCCGGAGTCGGTGCCGGCGTCGTAGGCCGGCAGCTGGACCACCTTCTGTTGCACCCACTGGCCGTTCTCGAACAGGGACAGTCCGTGGACGCCGACGAACCAGTCCGGGCTCGGCGCGATCATGGTCACCACGGTGACGAAGGGGAAGCCGGGCTCGACGTTGAAGCTCACCGACCGCGATCCAGGCGACTGGCCGATGCCGCCGCCGGAGATCACCTCCCCTGCGAAGCCGGCGAGGATGGCGTCCTCCACTTCCTGGCGGAACTGGCTCTTCGAGCCGGTCTCGGCCACCTGCTGAATCCCCGGCGTCGCCAGGTCGCCGCCGCGCCAGAACACCGTGAGCTCGTCGTGGGTGCCGCCGATCAGGCCGGAGAAATGGGGATCCGGGGGGAACGCCATGGGGTGGGTGGCGGCGCTCCAGACGGCGTCGAAGGTAAGGGTGCACTCGGCTCCGGTGGTCTGTCCAAAGGCCGGGGTCAGGCAGACGAGGCATCCGAGGACGGCGAGGATCACAAAGCGGCGTGCAGGCATGGGAGCTTCCTTTACGTCGGAATTTGGATGAAGTCCCTTGCGCTACGGATGCCGAGCGGAATTGGATCCCGCGGACGTCGAGATCGCGTGCGAAGTCCTGGGGAACAGGGGCGGCCGGTCCGTGAATCAAACCCGGCTCGCCCCCGTTGCCAAACCTCGTCTCAGGGCAGGATCCGGGCCACGAAGCTGCCGCCGGCGCCGGGGGAGGCGGTGAAGCCGTCCCCCAGCACCACCGAATCGCCGGCCTCGAAGGTCACCTGGGCGCCGCCGCCGACGGTGATGTCGCTCGAAGACAGGACCTTGAGGGCCAGGAGGTCGAGGGTGCCGGTCAATAGCGGGTCCCGGTCGGCGAGCCGCATCAGGGTGCGGTTCTCGAACACGTGGACTGCGCCGAAGAGATCGACGTCGTCGGGCTGTCCGTTGGCCACGTCCACCACCCCGCCGAGCACAAGGTCGAGGTCGCCGTCGCCGTCGAGGTCGCCGGTTGCGACGGCGGTGCCCCCGAGGTTCTGTCCGGCGTAGGCGTCGTCGACGAATTCCGCGGAAGCATCGGCGAAGCCGCCGGGGGGACCGGTGGCGGCGTCGAAGCGGAATACCTGCAGGGCGGAGGGGAAGATGACGCTGTTGCCGGTGGACTGGGCCTCACCTTGGTTGATGCGGGCGAAGATCGCCTCCACCTGGCCGTCGAGGTCGAAGTCGGCGTACCGGACGTCGTACTTGCTGTCGTCCGGGCAGGTGCCCGTGCAGGTCGTCTTCGGCGGCGTGAAGGGGGTGCCGGCGTTTTGGGTGTTGACCCACAGGCCGAAGTCCCCGCCGTCGAATCCCTTGGCGAAGAAGGCGTCGAGCCAGCCGTCCCCCGTGAGGTCGACGAGGTCACCGACGGTGGTGGGCTGGCCGTTGCTCAGGTTGCTGAAGGTGAACGACGGCGTCGTCCCCCAGGTGAAGTTGGAGCTGGTGGCCAGGAAAAGCTGGGGCCGGAAGCCCGAGCCGTGGTCCAGGAGGACATCGATGTGTCCGTCCTGGTTGGCGTCCCCGAGGCTGACGGAGTGGGTGTTCCTGGAGGCGAAGGCCGCCACGTCGACGACGTCGAAGCTGCGGGGCTGTCCGTCCGCCGCCAGGTTCTCGAACACCAGGCTGCGGCAGTCCGCCGGCGGCTGGTACGAGTACTCCGCCACCAGGAAGTCCAGGTCGCCGTCGCCGTCGAGGTCCGCCAGGTCGACGTCGTCGTAGTTGCCGCCGTCGTTGTCGGCGGGGGAGTTGCCGTCGATGAACGCCACCTCGCAGCCCCTTGGGATGTTCGGATCCCCCGCCGGCACCAGCTGGCTGAAGACGTCTAAGACCTGTGGGAAGTGGCCCGTGCCGTCCCCCCAGAGGATCGTCAGGATTCCGGGGGTGTCCGGCCGCAGGATGTCCAGGTGGCCATCGCCGTCGAGGTCGGCGATCTCCAGGTCGTAGCTGCGGGTGGTCTCGAAGTTGACGGGGAAGGCGTCTGAGTTGAAGTTAAAGAAGGACCGGCCCCCCGGGCTCTGGGGCAGCAGGGGGTCGAGGGCGAAGCTGAGCCCGTCCAGGCCGCCGCGGCCGAGGTAGGAGAGGTCGAGGTTGTTGCCCGGCCGGATCTCGAACGGGGCGACGATGTTGGCCTGGAAGAACGGCTGCTTCTGCGCCATCACGACGTCGAGGGATCCGTCGCCGTCGAGGTCCGCCAGCTCCACCTCCTTGGCCCAACTGCCGTCGGGGCTGAAGGTCTGGCTTTGCCGCATGTCGCCGCGGTAGATCAGCACGCAGGGCTCACCGTTGCAGTCGGCCAAGGCGACCTGGGGCATGGAGACGGCGGCCCAGAGGACGGCCGCCGTCAATAGGGTCTTTGGGATCCGCATGGCTAGCCCTCAGTCCCGCCCACCGAGGGCGTCGACGCGGGTGGCGAGGCGGCGGTTGTCCTTCTCCAGCTCGATCACGTAGAGGGTCAGCTCCTCCACCTTGCGCAGCAGGCGGGCCTGCATGTCGGCGAGGCCGACCCCTTCGGTGGCCACCTCGTGGGCCGACGGAATCCCCGGCAGGTGGCCGAGGGTGTCGATCTCCGCCTCCAGCTGGCCGAGGGTGGGCAGGTGGTAGCCGTCCTCGAAGACGTAGTCGGGCCAGCCCTGGAGGGTCACCTGTACTTCCTTCGCGGTGATCGTGCCGTCCACCGCCAGCTCGCTCTGGGGGGTGTCGGTGCCGATACCCACTCGGCCGCTGGGCATGATGGTCATGCGGACCTGGCCTTGGCTGCTCAGGGTCGGCGCGGTGTACATCTGGAGCTTGGTGGGGGAGCTGAGGGTGGCGAGGCCCGTACCCAACCGCAGGACGCTGGCGGTGGCGGTGCTCTTGCCCCAGAGGTAGACCACGTTGGGGTCGTCGTTGTCGTAGGGACGGCCGTAGAGGAAGCTGTTCTTGGTGGCGTCGTCCGCCTCACTTCCGCTGATCCGCACGCCCCCCAGCACGTCGAGCTTCTGCCCGGGCTGGGAGGTGCCGATGCCCACCTTGCCGACGTTCAGGTTGTGGATGTCGTTGCCGGTCCTCTCCCACTGGCAGGTGCCGCTGGCGTAGGCGGCGGGGGCGGCGAGGACGAGGGCCGCCGCGAGGGCGAGGCCACGGGAGAAGAAGGTCGGGTCGAGTTTCATGTCGGGCTCCTTGTCGAGCGTCGTTCTGAGGAGGTGACCGGCCGCTGCCGGCGCTTCGAAGGGGACGCGGAGGGAGTACGGAAAGCCCCGCATGGTGGGTGGCTCTACCCTTGGGCCATCTCGCTGAATGCTCGCCGGCGCCGGACGTATACTGGCGACGGGGTCAGCGCCGAGCGCCATCGGCCCGGAAAGGGAGGACATGGATCACAACGCCGAAGTCGACGTCACGCAGCTCTTGCTGGAATGGGGGGACGGCGACCGCGACGCCTTCGATCAACTGATGCCCGTGGTCATGGCGGAGCTGCGGCGCCGGGCCGACGCCTACATGCGGCGTGAGCGGCGGGGGCACACCCTGCAGCCCACGGCTCTGATCCACGAGGCGTACCTGCGGCTGGTGGACCAGCACCGGGTCCACTGGCGCAACCGCTCCCAGTTCTTCGGGGTGGCGGCGCAGATGATGCGTCGGGTCCTGGTGGACCACGCCCGGGCCCAGGGGGCCGACAAGCGCGGGGCCGGCGTCGAGCAGCTGACCCTGATCGAAGCCATCGACGTTCCGGCCGGCGCCGGCGGCGCCGACGGCATCGACCTCCTGGCCCTGGACCTGGCCCTCGATCGCCTTGCCCGCCTCGACCCCCGGCAGGCCAAGGTGGTGGAGCTACGCTACTTCGCCGGCCTTAGCCTCGACGAGACCGCCGAGGCCTTGGGCGTCCACCACGCGACGGTGAGCCGCGACTGGCGCGACGCCAAGGCCTGGCTCTACCGGGCCCTGGCGTCGCGACCCGCCGCAGCGGACCCTCATCCCCAGGCGGCGAAAGACTAGGTCCGGTTGAGCTGATCCTTTTCCTCGGCCCGACCCGGCGCCGCGGCCCGCGCCCGCGGGCCACGGCGTCGCCGGGCGGACGCTCACTCCCAGGCGGCGAAGGAATCGATATAGAGGTTCCCGGAGGTCAGGACGTCGGGTCCGATGCTGCCGAGGAACAGGCTTTCGACCTCCTCGCCGTGGCTGGGAAGACCCTCCACGGTTTCGATCAGGACGCCGTCGATCCACAGGTCGATGCGGCCGTTGGCGTATTGGGTCCCGGTGGCCCGGCGGAAGTCGACGGCGAGGTCCACGGGGTCCTTGGGGAGGACGTGGTACGCCGTACGGTGACGGGTGCGGTCCGGCTCCATGTAGTGGACCTGGACCCGGTGTCCGCCGCTGCTGGTGCCCCGCATCCAGAGCTGGACGTGGGAGGCGTGGGGCCCCGACGCGTCGTCGTCCGCGGCGCTGAACAGCATCACCTGGTCTGCGGGGGGCAGCACCAGGTCACCGGGGTCGAGTCGGAAGGCGATCCGCAGGTTGCCCACCGCCGTCGGGTGGATGTCCTTCACGTAGGCGTCGCCGGGGGCGTGGGTTTCCACCTCGAGGCCGTGGGCGCCGTCGAAGGCCGCCGGGGCGCCGGTCGTCGCGGCGGTGGCGGCGCTGTTCGCCCAGGGGGCGAGGGAGCCGTCCTCGAAGTCTTCGAGCCGAAGGACCTGACCCTCCGCCACAATGGGCCCGTAACGGAATCGGACGTCGTCGAAGATCAGGTGTGGCCCCGGTCCGCCGAGGACGTCCACCCGGCCGACGTGGATCAGGTCTGTTGTGAAGTCTCCGTTGTCGATCCCGCGCAGCTCGTCACCGAAGATGCCGTCCAGCCGCATCCGCAGGCCGCCGAGGTCCGCGCCCCGGGGCTTCCACCAGTCCACCGCCACCGTCGCAGGGGTGGTGGTCTGGGGCACCGGGGCGGTCGTGTGGACGACGCCGAAGCGGTCCCGAATCTCGGTCAGGAAGTGCCGGCTACCGTCGGTGGCCTGCACCAGGACGACGGCGAGGGACGGCGTCAGGGGCGACCCGAGGGCGAGGACGGTGGTACGAATCTCGCTGCCGATCACGGTGCCACCGCAGCAGTAGGGGTCGTGGATTTTGATCTCGATGCCGCCGCCGTCGTCTCCGTTGCCGGCCCCGAGGAACCCCGACAGGTAGGTCGCGCCGCCGCCGGCGATGGCCTCCAGGCTGTGGGCACCGCGGATGACGAAGTTAGAGCTTATGACGAGCCCCGTTGCCCCCGTCGCGTCGAGCTGGCCGAAGCCGCTTTCGAAGGTTTCCTCCAGCAGCCACGGGCCGTTGGCTCCGGCGGCCAGAAAGACGGTGGCGGTCTGGCTCTTGGTTCCTTCCGAGGAGGAGGAGTAGGAGGTGTACGAGAAACGGTCGCCGCCGAAGGTCCAGAAGCTCGGCGCCGGCGTGAAGATGAAATTGCCCGCCTGGAAGGTCAAGGTTCCATGCTGTGGTAGCGTATATTCTAGGAGCGTCTCGTCTCCCACCGGCCCGTCGTTGCTCAGCAAATCGTTCCAAGGGATCGAACGCTGTTGGGCCCGGGGGGGTACGATTTCGAGATCATCTGGCGCGATCGCCCCCTGGCCGGCGGCCGGTGCGGCGATCGAAGCGAGGAGCACGAGGGCCGAGAGAACGCCGTGGACGGAGATGTTCGCGGTGAAAGCCCGATAGGAGCAAAGAGTTCGAGGTGTCATGGGTCCTCCGAACGAAGGTTGAACGATAGTGGTCGATCTCCATCCAGACGACGCGCAAGGCGCGCCCGAATCCCCGCATCACGACTCAGAATCCCCGCGTCGCGACCCCGAGTCCCCTTTCCGTGACGACATGGAGACCCGCCTCCGCACCGGGATGACGGCGGACCGCTGGCGCCGGGTCCGGGAAGCCCTCGACGAAATCTTCGCCGAGCCGCCGGACCGTCGTGGTTCTCGGTTGCACCTACTTTACGAAGATGATCCCTCCTTGGGTCGTGAGGTTTCCTCTCTACTTCGTGCCCACGGGGACGCTGAGGACTTCCTCGAACCCGAACCGGGGCGTTTCGGCGCCGTCCCCTGGACCCCCGCCGCCGAGCCCCCCCGCCGCATCGGCGGCTACCGGGTCCTCGGCCCCCTGGGGCAGGGGGGGATGGGTGCGGTCTACGCCGCGGAGCGGGACGACGACACCTATCGCCAGAGGGTGGCGATCAAGCTCCTGCGGCCCGGTCTCGGCGGACCCGACCTTCTCAGGCGTTTCCGCAGCGAGCGCCAGATCCTGGCCAACCTCCGCCACCCCCACATCGCCCGGCTCTTGGACGGCGGCACCACCGACGACGGCCAGCCCTACCTGGTGCTCGAGCACGTCGACGGGACCCCCATCGATCGCTACTGCCGGGACCGGGGCCTCGGCGTCGAGGAGCGGCTGGGGATCTTCGTGCAGGTATGCCGGGCGGTCCACTTCGCCCACCAGAACCTCATCGTCCACCGGGACCTCAAGCCGGCGAACATCTTGATCGAGGACGACGGCGGACCCAAGCTGCTGGACTTCGGCATCGCCAAGCTGCTGGACACGGAGGCTTTTCCCCAGACCGTCCTGCCCACCCAGCCCGGCGCCACCCCCATGACCCCGGCCTACGCCAGCCCAGAGCAGGCGACGGGTGGGGTGATCACCACCGCCAGCGATGTCTATTCCCTCGGCGTGCTGCTCTACGAGCTGCTCACGGCCCGGCGTCCCCGTCGGCCCACCGCCGAGGTGGATGCCACGACGCGGGGTGAAGGTCCCCGGATCGAGCGGCCGTCCACCGCGGTCCAGTCCGCCGCGGTTCGCTCCGCAGCCGGGGACGCCGAGGAGCCGCGGCCCCTCGGCGAGGGCAAGCGCCTCGCCCGGCGCCTGCGGGGGGATCTCGACAACATCGTGCTCTTCGCCCTGCGCCGGGAGCCGGAGCGTCGGTATCCGTCGGCGGAGGAGCTGGCCAGGGACATCGAGCGACACCTCCAGGGGCTGCCGGTACGGGCCCGGGCCGACACCCTCGCCTATCGGGTGGGGCGGTTCGTCCTCCGCAACCGCCTGGCGGTGTCCGCCGCCGTCACCGCGGTGGCGGTCCTCCTGGCACTGGTGGTGGGCCTCGCCCAGCGGACCCGGGAGCTGCGGATCGAGCGCGACGTCGCCCGTGAGTCTTCGGAGTTTTTGGTGGAGATGTTCGCCCTCCCGGATCCCCACCGGGCCCGCGGGGAGCGCCTGCCGGTGCGGGAGTTGCTCGACCGGGGGGCGGAGCGGGTGTCGACGGAGTGGCAGGGGCGGCCGGAGGTCCGGGCGTCGCTGATGGCCACCATGGGCCGGTCGCTGCAGAACCTCGGTCTTTACCGCGAGGCGGAGCCCCTTCTCCAGGAGGCCCTGGCGGAGCAGCGGCGCCTCGGGGCCGCGCCCGCCCAGCTCGGCGCCCTGCTGCGGCACATGGCGGAGCTGGAGACGTCCAAGGGGGATCTCGCCGCGGCGGAACGCTTCGGTCTGCAGGCGCTGGAGCTGGACCGAAGTACCGCCAAGGGCAGCGAAGAGGAGGTGCGGGATCTGGTGCTCCTAGGACGTCTGGAGGACCTCCGCGCCGACTACGCCCGGGCGGAGGGGTACTACCAAGAAGCCCTGGACCTGGCCCGCGGTGAAGGGTTCGACGCCGTGCTCCCCGAGCTCCTGGATCGTTACGCCCTCTTGCTCTCCAAACAAGCCCGTTACGCCGAGGCGGACTCCCTGCTGGAGGAGGCCCTGGAGATCAACCTGCGGGTCGAAGGGGAGCGCCACCCCTTCACTGCGATCATCCTGAACGACCGGTCCCTGGCGGCGGAGGGCCAAGGGGACTACGAGCTTGCCCTGGACTGGCTGCGCCAAGCCGAGGCTCTGCAGCTCGAGATCTTCGAGAAGCCGCACCCTCACCTGGCCACGACGCTCCATAACCTCGGCGGCCTTCTGCTGCGCCGAGGGCGGTACGACGAGGCCCTGCCCCACCTGGAGCAGGCCCTGCAGATCCGCCAAAGCGCCTACGGCGGCGATCATCCCCGTCTGGCGTCGACCCTAGGCCGACTTGGCACCTTACACGGGCGGCTGAGGGATCCTAAGGCCTCGGAGGAATACCATCGCCAGGCTCTGGACATGCGGCTTCGGCTGTTGGGGTCAGACCACCCCAAAACCGGGGAAAGCCACGATCTTCTGGCCCAAGCGCTGGTGGACCTCGGACGTCTCGACGAGGCGGAGGCGGGTTACGGAGAGGCACTGCGGATCGCCCGTTTGAGCCAGGGGGACCGCCATCCCCAGGTCGCCGCCGTGCTCAACAACCTGGCGGACCTGGCCCATCGGCGGGACCGCTACGGAGACGCCGAGGGTCGATACCGCGAAGCCCTGGGGATCCTCACGG
>JBCDIS010000094.1:0-28723 GCA_038748685.1 Acidobacteriota bacterium | reverse complement strand
GGGGGGGAGGGGGAGGGGGAGGGGGAGGGGAACCCTGAACCCCCAGTTGACCGTCGGGGTGACCGGATCCGGATGCCGTGATCCGGCCCGACCCGACGAAGGCTCAGTTCACTAAGCCTTCTGCGACCTGTAGCGACGGGGTCGAGGTCGCCGACTCGATCCACGACTTTGCCTCCGCCAGGATGGCCGCCAAGCTGCGTAGCTCGAAGGGGGTGAGGGCCAGCAGCATCTCGGAGCGGGGCAACCTCAGGTAGACCCGGCCGTCGGACCGGGCCCCCGGCGGCTCACGGCGCACGAAGTCGTGAAACCAGCGGATGAAGGCAAAGAAGTCGCGCCCCTCGAAGGTCAGGTAGCAGGTACCGAACTCGACCCCCACGCTTCCGCAGACCATGCATTGGACGATCCGGCCGCCGCCAACCTTGAGCTGGCGACGGGCCTGGATCTGTGAAGAGGGGGAGCAACACACGGCGGCCGTTCCTCAGCGAAGTGATGCCCGGGCTTCGCCTTCAGCGGCTTCCGCGTCGGCGTCGGTCCCCGGGTCAGCGTCAGCGTGGGTGAGGATGGCCACCACCTCGCGGCCGGTGCGTAGGACCACGGCGCCGTCCACCCCCGCTGCGCCGTAGACCTTGGTGTCGGCGATGTCGAGGGCGTTGGTTGCGACGACGGAAGGGGCCTCGGCGTCATGGCGAAGGACCACCGTATCTCCCCCCTCGGTGAAGAAGAAGACGTCGTCCCCGGAGACGATGGGGGATGCCCACACGGAACCTGGAAGCTTGTGCTTCCAACGCTTCTCGCCGTTGCTTCGGTCGACGCAGGTCACCACCCCTTTGCGGTTGACGATCAGCGCGCATTCCCCGTGGAGCACCGGGGAGCCGAAACCGGAGGATACGCCGTCGGCCCGCCAAAGGACCGCTCCGTCGTCATCTCCACCGCGGCGGACCGCTAGATTGTGGGACGGGCTGGAGCTGGCGACGACCACCAGGTCCCCGGCGACGACGGCGGAGGGGACATTGTTCTTCTCCATGGTTTCCCCGAGGCTCCAAAGCACCTCTCCGCTGGCGGCGGAGAGCCCATCCACCCGGCCGGCGGCGCTGACCACGATCTCCTCGCCGTCCTTGCCGTCCACGACGGTGGGGGTAGTCCAAGCGACCCCCTCCGGCCGGTCAGCTTTCCAGCGTTCGGTGCCGTCGGCGCGGTCGAGGGCCACGAGGTAGGAAGGACCTGCGTGGGTCACCTGCACGATCACCACCCCTTCGGCGAGGACCGGGGAGCTGGCGATGCCGTGGTTGCCCTGGAATTCACCGTAGTCGGCGCTCAGGGAGCGGTGCCACAGGGTCTCGCCGTCGTGATCGAAGGCCACCAGGTCACCGCTCTCCCAGAAGACATAGACCCGTTCTCCATCCACCACCGGCGTCGGCGCGCCGCGGCTGTACATCTCGCTGTTCTCGATGTGGAGGGAGGCATCGAACCGCCGGCGCCAGAGCACCTCACCGGTCTCGAGATCGAGTCCGGAGGCGATCAGGGTCTCCTTCTTGGGTCCAACGACTGAGGTCACGAAGACCCGCCCGTCCCACACCACCGGGGCCGACTGGCCGTATCCGGGGAGCGGGATCCGCCAGGAGACCCCTTCGTCCTGGGACCAGTGGACGGGGAGGGCGGCCGCTTGGAGATGACCGTCTCCGGGGCCGCGGAAGGAGGGCCAGTTGCCCCGCTGGGGCCTTGGGGTCGGAGCGGAGTCCGCGGTCTTCGCCGCGGCGTCGGCCCCAGAAGCGGCTTGTCGGGATCTGGCGGCACCCTCCCGTAGCCGGGCGATGGGCATCACCTCGACGTCCGCCAGGTGCCCTTCGACGTGGGCCCCACCCACGAAGAGGAGGCGGCCGTTGTGGGGCAGGAGGCGGTGGAAGAAGCGCGCCTGTTCCAGCTCGGCGGCCCTTTCAAACCAGGCCTCTTGACCCGACCGCAGGACGTGGACGGCGCCGTCGGCGGTGGACATGATCACGTAGGGGCCGACGCCGAAGGACGACGCGCCGAAGCCCTTGAGGCGCCCCTCGGTCTCTGGCATCTCCGGCCCATCGGACCATTCCCGGGATTCCGTGTCGAAGACTTCGACCCGGCGGCTGGTGCCGTCCTGGCCCAGGCCGCCGATCACGTAGACCTTACCGCCGGCGGCGGCGGTGGTCAGGGCCCGCCTCTGGAAAGGCTGGGGCACGGAGGTCCACGCCGGTGACTCCGCCGAGACATCGAGGAACACCATGTCGTCGTGCCAGACGGGGTCCTGGCCGGCGCCCCGCAGCTGCCAGCCACCGGCGACGTAGACCGTTTCGCCGACCGCCACGGCGTCGTGGGAGGAACGGGGGGTGGGGAGGGGAGGTAGGTCGGACCAGGTTCCGGTTGCAGGGTCGAAGCAAGTGGCCTCGTCGGTGGAGACGAGATCCTCTTCCTCAGCTCCTTTGGGGTTGCGGGCGTCGAGGCCGCCGAAGCGGCAGACCCGGTCCCCCAGGGGCACCATGGCGAGGCCCTGGCGCCCCTTCACTTCGCCGAGATCTTCCCAGCCGGCCCCTGGATTGCGGAGGTCCAACCGGCGGAAGTGGTGGGACAGGTTCTCCACCGAGTGCTGGTGGGTTCGGCCTATATGGCCGCCGTACACGTAGAGCGCGTCCCCCTGTACCGCCGCCCCGAAACTGGCGATGGCCTCGGGGTAGGCCGGCAATTGGTCTGGGAAGGCGGCGGACTCCGACGCCTTCGGCGGGGCGGCGTCCGTCGAACTGAAGCTAGGTGCGGAGGCGACGGTCAGCCCCAAGAGGGTGACCAGCAAAGAGCGGGCGAAGGCCCGGGGGTGTCTGGATCGCATGGTCTCGTCCTCAGGTACCGATTAGAACGTGTAGCGGAGCTGGGCCCCGAAGCTCCGGCCGGGGGCCGTGAAGCGGTCGATGGTGGGGGAATCCTGGCTCTGGCCGCGGACCTGGAGCCAAGGCCAGTAGGTCTCGTCCCCGAGATTCCAAGCCGACAGCTGCAGCCGGAGGTTTGTGGTCATCGCCCACCAACCCACGAGGTCGAGGACGTTGGAGCTGGGGGTCTGGAATTGGGTCGATCCGGAGGGCAGGTCCCCCGCATCCTTGGCTTCGGTGTGGGTGGCGATGAGCTCCGCCCCCCAGACTCCGCCCTGGTCCAGGTAGCGCAGTCCGAGCACGCCCTGGGACGGGGCGAGCGAGGACAGGGGCTGGTCGGTCTCCTCGTTGTCGCCCTCGATCACAGCGAAGGCCCCGCGGAGGGTGAAGCCCCGGCCGAGGCGGGCTTCGAGGTCCAACTCGACGCCCGAGATCTCGACGTTGGTGACGTTCTGGGGCTGGAACTGGAAGAGGAAAACCGCCGGGTTGAAGCCCAGGCCGACGGTCTCGATGAAGTCTTCGAAGGAGTTCTCGAAAACCGTCACAGAGAAGCTGCCTTTGGTGAACGATCCCCGCAGACCGAGCTCGAGGTTGTCACTGGTCTCCGGCTCGAGATCGGGGTTGGGGAGGGTCTGGTAGCCCCCCGCCAGGTTGGTGAAGCCGTTGTTGACCGCGCTCATCGGCGGCGCCCGGAAGCCGCGGGCGTACTGCCCGAAGACGGCGAAGCCGCTGTCGAGGGAGAGGACGAAGCCGAGCTTCGGGGAGATGGCGTCCTCCTCGAAGTCCACCGGTGTCGGGCTACCGGGGTTGCCGGCGAGGAAGATGGCGTCGTTCTGGTCGGCGTCGAGGTCGTAGCGATCAAAGCGCACGCCGGGGATCAGCGCCAGGCGGCCGTCGAAAAACTCCAGCTCCGCCTGGATGAAGGCGCCGAGCTCGTCGACGTCGGACTGCGGGAAGTACTTCGTCGGCAGGGCGAGGAAGGTGGGAACCGGAGCACCGGTGGCGATCACCGTTTCGGTACGGTCCCGCAGCTGGTCGAACTGGTCCCGCTGGAAGGCGAAGCCGTAGGTCCAAACTGCGTTCGAGTCCGCGCCGGTGACCTTCTGCAACTCGGCGGAGGCGCCGAAGGTCTCCTGGTCGAAAGTCAGGAGGCCGTCCCGCAGGGCCGTGCCCAGGGAGGGCTCGCGAATCTCGATGGTGCGCTGCTCGGTGTCGGTGGTCTGATTGAAGATCCGCCAGGACGCGGTGTCGAAGAGGGCCGTCTCGCCGGTGTAATCGTGGCTCAGGCTGATGCGGGTCCGCTGCTGGGTGTCGAAGCCATCGGACTCCAGCACCGCCGCGGAGAAGGGGGATCCGCCGCGGATCGAGCTCAGGACCTCGGTCTCGGTGTCGGTGTCGAAGACCTCCACGATACCGCGCCACAGACTGCTGTCGTTGTTGGAGTAGGAGAACTGCCCGAGGATGTTGTGCTGTTCCCGGTCGATGGGGTTGGGGGCGGTGCGGGTCGAGTTGGGGGCGTCGATGGTGCCCTGGTTGTCCAGCTCGCTGCCGTCCCGATAGGTGTAGAGCAGGGAGCCCCGGAGACGATCGGCGCCGGCGGCGACCACGCCGGAGAGGGAGCTCTGATCCGCGCGGCCGTCGAATCCACCCCGAAGGCCGACGAAGGACGACTCGCTTCCGAGGTAGGAACCGGGGGTGCGGGTAGTGAGGGAGATCACGCCGCCGAGGGCGTCGCTGCCGTAGAGGGCCGAGCCGGCGCTGCGGACCACCTCGAGGGACTCGAGGGCGTCCACGTCGAGGGCGAAGCGGTTGACGCTGAAGGGCCCGAAGTCGAACTGCTCGGCGGTGGGGATGCCGTCGATCTCGGTCAGGACCCGGTTGCCGCCGATTCCGCGGATGGTGAAGCCGCTGGTGCCGAGGCGCGTGGGATCACTGTCCACCTCGACCCCCGGAAGGTAGCGGACGAGGTCGTCGATACCGGTGTAGCCCCGCTGCTCGACCTCTTCGGAACTGACCACGTTGACGTGGCCGGGGGTGTCGCCGATGGCCCTTTCGGAGAGGGTGGCGGTGACGGTGATGTCATCCAGGAACGTAGCATCTTCAGCTTCAGCGTCCTGAGACGTCTCGGCGTCGTCGTTGGCGGCCTCCTCGGCGGTCACGGCCGGGGCAAGGACGATGGCGAAGAAGAGGACAGCCAAAACCCAGTAGAGGTATCCGGGAAGCGGAGAGGGGCGAAGCTTGGTCATTGTCTCGTCTCCAAAGGAGAGGGCGGCTTTCCGCCGCGCCGTCGGTTCGGATTTGGGCGGTGATCCGTAGTGCGACGCAAAGTCGACGGGCCGCCAGGTTGTTGGGATGCTTATGAGAATCAATCTCAACAGAGGGGCAAAATGAGATGTCTGAAAGTTGCTATCGGACGCGTTGTTTACTGAGAACGCTTCTCAACTGTCGAATACCGAATTCTGGACCTCTGGCGTCCCTTTTGTCAAGGTGACGGAGCCGTTCGGTGGCGGACCGCCCGGGCATCCGATACCCTGTCGCTCCACAACGACGGAGACCCGCGATGCTCGTTCAAGCCCCCGCTCCCCGCCGTCCTAGACTTTCGACTGATCCGTTGTGTCCGCGGAGATCGCCCCGAACGCCGGTGGGCGGAGGGCGACGACGGATCGTCCAGACCGCCGTCCCAGGGGCCCTCGGCCTGGCGGTCCTTCTCATGCTCGGCTGCGCCGCGGATCCCCAAGGGGGTTCCCCTGGATCTACCACCCAGGATCCCGCGGTGGCGACGACGGCGGAGGAGGCGCCGTGGGACCCTCCGGCGGCCCGGCGCCTGGCCCACAGCTCCTGGGGAAAGTGTGCCGAAGGGGACGTCGAAGGCTGTCGGGAAGGCCTGCGCCGGGCCCTGGAGCTGAGGCCGGGTCATGTGGAGTACCTCCAGCTCTTGGCCGAGGCGGAAGCCAAGGCCGGGAATGTCGACGGTGCCCTCGACGCCCTTTCCCGAATCGCGGCCCAGACCAGTGACCTGACCCTGCCGGAGGCGGACGTCCTCACCGCCCTGGTGGCGGATCCCGGCTACGTCGATGCGATGGCGGCCCTCGAGGCATTCGAGGAGCCCATCGGCGTCGCGGAGGTGGCGTTCCGTTTCCCCGGGGAGGCCGACGCGGTGCCGGAGGGGTTGGCGGTGGATCCGGCCACGGGGGATGTCTACCTGGGCTCGATCCATCGGCGGAAGATCCTCCGCCGCGCCGCTGACGGCACGGTTTCCGACTTTGCCGCCGAAGGGGAGCACGGTCTGTGGGCGGTGTTTGGCCTCGCCGTCGACCCCGAAACCCGCCGGCTTTGGGCGGTGACCTCCACCATCCCCAACATGCGGGGATTCGACGAATCGGCGGGGGATCGGGCTGCGCTGATCGCCTTCGATCTGGAGGACGGCTCCGTGGCAGAGCGCCACGCTCCGGAGGGGGATCACCGTTTCAGCGACCTCACCCTTGGCCCGGACGGCACGATCTACGTCTCGGACAACGTCGCCAAGCACCTGTGGCATCTGCCCAAGGGCGGCGCGCTAGAGCCTTTCGGTGACCCTGAGGGCGTGCAGAACCCCCAGGGACTGGCGGTGTCCGCCGACGGGCGGCATCTTTTCGCCGCCGATTACGGATACGGCCTGGTGGCCTTCGACGTCGCGACGGGCGAGAGCTCGTTCATCCGAGATCTTGCCGGGTTCTCCACCGAGGGGATCGACGGCCTGGCCCGTCATGGTGACGCCCTCTATGCGGTGCAGAACGGCCTGATCCCGGCGCGGGTGACCCGCTTCGAGCTGTCGGAGGACCTGAGCCGGGTCGAATCGGCGGAGGTTCTCCACCGCGGGCTTCCGGAGTACGAAGAGCCAACCCTGTGCACCGTCTCCGGCGATGTTCTCTACTATGTGGCCACCAGCCAGTGGAACCGGTTCGACGACTTCGCGAAGCTGCCGCCGGCGGAGGACCTCGTCGATCCGCTGATTCTCAAGATCGATCTCTGAGGGAACCCATGGCGGAGCCAAAACCCCGGCGTGCTGTGGTCGTCGGCGCCGGCCTCGCGGGCCTCACCGCGGCCTTTCGCCTCATCGAGGCAGGCTGCGAGGTGCGGGTGCTCGAAGCCTCTGGGCGAGTGGGGGGCACGGTGCGGAGCGGGAGGGTGCAGGGGCACCTTTTTGAGGCCGGGCCCACCACCGTGCCTTCGACGGCCCCGCGACTGGGGGCTCTGATCGACGATCTGGATCTGCGCCCCCGGGTGATCCTCAGCCGCAAGATGGCGGGCCGTCGCCTGGTGTGGCGACGGGGGAGGCTCCATTCCCTGCCGGAGTCGCCGCCGCAGCTGCTGACCTGCACGGCCCTCGGTCCCCTGGGGAAAGCGCGGCTCTTGATGGAACCCCTGGTGCCGGCCCGGCGCCAGGGCGACGACGAGACCCTCCTGGAGTTTGGGCAAAGGCGCCTGGGGCGCGACGCCACCGCCGCATTTCTGGATCCCTTCGTCACCGGCGTCTTCGCCGGTCGCCTCGACCGGCTAGGGGTGGATGCCCTACCGAAGCTGCTGGACCTGGAGTCGGGCCACGGCAGTCTGCTCCGGGGCGTCGTGGCGTCCCGCCGCGCCGCCAAACAAGCTCGACCGTCGGGCCAGGGCACACGCCCCCAGGGCTCCGGCGGCCCGCCGCCCCTGGTGTCGTTCGCCGGCGGGCTCGAAGACCTGCCCCGCGCCCTGGAACAGCGCCTTCGCCGCCGGGGTGTGGTTTTCGATTTGGCGAGCCCGGCGTCGGCGGTGGAGCCCACCCCCGGCGGCCTGCGGGTCCTGCGGGCGTGCGATGGGGACGACAGGGGAAGTCTGGGGGCGGATCTCGTCATCGTGGCCACGCCGGCGTCCTCCGCCGCCGGGCTCCTGCCGACGGCTCGGCTGAGGGAGGGGAGCGCCCACGCCGCCTACCTCGAAGGTCTTGACCACCCCTTTGTGACGACGGTGGGTTTGGGCTACCGCCGTTCGGACGTCGACCACCCGCTGGACGCCTTTGGACTCCTCGTCGCCAGCGACAGCCGACCGGCGTCGGCGGACGTTTTGGGGATCCTCTTCGCCAGCAGCATCTTCCCCGGCCGTAGCCCGGAGGGGGAGGTGACCCTCACGGTGATGGTGGGCGGTGCCCGGGATCCCGGTGCCGCCGATCTGGACGACGACGGTCTCTTGAACCGGGCCCGCCGCGCCGCGACGACGATGCTGGGGGTCCGCGGCGAACCCGTCGCCGTGTCCCTCCAGCGCTGGCCCCGGGCCATTCCACAGTTTCCGCCTGGCCATCGGCGCCGCGTCGCTCGTCTGCGGAGTGACCTGGCGACGGTCCCCGGGCTGGCGCTGGCCGGCAACTACCTGGACGGTGTCGGCGTCGAGGGGGCCGTCGCGTCGGCCGACGCCGCGGTCGAGGCGGCGCTGGCGTCGGCTTCGGCGGGTCCGGGCGATGTGGGCCCGTGATTCCATGACCACAACCCGATCGCTGACCCCATCGAGATGACGCTATGAGCCAAGAACCATCCTTGTCCCCCCGCGCCGCTGACGTGCGCTCCTTCCTGACCTCCCTCCAGGACCAAATCTGCGACGCCCTCGCCGAGCGGGAGGGGGCGCCGTTCCGCGAGGATCGCTTCGAGCGGGGGCAGGGCGTATCCCGTCCCCGGGTGCTGGAGGGGGGGATCATCGAACGGGCCGGCGTCAACTTCACCCACACCGTGGGCGCCGAGCTGCCCGCCGCCGCCACGGAGCGGCGCCCAGAGCTGGCGGGCCGTCGCTTCGAGGCGGCGTCCCTCTCCCTCATCGTCCACCCGAAGAACCCCTACGCCCCCACCACCCACGCCAACTGGCGGTTTTTCGAGGCCGGCGAGGGGGACAGTGCGGTGTGGTGGTTCGGCGGCGGGTTCGACCTGACGCCAGTCTACGGCTTCGAGGAAGACTGCGTTCACTGGCACCGGGTCGCCCGGGACGCCTGCACCCCGTTCGGGGAGCACCTTTATCCCGCTTTCAAAGATGCCTGCGACCGATACTTCCATCTGCCCCACCGAGGGGAGCCGAGGGGCATCGGGGGTCTTTTCTTCGACGACCTCGAAGCCGGCGGTTTCGAGCATTGCTTCGGCCTCACCCGGTCCATCGCCGAAGCTTTCCTTCCAGCGTATCTGCCGATCCTCGACCGCCGCCTGCCGATGGACTGGGGGGAGCGGGAACGCCAGTTTCAGCTGTACCGCCGGGGGCGCTATGTGGAGTTCAACCTCATCTATGACCGGGGCACCCGCTTTGGGCTGCAGGCCGGCGGACGGGCGGAGTCGATCCTCGTATCGATGCCGCCGCAGGTCCGCTGGACCTACGATCACCGACCCGAGCCCGGCTCGCCGGAGGAGCGTCTGATGACGGACTTCCTGCCGCCACGGGATTGGCTGGGGGAGGTCAAGGGGCCATGAAAGCGCTGATCGCCGGCTGCGGCGACCTGGGGACCCGGGTGGGCCTCGCCCTGGCGGCGGAGGGGGCCGAGGTCTGGGGCATTCGCCGCAACCCGGAGCTGCTGCCGGCTCCGCTGCGGGGTCTGGCGGTCGACCTGTCGGTCCCGGGCCTGTGGCCGACCCTGCCGGAGGCGGACCTGGTGGTGTACGCCTTGGCGGCGGATCGCTTCGAGGACGGCGCCTACCGACGGGCCTACGTGGACGGGGTTCGCCATTTGCTAGGTGCCCTGGGGGATCGCCCGCCGCGTCGCTGGCTGCACGTTTCCAGCACCTCCGTCTACGCCCAGAGCGGCGGTGTCTGGGTCGACGAAGCCTCCGCCACCGAACCCGTGTCCTTCTCAGGCCGGCGGATCCTGGAGGGCGAGGAGGTGCTCCGCGGCTCCGGCGTAGCGGCGACGGTGCTGCGCCTTTCGGGGATCTACGGACCGGGCCGCACCCGCCTGGTGGACAGCGTCCGACAGGGGAGGGCGGTGTGCTACGACCCTCCGGTTCACACGAATCGCATCCATGTCGACGACGCCGCCGGCGCCCTGGTCCACCTGGCGAAGCTGGGGGCTCCGGCGGATCTCTACCTCGGGACCGACCACCGGCCTGCCCCCGACGGAGAGGTCAAACGCTGGCTGGCGGCGCGCCTCGGGGTGCCGGAGCCGCCCCCCGGTCCGGTGACCCCCGGCAGCCGAGCCATGCGCAGCGACAAACGCTGTTCGAATCGCCGACTGCTGGACTCCGGCTTCCGCTTCCGCTACCCGGACTACCGTTCGGGCTACGGGGAGCTTTTGGACAGGTGAAGGACGGGATAGGGGGTGGGCCGGTGGCGTTGGAACGCTGGAGTCCAGTTGGATAGGTTGCCAAATGGTAACCTGCCGGCAGGGTAGGGACAAAGCGGTGGTTCTACCCTGTGTTTTCTGCGGTTTGCGCATCGGGGCGCAACCCGTCTCGCAGGCGTCAGCCCTGCTGCCCCGAGACCACGAGGAGAGTCCCTGTGCTGCGAGTGCTGGTGGTCGAAGATGACCAAGCGACTCAGGAATTCATCAGGAAGGGTCTTCTACAGGAAGGCTTCACCGTCGAATCCGTCACCGACGGCCCCTCTGGATACTCGGCGGCCCGGGAAGCCAACTTCGACCTCGTCATCATGGACATCATGCTGCCGGGCATAGATGGCCTCTCGGTCGTCCAGCGACTGCGTCGAGAGAATGTCGAGACCCCGGTGTTGGTGCTGAGCGCCAAGGGCGATTTGGACGACCGCGTGCGGGGCCTGCGGGCAGGGGGCGACGACTACCTAACCAAGCCCTTCGCCTTCGCCGAGCTGATCGCCCGCATCGAGGCGCTGGTGAGGCGGTCTAGCCGCCTCGAAGGGTCCTCCCTCCTGCGGGTAGGCGAAGTCACCTTGGATCGCGAGCGGCACCTACTGTTCGTCGCAGGTCAACAGGTCGATCTGCAGCCAGGCGAGTTCAAGCTCCTCGGCTATTTGATGCGCAACGGGGGCCGGGTGGTCTCCAAGACGATGATCCTGGACCACGTATGGGGCTACGGATTTGATCCGCAGACCAACGTGGTGGAGGCGAAGATCTCGAGGCTGCGCACGAAGTTGGCCGCCCATACCCCGAGGGAGCTGATCCGTACGGTACGCGGTCTGGGCTACCGATTTGAGACCGGGGACGCTCCGAGCTCCGAATCCGGGGCGTCGAGCTAAGTGATCCGTACCCTCCAGGGCCGCCTCGTCATCTCGTATATCGGGCTGACCGTCGCCCTCCACATGCTGGTCTTTCACGTTCTCGGTCTCGCGATGCGGGGCAGTCTCGAGCAGGGTATTCAGCGCTTCATGGAGCAAATCGTCGAGGCGGACGCCAACTTCGAGCAGGCGTACCTCAACTACTCGACCGGCGATTTCGATACCGACCAGTTCTATTTCCGACTCTTCTCCCCCGGAGGTACGGTCGCCCTACAGGAGGGGCCCGACCTGGGGGAAGCCGAGGCCTTGGGGCTGGCGTTGCCGCCAAGCCACCGACGGGCCGACACCTTGGAGGTGACCCCCGGAACGACTTTGCGGGTGGTCAGCCGACGCTTTGAGGACGGTGGGGTCATCCAGGCCGGCGTGCTGCTCGACGAGAACAGCGATCTCCTTGAACGCTTCGCCTACCACTGGCGTTTGGGGGTAGTTTCCTTGGCCGTGCTCGCCGCCGGCCTCAGTTGGTGGATGGTGCGCAGAGCCATGGCAGGCGTCAAGGAGGTCACCCGCACGGCCGAAGAGATTCTGCAGGGCTCCCTCGAAGCTCGGGTGCCGGAGCGCCAGCAAGTGGTGGAGGTCCAAGAGCTCACCGGAACCATCAACCGCATGCTCGACAAGATCGACTGGCTCATCACTGACTTGAAGTACGTCACCGTGAACGTGGCCCACGACCTCCGCAGTCCGCTGACTCGGATCCGTGGAGCTGCCGAGGTGGCCCTTCGGGGCGAGCCTTCACCGGAGGTTCTCCACGGCTTGGCGGCGCGGGCGATCGAAGAAACGACCCGCCTGGAGGCCGTGGTGGAAACGATGGTCGAGATCGCGCGCCTCGATTCCGGCGCCGCCGGTCAGCTTCCCAGAGAGCTTCTGGACCCCGGAGCCCTGATGCTTGAAATCTCTGAGCTCTATTCCGAGGCAGCGGAAGCCAAGGATCTCTCGCTCCGGATCGCCAACGCCGAAGCGCCGTGGATCCGGGTGGAGCGCACTATGCTGCAGCGCACCGTGGCCAATCTGCTGGACAATGCGGTCAAGTTCACGCCCCGGGGCGGCTCGATCCGACTCGGTACCCGGAAGGATGTAGGGCACGTAGTTCTCTTCGTGGAGGACTCGGGGCCCGGCATCCCGGTGGACGAGGTACACCGCGTCTTCGAGCGCTTTTATCGCGCCGACACGTCTCGCCAGAGCTCGGGGCACGGGTTGGGCCTTAGCTACGTTCGCTCGGCGGTCTCCGCCCAAGGTGGGACCGTGGAGATCCTCTGCCCCGGCGGGGGCGGCACCCGGGTGGAGGTACGCTTTTCGATCTGAAGCGGGGATCCTCGCCCGATCCCCAGTTCGCGCAGGCCGGCTCAGGGCAACCCGGCCCCCCGGGCAGCCCGTCGAGCCTTGCCGAACGGTAACGTCATCACAAGCACGGGGCAAGGTTGGGTCGCCAGGATGGCGGCATGAAACACATCATGCTCCTCGCCACCTTCCTCGTCGCCGGCAGCAACCCCTTGTTCGCCGGTGAAACCTCCGCAGCCTTCGAGCTCGACCTGACCTCGGTCTCCGAGCTTGAATTCTCCGACGGCAACGCCTCCATTGACCTTCAGTCGGCGCAAGCCTCCTTCGAACTCGGCGGCCTATCCCTCTCAGTAGGGATACACGACTTCGACTGGACCGGCGCTGAAAGCCTCGATTTCGCCAACGGGTCGGTCGAGCCCTGGGAGCAGGTCAAGACCGCCAGCCTGCGCTACACCTTCAACCGACCGATCAGCCCCAGCCTTTTCTTCACCTCGTCCTTCGGTGCCGGTCTCAGCTTCGAGGAGGAGTCGAGCGACTCCCTTTCCGCCGACACCTTCGCAGCGGTGATCTGGAACCGGTCCGCCGACTGGGCTTTTCTCTTCGGCGCCGGCTATGCCTGGCATGCGGAGGTGGACCTCGAGTTCGAGGTCTTCCCGGCCCTCGGGTTCACCTACCGTGGCCAAGCAGAAGATGGCCTTTCCGCCAGTCTCGGCATTCCAGAGACTAGCCTGCGCTACGGATTTTCGCCGCGTACAGCTCTGAGCGCCGGTGTTGGGGTCCGTAGTTTCGTGAACCGGCTGGCGGACGACAGCGCTGTCTCGGCCGCGGGATACGCCGAGTTCATCCAGTTTGATGTCGGGCTCTATTTCGAGCACCGATTCGGGGATCACATCGAGCTGCGGGTAGGACCTTCCTACGGAGTCGAAGGCGAGCTCAGGATCCACGACAGTGAAGGCGTCTTGCTCAGCGAGCATGACCTGGAATCCGCTCTCGGCGTGGGCTTGAAGCTGAGAGTGGCCTTCTGATGCGCCGGCTGATCCTTGTACTCGTGCTCACCACCGGCTGCGCTTCCACTTCCGAGCTGCCGCCGATGCAGCCGAGTGTGGACCTGCGGGGCTCCTGGACCCTGGAGCTCACCGGCCCCGGCGAGTCCATCCCATCCTTGGCAGGAATGGTCGACGATCAGCGTTTTGCGGCGCTCGTGGACCGAGCGCTCGCCGGCAATCCAGACCTCGTCGAGACCAGCCTTCGGCTGCGGGAGTCGGGGATTCTCCTGGGCGTAACGCGAGCCCGCCGACTACCCTTGGTCGACGCGACACTGGGCCAGTCCCGCGGAAACGAGGCCGGCGGCGCTCGCTCTCCGGTCTCCGCCACCTCCCTCGGCCTGGACGTGAGTTGGGAGATCGACGTTTGGGGCCGTTTGGCGGACCAGGTGAAAGAAGCTGAGCTTCGCCATCGGGCACTTGATCACGACCTACGGGCGGCGTACAGCTCCCTGGCTGCCCGCACCCTCCAGGCCGGCCTGGAGCGAGTGCTGCGTGGCCACCAGCTAGACATCGAACGGCGCCGCGCCAATTCCATCGAGTCTACCCTCGAGGTCGTACGAGAACGCTACCGTTCGGGTCTGGGTACGGTGACGGATTGGGACGCCTCGAGGTCTGAGCTGGCGGCCTCCGAGGCGGAGATCGAACGCCTGGAGGAGGAGGTCCGGCGGGTGGACCGGGACCTTAGCTTGCTGCTCGGCGATCTCGCTCTCGAGCCAGGTTGTCTACCCGAACAGCTGCCGGAAGTGAGACGCTCACCGGTGCCCGTACCCGCCGACGTCCTGGCGACGCGCCCGGATGTCGCCGCCGCCCTTTCGCGTCTGGAGGCGGATGGGGTGTCCGTCAACGTGGCTCGTAGAGCTTTGTTGCCGAGCTTCCGGCTCAGCTCCGATCTCGTCCTCAGCTCCTCCAGCCCCGGCGATCTGCTCAAAGCCGACCCAGTGTGGTCCTTACTTGGCAGCCTGGCGGCGCCTCTGATCAACCGGCGGGCGCTGAACGCTGAGTTGGAAGCCTCGCGGGTGAGGGCACAGGCCTCGGTAGCCGCCTACCGCGGTGTACTCCTCGACGCTGTGATCGAAGTCGAGGACGCTCTCGGTGCAGAGTACTCGCTCTCCCGCCGCATCCCCCACCTGGAGACGTCCTTGGAGCATGCGGAGCTGAGCCGGCGCAGTTTCGAAGGTCGGTTCGTCCGCGGCCTGGCGGACATCCTCGATCTTCTCGCCGCCCAGCGCACGGCCTTCGAGTCGGAGTTGCGGCTGCTGGAAGCCCGCTTCGACCTCCTGCAGAACCGCATCGAGCTCGGTCTGGCCCTCGGCCTGAGGGCAGTTTGATGAGGGCCAGAACAGTCGCGCTTTTCTGCACGCCGATCGCCGTCGTCGTCCTTTTGATGCTTCTGTCGCCCCGGTCCCCCGAAGGCGCTGAGAACCATGAACTGGCGGGTGACCGAGGCAGGGTTGACCCGTCTACGCCGGTCCCTACGCCCCCCGTGGTGACCGTGCTGGCCAAACGCCGCATCTCCGCCCGGCCCGAGATCCACTCGCGTGGGGAAATCCGCCCGCGCTTTCGGACCATGCTTTCGGCCGAGGTCGCAGGCTCGCTGGTGTCGGTCTCCGAGACGGCCCATTCCGGGCACCGCGTCGCCGAGGGCGCCGTGCTGATGACCCTCGACGACTCCCGCTACCTTGAGGCGGTGGCCGATGCCCGAGCCGATCTCGAAAAGGCCCGGCTTTTGCTTGAGGAAGAAGACCTGCGGGCCCGCCAGGCGATGGCCGACTGGCGGCGCATGGAGACCTCCGAGGAGCCATCGCGCTTCCTGCTGCGGGAGCCCCAGAAGCGCTCGGCACGGCTTGCGGTTCAAGCCGCAGAGGCGGCGCTGCTAGAGGCGCAGAACAACCTCGCCCGAACGGTGATCAGGGCCCCATTCGACGCTACGGTGGTGCGTCGAATGGCGTCCCTGGGCAGCTATATGCAGCCCGGCACCGAGCTTGTCGAGCTCGATAGCTCGGACATCGTCGAAGTGCGACTGCCCCTCACTCCGGCGGACTGGGCCCTTCTGCCTCCGGATCGGGAGTTGCTCAGGCGGCGCTGGCCCGTCGAGCTCTCGACCGGCGGTGGGGAACCGCGGCGCTGGCAGGGCCTGGTCAGCCGCATCGAGCGGCACGTGGTCGCCGAGACCCGCCTGCGGTCCCTCGTGGTCACGGTCTCGAATCCACTGGAAGCGGATCCGCCCCTCTATTCCGGCACGTTCGTGCGCGCTGCCCTTTCGGGTCGCGAGCTGAACGGAGTTCTCGACCTTCCGAGTCATGTGGTCACCGACCAGGGCGAGATTTGGTTCGTAGACGCCGAAGGTCTGCTAGCGAAATTCGCCGCCGATCTGCGACCGGGGGTGGATGGACGGATCCTGGTGGACGCGCCGCCGGCGATGGAACGGGATGTCCTCGAAGTGGTGGCTCACCCCATGGCCTCATTCCTGCCAGGCCTTTCCGTAAAGAAGGAGACCGCCGATGCCGCGGGCTGAGGGGCCTAGGACGGATTCGTCCACCGCGGCGACTCCGAGGCCGGTCGAATCCGGACAGCGGACGTCCACGGGGGACTGGCCACAGGGAGCCATCGCTTGGTTCACCGGTAATCCTGTAGCGGCCAACGTGCTCATGGCCCTCATCGTCGCCCTGGGTTTTGCCGCCGCAGGGGACCTGCCCCGGGAATCCTTCCCCGGTCTGCCACCCGGCATCATCACCGTCGAGGTGGGGTTTCCGAGCGGTTCCCCGGAGGTCGCCGAAGAGGGGGTCGTCTTGCGTCTGGAGCGGGCCCTCCAAGGCACCCCGGGCATCAAGAGGATCTCCTCCGTCGCCCGTGCGGACGGCGTCACGATGACGATCGAGAAGGCATCCGGGATCGACCTCGATCGCCTACTCGCCGACGTCAAAGCCCGCGTCGACGCGGTTCCCAACCTGCCGGCTCGCGCCGAGCGACCCGTTCTGGAGCAGCAGCGCATCGACGATCGGGTCATCTGGGCGCAGGTCTCGGGGGAAGTGGACCGTGCCGTGCTGGAGCAGGTGGCCCACGATCTCTGGCGGGACCTTTTGGCCCACCCTGACATCGATCAGGTGGACCGGGTCGGCCATCTGTCCCCCGAGGTGCATGTGGAGATCGACGATGCCTCCCTCGCCGAGTACGGCCTCTCCCTCGAGGACGTGGCGACGGCCATCGATCGGGAGTCGCTGATCGATCTGAGCGGCAGCCTGCGCAGCCCCGAGGGGGACCTCACACTGCGGGCCGCGCGGCGCGCCGTCTGGGCAGGGGAAGTGTCCAGACTTACGCTGCTCGTCCGGCCCGACGGTAGCCTACTCACCGTCGGCGACGTGGCGTCGGTGAGATCGGCGTTTCAGGATTCACCGCGGCGGTTCATGCGTTTCGACGGCCAGCCGTCGATCGGCCTGCAGGCTTTCAAGGATGCGGCCACCAGTACCCACGAGGTGAGCCTGGCCGTTCGGGAGGTCGTCGAGCTTTGGCGCGGCGGTGGCCGGCTGCCGCGGGGGGTTCATTTAGACACCTGGTACGACCGTAGCGAACAGATCACCTCCCGCGTTGCGCTACTGCAGGGCAACGCTATCTTCGGCATGGCGTTGGTCTTCGCGGTCCTCGCTTTGACCCTCGATCGGCGCGTCGCCTTCTGGGTGGCTATGGGATTGCCGGTGGCATTCAGCGGTGCGTTTCTGGTCATGCGCGGTTTCGGACTCTCCCTCAACGACCTCACCACCTTCGGCATGATCGTCGCCCTCGGAATCGTCGTCGACGATGCCGTGGTCGTGGGCGAGAGCATCCACACCTTCAAGCTCCGTGAAGGCAACTCCACAACCAGCGCCGTGCGCGGTGTGCAGAAGGTGGCGGTGCCCACAATCTTCGGTGTCTTGACAACGGTTTCGGCCTTCTCGGTGCTCGGCTTGGTGAAAGGGGAGTTTGGTCTGATCTTCTCTCAGTTCGCCATGGTGACGGCGGGCTGTCTGGTGTTCTCCCTCATCGAATCGAAGCTCATCTTGCCGGCCCACCTGGCCCACTTGCGATTGGGTTACCGACCGCGCTCAGCCTTCGGACGACTGTTCGAAGCTCTGCAGTCCGCTGTCGCCCGCTGCTTCGATCGCCTCGGCGTCGCCTACCGCGCCTTGCTCTACCGAGCCCTGCGGCGACGCTACCGCAGCCTATTCGTCATCCTGCTCGTCACGGGCGCTTCCCTCGCCTTTGTGGCAGCGGGATTCGTGCGTTCTACTTTCTTTCCCGACATCCCAGGCGAGCTGGTCACCGCAACGCTGACCATGGAGGAGACCGCGGGCCACGGGCTCACGGAGAAGAACCTGGCCCTACTGGAGAGCTCCCTGTCGAGGGTGGCGGAGGGTTTCGGGGACAGCTTGGGCAGCGACGGTGATCTGCTGGCGGCGGTCCAGACCCAGATGACCGGTGACCGTAGCGGCGAGGTCCGTGTCGAGATCTCGCCTCAGCTTGTCGGCGTGGCGCCCGGGGATATCGCCGACGCCTGGCGCGCCGAGACCGGTCCCCTCGAAGGTGCCAAAACCACGATCTTCTCCGCTGCCTTCGATGCCTTTCCCCCGATCAGCCTGGAGATCAGCGCGTCGGACGGGACGGCCCTAAGTGCAGCCCGTAGCGCCATTTTCGAGCACCTACAGCGCACCCCCGGCGTGCGGGATCTGCGCGACAACCTCGCCCTCGGGCGCTTTGAGCTGAGCCTCGAGCTGACCCCACAGGGTCGGGCCCTGGGCCTTGACACGGCGGGGCTCTCGGATCAGCTGCAGCGAGCTTTTCTGGGCTACGAAGTGCAGCGTTTCCAGCGCGGTAGCGAAGAGGTCCGCGTCCGCGTGCGCTATCCGGCCGCAGAGCGCCGAGATGAAACGGATCTCACCGAGGCCCGAATACGGCTGCCTTCCGGTGAGGCCGTCCCGCTCTCGCTGGTCGCGGAGACTAGTTTCCGGCGTTCGTCGTCTGAGATCACCCGCGTCGACGGGAATCGGGTCGCCATCTTGGACGCCTTCGTCGACCGAGACCGGATCTCCCCGGAGGAGGCGGTGGCGACCCTCGAACGCGACCTGCTGCCCGACCTGCGGGCCCGCTACCCCGGCCTCGCCATCCAGCAGCGTGGGGAACTGGCGGAGATCGCCGAGACCAGCGCGTCCATCGCCTGGATGCTGCTCTTGGCACTGGCGTCCATCTTCGCCTTGCTCGCCGTTCCGCTGCGGTCCTATTCCCAGCCGATACTGATCATGGCGGTCATCCCGTTCGGGATCCTGGGGGCTATCTTCGGCCATTGGGTGCACGGATTGCCGATGAGTATCCTCTCCTTTTTCGGACTGCTGGCGCTTTCCGGAATCGTCGTCAACGACAGCCTGCTCCTGGTCTCGACTTTCAACGCCAAGCGCGAATCGGGTCTGGATGACGTCGAAGCTTGGCTGGATGCCGGGGCTAGCCGCCTAAGGGCCATCTGTTTGACCTCCGTCACCACCTTCGCCGGCCTGGCGCCGCTGATCCTCGAAACCTCCGAGCACGCCCAGTACTTGATACCCGCGGCGATTTCGATCGCCTACGGCATCTTGGCCGCGACCGGCATCACGCTCGTGGTGTTGCCGGTTTTCCAAATGATCGCCGAAGACCTGCGGCGGATTCTCTCCGTTGAGACCGTCTTCCCGGAATCGAGGAATCCGAGCCATGGGTCACATGGCATTTGATGTCCGTGGCAGGCTTCGGACGATCATGGGGTGCCTGCTCTTCACCAAGGCCGCAATCTGATCGTCGGCGACCGCTGCCTCGGGTCACAGTGGGTAGCCCATCGAACGCACATCGACCGTCGGCGCCGGTTCGCCGACGCTGTGACATTGGCGTGACACGGTGGGTCGAACCCCGCGATTAAGATACGCGCCATGGATCGATTGGGCATCATCGGGGCCGGTTGGCGGCGTGGGGGTACGGAAAGCCTCGGTCCCTTTACCCTACCCGCCGATACCCGCGCCGAGCGCCTGCCGGCCTTGAAAGAAGCCCTCGGAGTGGAGGAGCTTGTGTACGTGGCGACCTGCAATCGGGTGGAGCTGCTGGTGGTGCGACCGGCGGATCCCGAGGAGCTCCCCCCCGGAGTGCTCCGGCGCCGGGTCTTCACCGAGCTGGTGGGCCGTGAACCCCGACCGGGGGAGGCGGAGCAGGCGCTGCGGGAGTGGGGGGGCGAAGGGGCACTGGAACACTTGCTGTTGGTGGCCTGCGGGCTCGACTCGGCGGACCTGGGGGAGCGGGAGATCCGCGGCCAGCTGCGGGACGGGCATCGCCTGGCGCAGGCGGCCGGGGTCTGCGGTTCGCGGCTGGACTGGGCCGTCGGTCGGGCGCTGCGGGTGGCCAGGCAGGTGGCGGAGGACTCGGGCCTCGCCGACGGCAGCCAGTCCTTGGCGGGGCTCGGCATCGCACGGGTTCGGGAGCGACTGGCCGCACTGCCGGGGCCCGTCGCCCTCGTCGGGGTCTCGGCGATGACGGAGCGCTGCGGTGAGGCCCTTGCCGCCGAGGGGGTGCCCTGCGTGGTGGTCAATCGAAGTGCCGAGCGGGGCCGCGGTCTGGCGTCCCGGCTCGGCTTTCCTTACCAGTCTTTGTTCGAGTTTCGGGCCTGCCCCGGCGTGTTCACCGCGGTGGTGCTGGCCACCGGAGCCAGCGAGCCGCTGCTGGGTCGGGGGGAGCTGGAGCGGCTGACCGCTGCCGCCGGCCATCCGCCCTTGGTGGTGGACTATGGAGTGCCCGCCAACGCCGACCCGCGGGCCGCGGCCCGCCTCGGAGTTCCGCGCATCGGCATGCAGGAGATCAGCTCCGAGGCGGAGGCCAACCGCGAGCGCCGCCGCGGACGGGCGGCGGCGGCGAGGGAGCGGGTGGACCGGGCCCTAGGGGAATTGCGGGGGGAATTCGCCGAGCGTTCCACCTCGCCGGTTCTAGCGGAGCTGGCCCAGCGGTTCAGGGACACCGCCCGGGACGGAACGGCACGCCTGTTCCGCCGCGAGCTCAAGCATCTCGGGGACGGCGAGCGGGCTGCGGTGGAGGCATTCGCCGTCTCCCTGGCGAAGCGTTTCGCCCACGTCCCCACCCTCGGCCTGCGGGCCCTCGCTTCGGAGTTCGGAGGGGACGCCGTCGACACGTTCCTCGCCGCCTCCGACGCGGAGCTGGCCGCCCTGCGGCAAGGCGCGTCGATGGTGGCCGAGCCCGCAGCAAACGATCGCGAGCCCGGGGGTGCCCTGTGAAGCTGCGGCTGGGGACCCGCGGCTCCCTGCTGGCCAGGACCCAATCGGGCTGGGTGGGGCAGGCCCTGATCGCCGCCGGCCACGAGGTCGAGACGGTGGTGGTGGAGACCCGGGGGGACCAGCAGCGGGACCGACCCTTCGCCGCCATCGGCGCGCCGGGGGTCTTCGTGCGGGAGCTGGAGCGGGCTTTGGAGGATCGCCGGGTGGATCTGGTGGTCCACTCCTACAAAGATTTGCCTTCGGCGTCCCCCGAGGGTCTCGTGATCGCGGCGGTGCCGGAGCGGCTCGATTCCGCGGATCGGCTCCTCGCGCGTCCTGGGGCCATCGACCTCGACGGTGCCGCCGGCCCCCTACCGCTGGTGCGGGGGGCGCGGCTTGGGACAGCGTCCGCCCGGCGACAGGCCTTGGTTTTGGATTTGCGTCCAGATCTCGAGGTGGCCCTGCTGCGGGGGAACGTCCCGACCCGGCTGGCGAAGCTCGTGTCGGGGGAATACGACGCCATCCTGCTGGCAGCCGCCGGCCTCGACCGGCTCGACCGCGCCGGCGGCGACCCGCGCCACGGCGTCGTGGAGATGCGCCTCGACCCTTCGGTCTTCGTTCCGGCTCCGTCCCAAGGGGCCCTCGCGGTGCAGGTCCGCGACGGCGACGATGGCGACGACGGTGCCATTCGCCGGGCCGTTTCGGCCCTCGACGACGCCGGGGCCCACCGCTGCGTCCGCGCCGAGCGCCGCCTGCTGGAAAGGGTGGAGGGGGGCTGCAATGTCCCCTTCGGCGCCTGGTGCCGGGCCGACGCCGAGGGGCGACTCCACCTCGACGCCATCTTCGGCGAAGGGGACGGCCTACTGCGTCGGGCCTCCGGTCAGGGGGACGACCCCGTCGCCCTAGCCGATGCCCTGGCGCCGGCGCTTCTCTCCAAAGGAACCCCGACGTGAGCCGGCCCCGGGTCCTGGTCACCCGCGACGCGGGCGGCTGCTCCCGCTGGTCCGCCAGGCTGGCGGAGCTCGGGGCAGAGCCGGTGTCCCTGCCTTGCCTCGAGCATGCGGTCATGCCGGAGTCGGAGCTCGAGCTGCGGAGGGCGCTGACGACGGCCCGGTGGCTGGTGGTGACCTCCGCCCGCGGGGTGGACGCCGTGGCCGAGCTCCTCGGCGGTTCGGGCCCCGTCCGTACCGGTGAGCTCCTTCCCCCCGGAGTCTCGGTGGCCGCCGTCGGGCCGACGACCGCCAGCCAGGCGCTGCGGGTCCTCGGACGCGTGGACCTCGTCCCGCCGACGCCGAACGCCAGCACCCTGGCGGAGGCCCTGTGGTCGACCGCCGACGCCGACCTCGGCCCGGTTGTGGTCGCCACCGCCGACCGCGGCCGGCGGGACCTCCAGACCATCCTCTCCCCCCGCGGTGTCGACGTGCGCCGGGTGGCCGTCTACCGGACCCTCCCCGCGGCGGCGTCGGCGCGGCGGCGAGCATTGGCGACGGACCGCCTGGACGCCGTGCTCCTCGCCAGCCCTTCGGCCCTCGAAGGGCTCCTGGCCCAGGTGGAAGTACCGGCGGATCTACCGATCGTAACCCTTGGACCGACGACATCTTCGGCGGTCCGGGACGCCGGCCTGCGGGTCGCGGCGGAGGCTCAGCAGCCGAGTCTCGACGCCCTCTACGAAGCCTTCCGCGGACTTCCCGCGGTGGCTTCTTGAACCCTCCCCGATACAGCTCTGGCCTTCGCTACCGCTCTGAAGCCCATCGACTCACCACGCCGATCGAACCAACATCCGAGGCACGATGTCCGAATCCCAGACTCTTCATCCTCCGCTGATCCACCGGCCGAGACGCCTGCGCCGCTCGCCGGCAATGCGAGATCTGGTGGCGGAGACCACCGTCCCCGCAAGCTCCCTGGTGCAGCCCCACTTTGTCCTGCCCGAGGCGAAGGGCCGGCAGGAAATCCCCTCCATGCCCGGCATCGAGCGTCTGGGCTACGAAGCGCTCCTACCCCAGGTGGAGGCGGACCTCGACCTCGGGATCCGTTCCGTCCTGCTGTTCGGCCTCGCTGGGGACGAAGGGAAGGACCCCCGAGGTCTGGCGGCGTCCCACGGACATGGCGCGGTCCAGCGGGCGGTGGAGGGGCTCAAAGCGGCCTTCGGGGATGACCTTCTGGTGATGACCGACGTCTGCCTGTGCGCCTACACCGACCACGGCCACTGCGGTCCCCTGGACGAGGCCGGACGGGTTGCGGACGATCCGGACCTCGGCCCCCTGGCCGCCACCGCCGTGAGCCATGCCCGGGCCGGCGCCGACATCGTGGCCCCCTCGGACATGATGGACGGCCGGGTGGGGGCCCTGCGCCGGGCCCTGGACGCCGAAGGCTATGCCGGCACGGCCATCCTTTCCTACGCCGTCAAATATGCGTCCGCCTACTACGGTCCGTTCCGCGACGCCGCCGACTCGGCGCCCGGGAAAGGGGATCGGCGGGGCTACCAGATGGACCCCCGCAACGCCCGGGAGGCGTCCAACGAGGTGGAGCTGGATCTTGGGGAGGGGGCGGACCTGGTGATGGTCAAGCCGGCCCTGGCCTACCTCGACGTGATCCGCCGCGTGGCGGACAGGAGTCCGGTGCCGGTGGCGGCGTACAACGTGTCGGGGGAGTTTTCGGCGGTCAAGGCGGCATCCGAGAGGGGCTGGCTCGACGAAGGTGCGGTCGTGGCGGAGAACTTCATCGCCATGCGCCGGGCCGGCGCCGACATTCTGATCACCTACCACGCCCGTGAAGCGCTGGCGTCAGGATGGCTTCCGGGATCAGTCCCACGGAGAACCACACGATGACCGCAGGATCGACCTCCGAAACTTGGTTCGAACGGGCCCAGCGGGTCCTGCCGGGGGGCGTCAACTCTCCGGTGCGGGCCTTCCGAGCCGTCGGCGGAACGCCGGTGGTGGTGGAGAAGGCGGAAGGGGCCGAGATCGTCTCCGTCGACGGTCGACGCTACCTGGATTTCGTCTGCTCCTGGGGACCCCTCATCCTCGGCCACGCCCATCCGGAGGTGGTGGACGCCGTCACCCGAGCCGCCGCCCACGGCACCACCTACGGCGCCCCTTGCCCGGGTGAGGTGGAGCTAGCGGAGGCGGTGGTGGACGCCTACCCGGGGCTGGAGCAGATCCGCTGCGTCTCCTCCGGCACGGAGGCGGTGATGAGCGCCGTGCGACTCGCCCGCGGCGCCACCGGCCGCGACGGGATCATCAAGTTTGAAGGCTGCTACCACGGCCACGCCGACCACCTGCTGGTGTCCGCCGGTTCGGGGCTGGTGACCTTCGGGGAGCCGTCCTCCGCCGGCGTGCCGGAGGCGATGGTGCAAAACACCCGGGTGCTACCCCTTGACGACGAAGACGCCGCCGAGGCCCTGTTCGCCGAGGCCGGTCCCTCCATCGCCGCGGTGATCATGGAGCCCATTCCCGCCAACAACGGTCTCCTGCTCCAGCGTAGGGAATACCTCGAAACCCTGCGGCGACTCACCCGGGACCACGGGGCGCTGCTGATCTTCGACGAGGTGATCAGCGGATTCCGCGTCGGCCGAGGGGGGGCCGCCGAGCGCTGCGGCGTCACGCCGGACCTGGTGACCTTCGGCAAAGTGGTGGGGGGAGGACTGCCCATGGGGGCCTTCGGTGGTAGCCGGGAGCTGATGGCGCACCTCGCCCCCCAGGGAAAGGTCTACCAGGCCGGAACCCTGTCGGGGAACCCGGTGGCCATGGCCGCCGGCGCCACGGCGCTGCGGGTGTTGGAGCGGGAGGACGGGTGGCGGCGCCTAGAGGAGCTCGGGCAGTACCTCGAATCGCGCCTCGGGCCGATCTTTGAGAGGTCTCCGCTGCCGATCCAGCTCGTGCGGGTGGGTTCCGTCTTCTGGCTGGCGATGGGGGAGGGCCCACCCCCCCGCACCGCCGAAGCCATCGACGGCCGTTGGGCCGAGACCTATCGCCGGATCTTCCACCACCTGCTGGACCACGGCATCACCATGGCGCCGTCCATGTACGAGGTCGGGTTCCTTTCCCTGGCCCATACCGAGGCCCATCTGGATCAACTGGCCTCCAGCCTCGCAGACGCCCTGCGGTCCGTCGCCGAGTGAGGAGCCGCGCCGGATGCAAGACTCCAACGTCCGCGGTGTCCAGGTTGCCTTCTTGGTGATCCTGGCCGTCTCGGCGGCCCAGGCACTTTGGTGGATCTACGACTTGGGCGTCGACGCAAGGGTCACACACGGACGCTGGCGGGCCTTGTACCACGCCGACGCCGAAGCGGCACGGGAGCTGCTGGCGAAAGGGGTCGAACCGGATTGGGTGGCATCCCGCTTTCTCCACCTGGAGGTGGAAGGGAACGACGTACGGATTTCCTCCGCCGCCCTGGCGAGCCTGCGGGAAGAGAGACGGCGCAAGATCAGCCAGTATTCCTGGGAGGGGGCGTTCTTCTTTTTGGTGCTTCTCGCCAGCATGGCGGTGATTTGGCGCGCAGTGCGCCGCGACGCGCAGCTTCGGCGCTGGCAGGACAACTTCCTGGCGGCCGTATCCCACGAGCTGAAGAGCCCCATCGCAAGCCTTCAGCTGGCGGCGGAGACGCTGGCGATCCGTGATCTCGACGCCGGAGGGCGCACCAAAGTGGTGGGGCGGATTCTCGCCGACGTCGAGCGACTCGGGGCCACCGTCGCCAACGTTTTGGACACCTATCGGCTCGATCAGCGGGCGGTGGCACTGGACCGGCAGACGGTTCGGCTGCTGGAGGCGGTGGAAGAGGCGGTGACGGAGCAGAGCTACCGCGCGAGGGACGCCGGCGTCGAGATGTTGGTCGACATCCCCGCCTCGCTGACCTTGAGCGCGGACCCGGCGGGCATCCGGGCGGTTCTGCGGAACCTTCTGGACAATGCCCTCAAGGCGACCGAGACGGGGGGAAGGGTGACCGTATCGGCCCGGCAAGAGGGCCGCGGGGTCCGCCTTGACGTGGCCGACGACGGGGTCGGTTTCCCGCCGGAGAAGGCGGAGCGGCTCTTCGAAAAGTTCTACCGCGTGGGCCCGGAGCTGCGCCGGACCCGGACCGGCTCGGGTCTCGGCCTCTACCTGGTGCGGGGTAGCGTCACGCTCGAAGGGGGCGACGTGACCGCCGCCAGCGAAGGCCCCGGCCGCGGGGCGACGTTCTCGGTTCTTTGGCCGAGGGTGGGGGAATCATGACCGCCCACGTTTTAGTGGTGGAGGACGAGCGCCACCTTGCCGACGGCATCGCTGAGAATCTCGAGGCCGAGGGATACGGCGTCACCGTCGAAGCGGACGGCGCCCGGGGCCTGGAACGGCTCATGGCGGGTAGCTTCGATCTGGTGATTCTCGACGTCATGCTTCCGGGCCTCGACGGCTACACGGTGTGCCAGGAAGCCCGGCGCCGTGGAGACAGCACGCCGATTCTCTTTCTCACCGCCCGGGGCGACGCCCAGGACCGAATCCGCGGTCTCGAAGCGGGGGGGGACGACTACCTGCCCAAGCCGTTCCACCTGCGGGAGCTGCTGCTGCGGGTGAGCGCCATCCTGCGACGGGGGCGGGCGCCCGGGGAGGCACTGGAGTTCGGAGGCAACCGGGTCGACTTCCGCACCTATTCCGGCCGTTCCTGGGATGGCCGCGGACACGAGCTGACCCACAAGGAGGCGATGATCCTCCGCTGCCTAGGGCGTCGACCAGGGGAGGTGGTGACCCGGGAGGATGTCCTCGACGACGTCTGGGGTCACGAGGTTTTTCCCTCCACCCGTACCGTCGACAACTTCATCCTGCGCCTGCGCAAACGGTTCGAACCCGATCCCGAAGCGCCGGTCCATTTCCACACCGTGCGCGGCGTGGGCTATCGCTTCACCCCCCAGCCGCGGGCCGCCGACGCGGCGGACGAGGAGATCCACGAATGACGTTGCCGCTGCTGGTGCGCGCCCTGCGCACCGAGCCCACCCCCCGAAGGCCCCTCTGGATCATGCGACAGGCGGGGCGATACCTTCCGGAGTACCGGGAGATGAAGCGTCAGCACTCCTTCTTGGAGCTGGCGGGGGACCCGTCCCTGGCGGCTGAGGTGACCCTCCTGCCGTTTCGCCGGTTCGAGCTGGACGCCGCCATCGTCTTCGCCGACATCATGAGCCCGATGGCGGCGCTGGGTATCGACGTGCGCTTCGACCCCGGCCCCGTGATCGACCATCCCCTGCGGTCCGCGGCCGACGTGGACGGCCTGCCGGAGCCCGACCCCGCGGGGGCCGCCCCCGAAGTGGTGGAGACGCTGGCGCGGGTCCGACGGGTCCTCGATCCGGAGGTCGCCACCATCGGCTTCGCCGGCGCCCCCCTCACCCTGGCGGCCTACCTGGTCCAGGGCCACGGCAAGAGCGATTTCCCCCGCCTGCGGGCCTTCGCCGCCTCGGACCCCGCGGGATTCTCGCGCCTGCTAGGGCGTTTGGCGCGCCTGGTGGCGGGTTTCCTACGCCAGCAGGTGGAGGGAGGCGGTGCCCAGGCGGTACAGGTCTTCGAATCCTGGGCCGGACTCCTTTCGGCCCGCGATTGGCGACGCTTGGTCTTGCCGCCGCTTCGGGAGCTGCTGCAGGAAGTCGGGCGCTCGGGGGTCCCGCGGATCCTTTTCCTCAACCATTCCGGGCCGGTCCTCGACGAGGCCCTCTCCCTTTCCCCCGCGGAGCTTCCCTACGAAGCCCTGGCGGTGGACTGGCGGCAGGATCTGGCGGCGCTGCGTAGCCGGATCGGCCCAGACCGCGCCCTCCAGGGCAACCTCGACCCCGCGGTGCTGCTCGGCGGACCCGAGGTCGTACGCCGTGCGGCGGAGGACTTGATGGCCCGGGTTCCCCGCCGGGGCCACGTGGTGAACCTGGGCCACGGCATCCAGCCCGACGCGCCCCTCGAAAGTGTTGAGGCGCTGGTGGCCGCGGTGCGTAACGAGGCCCCGGCTCCATCCCACTGATCGTCGAACTCCACCCCTTCCGCCGAGGCCCACATCCATGCCGAAGAACCTCTTTACCGTCGAGCGTGACTACGACCACGGGGAACACCCCGCCGTGGGGGTGCTGATTTCCAACCTCGGGACCCCGGAGGCCCCCACCGCCAAGGCCCTGCGCCCGTATCTCAAGCAGTTCCTCGGGGACCCGCGGGTGGTGGAGTTCTCCCGGCCCCTGTGGTGGCTCATCCTGAACGGCATCATCCTGACCTTCCGCCCCCGCAAGTCAGCGGAGGTCTACGCCAATGTCTGGACGGAGGAAGGTTCCCCCCTGCTGGTGACTTCCCGCCGTCTCACCGAAGCGATTTCCGAGCGGCTGAGTCAGCGCTTCGGCACCCCGATCCACTGCGCCCTCGGCATGACCTATGGTGAGCCCTCGACGCCCCGGGCGTTGGAGGAGCTGAAGGCGAAGGGCTGTCGTCGGATCCTGGTGCTGCCCCTCTATCCCCACTATTCGGGATCCACCGTCGGCTCGGTGTTCGACGCCGTCGCCAGGGAGCTGTCCACCTGGCGCTGGGTGCCGGAGCTGCGGACGATCCACCAATACCACGATGACAACGGCTTCGTCGACGCCCTGGCCGCGAGGGTCCGGGCGTTCTGGGACCGCGAAGGGGAGCCGGAGGTTTTGGTGACGTCCTACCACGGCATTCCCAAGCGCTACTTCCTGAACGGCGATCCGTACCACTGCCAGTGCCACAAGACCACCCGTCTGCTGGCCCAGAGGCTGGGTCTACCGGAGGAGCGGGTCGTGGTGACCTTCCAGAGTCTTTTCGGCCGGGAGGAGTGGCTCAAGCCCTACACCGAGGACACCCTAGAGGCGATGCCTGAGGCAGGGGTACGGTCCGTCGACGTGATCTGCCCCGGCTTCGCCGTCGACTGCCTGGAAACCACGGACGAGATCGACCGGGAGTACCGGGAAGTCTTCGAGGAAGCCGGCGGCGAACGCTTCCGCTACATTCCGTGCCTCAACGACGGCGACGACCACGCCGATCTCCTAACCGACCTGGTGGGGCGCCACCTCGGGGGCTGG
>JBCDIS010000093.1:0-28992 GCA_038748685.1 Acidobacteriota bacterium | reverse complement strand
GCTCTGAAAGCGAATCGTGAAGCCTCCACTCCCGGACCGTGAAGGCGGGGCGGCGGTGGAAGGCGGCGCGACGGGGGACGGCGACGGTGGAGGAGGCGCGGTGGCCGGCCCGGGGGTCGGCGGGTCGAGGGTCGGAGGGTCGAGGGTCGGCGGGTCGAGGGGCGAGGGTGGGAGCGCCGAGGGGTCAAGGGTCGAGGGATCGAGCGCGGAGAGATCGAAAGGAGGCGGGTCGAGCGTCGGCGTTGAGGGGATTGAACCCGACGGAGCCGGGGAAGCCGCGGCCGGAGGGCTGGAGAGTCTCTCCACCGCCGGCATCTCCTGGGTCGCCGGCTCCGCCTTCTTGATGAACAGCTCGCTCACCAGCTCGTCGATGGGCACGAAGCGGATCCCCATTCCGGAGGTCTGCACCGAGCGCAGCGCCGGGGGAACCCGGATCGCCCTCACCACCTGCCCTTCGACCACGAAACCGTGCCGCGGGTCCAGCACCTCGATCCGCAGGCGGGTCCCCGGCGACGGCACCTGATTGCTCCCCAAAAACATACCGCTACGGGAAATGTTGGTGGTGAAACCTATTCTTTCTTTCGATTCTTCACGCAACCAGAATCGAACCCGCAGGCGGCGGAAATGCCGCTCGTCGCTCCGACGTTCCATGACGCCCCTCCCTGCATATGGATGGATACGCCATGCTATCAGGCGCCGAGCGGCACCCGCCGCTGCCTGCTACCGAGCCCCCCGGCCCGTGATCGCCACGTCCAACACGGGTGCGGCGGGGTCGCTCGGCTGAACACGAAGGGTGGCGGGATGGTCTCCGGCCACCTGGGGCAGGAACTCTGCCACCACGCTGGCGGCGAGCCCCGCCCGCAGCACGAGGTCAGCGGCGGCCCTGGGGGAGCCGTCGACGTTCCACAGCCGGTAGTGGGAGGACGGCGCTCCCCCGCCCCCGAGGACCCGGAACGAGGCCCCCTCCACCGTCAGGTCGGCGGTGCCGGTGTTGTACAGGGTCAGGGTCCGCGTTCGCCCGCGGTGCAGGGTCGGCGGTAGACCCGGAGGCAGCGGGGGGATATCGGCGTCGAGGGGGTAGCTCCCGAAATCGAGGCGAGACGACGACAGCCGGAGGCTTCCCACCGCCGAGGTTCCAACAAGGCGTAGTGCATGGCGCGGACGGTCGGGATCGTTGCTGTTCAGCACGAGGGTCGCCTCGTGCCGCAGCGCCCCCCCGAGGGCCGGTCGGTACTCCACCTCGACCCGGTGGAGATCTCCGAAAGCCAGGGTAGCCGGCGCCGGCGCGACGAGGGCGAAGGCCCCCCGCTGAGCCGGATCCCCCTCGAGGGCGGGGACGGCCACGTCCAACTGCCCCGCGCCGTCGTTGCGCACCTCGATTCGACTGCGGCGCACCCGGCCGGCGGCCACGACGCCGAAGTTGAGGAGCTCGGAGGGGGCCGTGGCCAGCCTCGGCTCCTGTGGCTCCACGGCCACCGACTGGAGCGGCAGACGCAGGGTGCGCCCGCCGTTGTACGTGACCGTCAGCTCGCCTGCCCGCAGGCCGGCGGGAACAGCGGGGTCGAAGGTGAGATCGAGGACCCAGGAATCCCCGGGCTCCAGGAGGCCGGGCCAGGTCGCCGGCGACGCGACGGCGAACTCCGGAGCTCCCCCCGTGACCACCACCGACTCCACCGCCACCGGAATTTGCCCGACGCTGGAAAGCAAGACCCTGCGGCGGGCCGCCCCCTCCCCGAGGGTAACCGCGGGGAAACCCAGACCGGCGGCGGGGGTGAGCTCGAGGATCGACCGCGCGGGGAGGTCCGTTTGCTCGGCGCGGCTCCAGGTGCGGATCGTCATGTCCCGGAGGTAGGCGGCCTCGAAGCGGGGCGGCTCCGGACCCAGGAGGTCGTTCACCCAGCCTTCGAGGGCCTCCGCCAGAAGACCCTGGAGACTGCCGGTGTCCGGCGGCCTCAAGCCCTCGGACACTTCGCCGGTGGCGACGGCGTCGGCGATCGGATCCACCGCCAGGAGGAGGAACCCGAAGCCGGGGATCACCGAAAGCCAGCGCAGCCAGTTGAAGATGCCGAAGTCCACGTCGGCCTCCACGTTCCCCATCCGAACCTCCGACTCCCGAACCCACCACCGCAGCCGGTTGTCCCGAAGGTAGGGCGCCACCGTCACGAAGATACGCGACGGCTCAGTGGAGTAGATATCCGCGTCCGGCTCTTCGTTGCGGGCGAAGAAGGACGGGATCGTCAGCTCGAACCTCACTCCCCCCTGGGCGGAGCCGGCGGGGTCGCGGGGCTCCAGGCGGGTCATGTGCATACCCCGCAAGAGGATCCACTCGACGCGACCGGGGGTGTCGTCGGGCAGCGCCAGCCGAATGCCGGTGAAGCGCTCGATGAAGGGACCGAGCAACTGATCCCAGTCCTCCTGGCGCCGGCCGCAGGGGAGGGGGCGCCGCAGCTCGTCGAGGACCTCCGCCCGATCGACGATCGACAGCACCGGGGGCAGGAAGACATCGAGCTCGTCGTCGTTCTTGCGCCTGATCTGGTAGGTCTGGGGTAAGAACTGAGCCCCCACCAGGTAGGCCCTGGGATCGGTCACATCCCACGACCAGCCTTCGGAAAGAACCTCCACCCGCGCCCGGGCGGCGTCGATCACCAGGCCCACGGAAGCCATGGACGCCGCCAGCGGCTCCGACACCGAACTTTGGTCCAGCTCGTCGGCGAAGCCGTCGGCCACCGTGGCCACAGAGTCGAGGAACGACGTGATGTCGACCCGGTCCACGTCCTCGGCCGGGAACTCGCGGTTGTCGATCCTGAACACCGCCACCCCCGGCCGCTCCGACAGCCCCTCCACCATCGACGCCAGCCTCGGATGGCTGAGCCGATAGCGCAGCTGACGTTCGGGATAGAGGCCACCCTTGGGAAAGGCCTCCACGTCGAACCGCCGATGCCGCAGGATCGACGCCAGGAGCCGCGGCACCAGGCCGAGATTCACCAGATTCGGGCAGTCGAGGGCCACGTGGGGCGCAAAATCCCACAGCCGGATCCGCCCCCGGCCGTAGGGGGGCATGGGGCCACCGAAGCGGCCCCCAGGGACATCGGCCCCCTGGGCCAGGTCGAGGAAGAGGAGATCGTGGAAGCCGTGCTGGGGACCCCAACCCCAAGGGTCCTTATACGCCACCATCGGCGCCCCGCTGGCCCCCATGGCCACCGAGGGAAAGAACCCGGTGGCGCGGTCCACCCGCACGGCCCCGTCGTCGACGCGGGGCGCACCGGCAAACAGGCTGTCGACCTCGATCCTCGCCAGGTTGAGGACGCCGTTGCCGTAAACACACCAGACCTCGCCGGGTTCCCCGAGGGCAAGGTCCGAAGCCCAGTGGGCGAGGCTCAGGCCGCTCGCCGACACCGGGGCGTCGATCCGCAGGAACCCCTGCCCTCCCCCGGACGGCGGCGGCAGCGGCGACCCCGTGAGGTCTTCGTAGCGGGCACGGCGGAGCGCCGTCACCCGCCACCCGGAGCCGTCGTCCACCGCCGTCATCCACTGCAGGGTGGATAGGAATTGGGTGAACGCCACGACGCTGCGGCCCCGCCCGTCGATCACGATCCTCGGCCAGAGGCCACGGTCGAGGGTCCGGGGCTCGTCGCCCCCCGAGGTGTAGGCGATCGGCTCCGCCCTGAAGCCGCGGTCTTCCCGCAGGGAGACGAGGTGGGCCTTCACCGCGGCGTCGGAGGCGGCGACGGAGGCGACAACGCGGACCCGCCCCGCGGCGTCGATGGCGAGGTCCCCGTCAACCACCGGACGATCCTCCAGCAGTGCCTCTTCGCCCCAGGAGCCGTCGTTCCGCCGCCGGAAGAGCAGCAGGCGACTCCGGGGCAGCACTTCCCCGTCGTCCCCCGCGGCGTCGTCGTGGATGCCCAGGGCGAGGATGCGGGGCTGCCCCGTCACCGGATCGACGCCGAGGGCCACCGATGCGCACCAAATTCCGTCCGCCACCGGCTCCCGCCGTAGAGCACCCCCCACCTGGCCGGAGACGAACCACAGGCGTCCCCCGCGGACCCGCGGCGACGCCGGGCGCACCGCCAGTGGGAAATAGAGCTGGTGCAGGATCGGCCCCAGGGCGCTGCCGGCGGCGGCGTCGCTTCCCTCCAGGTCGGCGGCGACGAAGGCGGCGGCGAATCCGTCCCCCAGCGGCGCGAGGGCGACCCGCGGTGACAGGGGAAAGCCCTCCGCGCTGAAGGTGTCGGCGCCCAAAGCCAGTGCTTCGAACGCCGCCAGCCGCAACCCGTCGTCCTCAGGACGTCCACCGACGAAGGCGGCGAGGGACGCTAGGGTCCGGACCCCGGCGGGGGCGCCGGCGTCGATGGGCACCTCGATCTCCGGGGCCAGCAGACGCACGGCGAACCGCGCCGCCTGCTCTTCGAAGTGGCTGTCCGCCAGCAATTGGGACCAGCGCCAGCCCCGCTGATCCTCGGTGGGTCGGTAGACATAAGCCCCAGGGCGAACAAAGCCCCGCTGCCACGACGCCAGCCCGTCGAAGAGATCGTTCTGGAAGATCCGCCCCTGGGGAATGACCGCTGAGGCGGTCGGAACCCCCGCCACCTCCGCCAGGACTGGACCGTGCCCCCGGCTCCCCCGGGTGATCCGCTCCGGCGGGGGTTCGCCGTGGAGCACCAGCTCGCAGGAGTGCTCCACCAGTCCGTCCACCGCGGCCTCCAGCTCCACCGGCGTCTCCCCCGGAGCCATGGGGACGTCTTCGAAATTGAACCAGCCGTGCCGGTTCCATCCCCCCGGGGCCCCCGCCGGGCGCCGCAGGGCCACCTGGGCCCGGGGATCGGGGGTGCGGCCGGCGACGGTGGCGACGCCCCGGCCGGTGAAGCCCCGGATCCGGCCCAGGGCGTCCCGACGCAGCTCCGGTGCGTGGACCTCGATGCCGGGGGTGCAGGCGAAGAAGGTCGAGAAGGCGCCGACCCGGGCGGTGAGGGTGCAGGCCTCGGCGTCCACACGGTGGGGTCGGAGCTCCCGATAGTGGTCCCGGCCGGCGGAGAGGTGCATGACGATCACCGAGTCGATGCTGTGCCCCGACGCCGCCAGAAGCTCCGGATCGTAGGGCACAGTGACCCACGCCGGCCCCCGCAGGGGGGCGTCCGCGGTGATCTCCACCGCCGGCCCCACCCGACGCTGCCCGGCGAAGAGCTCCGGAAGCCCGTCGCCGTGGCCCCCGGCGTCCCCAGGCCCGCCGACGTCGCGGAGCACCAAGCCGCTACCCGGCGGCAGGACGTCCGGAGCCAGGGAAACCGAGGCGTACACCGCCTCGATCCCCAGGGGCCCCGGCCCGTCGCCGACCCGCGGGGACAGGGGCAACCGGGCGTCCACCGGCCGCCCCTTCGCCACCTCGAAGGCGGCCGCCTCCTCCGGCTTGATCCACCGGGCCTGGACCAGGTCTTGGGGATCCCCTCCCTGGGCCAGGGCCTCGGCGTCCACCTCCAGGACCAGCCGCGCCGCCCGCCCCCCTTCGCCGATCCGCAGGTCGAGGGGCAGCTCCACGTCCCTGCTGTCCAACACCGGCTCCCAGGGCTCGTCGTCCCCCCGCCGAACCTCGACGGCGCCGAGCCCCAACACCACGCCGCCGTACTCCCCCGCCGGGACGGGCAGTGCCAGTTCCAGCCGATCCTCCCCCCGGGGGTCCAGCTCCACAATTCGGCCAAGAACCTCCCGGCGCACCGGCCCCGCGGGGCCGTCCAAGGTGAGGTGACGTACCCGGGCACGGAGCCCCTGGGCATCGGCCTGGGTCACGGGGACGACGTCGATCGCCAGCAGACCCTGGGGGCCGTCCTCCACATCTCGGCGCTGCGCGCCCCGCGGGCTGGAGACTCGACGATCGGAGTCATGGCGTTGGGAAAGTTCGTCAGGCATGGGGGTCTCCTTCGGGACACGGGGATCCCGTCCACGGACCTCGGGGGTCCGGGTTGCGCGCAGGCCCCCGCCACCGAAATGGGCGGAACCCCGCGGAGGGCGGCGCGGCCTTCAGGCCGCACCAAAGGTCGACGACCCGCCCCGTTGGGACGGGTCTCGGGCTCAGCTCGTCATGGCCGCACCTGGGACCAGGCGTTCAGGTCGCCGCTCTCGAAGCCGTCCCGGAACAGGACCGCCAGGGGATTCTCGGCATCCCGGCCGTCGAGCTGACGGAGGAACGCCACCAGGGCGTCCCGATCGGCGGTGGACAGCGCCAGCGCCCGGCGATGGGGCTCCGCCAGGGCCACCTCGTCGGCGGTGGTGATCAACACGTTGTCGAGGCTCACGTTCGGGAAGGCGCTGGGGGTCACCACCGCCACCGTGTTGGTGGCCCCGGCGGTGAAGGTCACCCCCTCCACCCGCGCCTGACCCCACTGGGTGTGTCGCCATCCCGGGTCGTTGCCCATCGACGCCAGGTCCGTGGAGTAGGTCACACCGTTGACCACCACCTGCAGGGGCGTCGACTGGGACGTGCTGTAGCGCACCTCCACCGCACCGACGCCGCCGACGCCGCCGTCGACCCCCGAGAGGGTCAGCCGGGCACCGGTGTTGCTCATCCTGACGTAGGCCCGACCGTGGACCGTGTCGTCGTTGTTGAGGTCGACGTAGTTGTCGACGACCTGGGCCCCGCCGGACGTGGCCCCCGCCTCGGCCTGCAACACCTCCCCGCCGGCGACCCGAAACACGTCGTCCAAGGTCGGCGCCGAGCCGTCGTGGAAGTAGGGCGGCGTGTTCCAGACCCCGAGGAGGGTGGGGGTGTCGATGCCCGGCAGGGGTCCACCCAACCGCCCGCCGGAGGTGGTACGCAGGGTGCCGACGTCCCGCAGGGTGGCGGCACCGGAGGTGCTGTCGGTGAAGTCGGCGCCGCCGTGGCAGTCGCCGCAGGCCGACGCCTGGAACACCGCCTGACCGGAAAGGGCCTGCGCCGTCATCGAACCGTCCGCCTGTCGGAACGGGCTGCGGGGGACGGTGGACCGCACGAGGGAGGTCACGTAGGCGGCGAGGGCGTCGAGGTCCGCCGACAGGCCCGCCTTCGCCGGCCCCAGGGGGGCGGACGTGGCTGCGAAGTCCGAGTCGGTGAGGAAGCCCCGGCCGCCGAAGGCGCCGCGGATATCGTTCTCGAAATCCTGGATCTCGTCGAAATTGGCGGTCCAGTGGACATTGCCCTGCCCCGTCCCGGCCCGCCCCCGCAGCGAAGTGGTGTTGCGGAACCCTTCTCCGCGGCCGGTGAAGTCCCAGGTTCGCCCGTCGTGGCCGCCGTCGAGGTGGCAGGTGGCGCAGCTCATGTAGCCCTCGGCGCTCATCCGCGGGTCCGCCGAGTGGTAAAACAACCGCTTCCCCTGCAGCACCTCGGGGGCCAGCGCCTCGGTGGAGGACGTGGCGATTTCCGGGCCCGTCACGTTGCGGTTCCCCAGCCTCAGCAGCCCGTCGGTCTCGAGGGCGGTGACGCTGCGGCCCATGAAATTGGCGACGAAGGTGCGGCGGGTGGTCGGGTCGACGCACACCCCCTGGGGCGCCGCGCCGACGCCGAGACGGCTGACGAAGCTGCCGAGCCCGGTCACCTGGTCCAGCAGTAGGGCGTCGAGCACCAGGACATCGTCGTCCCCCTGGAGGGTGATGAAGACGTAGTCCCCCAGGGGCGAATAGGCCACCGAGGACGCCGAGTCGCTGTTGTCGATGTCGACGGCGCCGGCCACGGTGCCGGAGCCGAGGTCCAGGCGCACGAGGAGGTTGCGGACGGTATTGTCGGAATCGAGATCCTCGGCGAAGACCAGGCCCCGCTCGGAGTTCGGCTTGTTGGCGGTCACCAGGGCGGTCTGCCCGTCTGGGGAGATGGCGATGCCGGTGAGGTAGTTGGCGACGCCGCGGCCGGAGGCGGTGGTGTCGCGGTTGTCTTCGCCGCCGAACTTCGGAATGCGCAGGGTGCGGGACAGGGTGAAGGCGGCGCTGTCGACGTCCCACACCTCGCCGTGGCCGGCGGGGGACAGGAGGCGGGTTACCAGGAGGCGGGAGCCGTCGCCGGAGACGGCGAGGGCCCGCGGACGGGGGCCCAGGTCGAGGGCGCCGGTCTGCTGACGGGTGGCGGCGTCGAACCTCCGCACCTGCCCGGAGCCGGACAGGGCGGCGTAGACCGTGGCGCCGTCGGGGGACGTCACCACCGCCACCGGCGCGCTGCCGTAGCCGGTGGGGACCGACGCCAGGGGATCGCCGGAGGCGTTCAGCACACGGAGGGTGTCGTCGTCGTGGCACGCCACCCACAGGTCCCCGGAGCCGGTTCGGGCGACGCCGCGGGGGTCGTCGCAAACCGCCACCTCGACCTCCAGGCTCAGGGCGTCGGAGTCGATCGCCGCCAGGGAATCGTTGTCCGGGTCCACCTTCCACACCCGTCGCGCCGAGGCGTCGCAGGCGATCTGGCCGCCGGCGGTGGGGAACGGACCGGCGGGGGCCGTCAGCACCGTGACGGTGGCGGCCCGGCTGGCCAGGGATCCGGAGGGATCCCGGGCCTGGGCGGTGGCCTGGTAGTGCCCGCGATCCCCGTAGGCGTGCACCGCGGTGGTGGACGACGACCACGGGGTGCGGGGGGAGCCGTCCCCGAAGTCGAATCGGTACTCCAGGGAATCGCCGTCGGGGTCGGTGGCGGCGGCGGTGAGGGTGACGGCGGCCCCGGGAGCCGCCGGGTAGGCGGAGGCCGTCAGCGAGCCGACCTCGGGGGGACGGTTGCCGCCGACGGTGGAGCCGGTGGAAAAGGTGAAGCTGTAGCCCTCCATGCCGTTGCCCGCCGCATCCTTGATGCCGCCGGCGGGGAAGATCACCTCGTAGGTGGTGTCCGCTTGCAGGTCGGCGTCCGGTGTGAAGGTCAGGATGTCGTCAAAGGCGTAGGTCATCCGTCCGGAAATGGGGCTGCCACCCAGGGGACGGACGATGAAAGTGACGCCGTTGATCAGCGTCGGGGTCTCGAGGGTCTCGTGGATCAGGACGCTGATGGGTGCCCCCACCGAGTAGCCCGTCTGGCCGGCGCGGGGCACGTGGTAGCCCACCGACGGTCCGCGGGTGTCGGGGGCCGCCTGGTGGGCCCAGATCGCCATGCCCTGGTTCGCCCCGATCCCGCCGGTCACCAGCAGGTTCCCCAGGGGCAGGGCGAACTGGCTGGTGTTGATGCCGGTGCCGCCGTCGTTGGGCCGCACGGTGTTGGCGCCGTCGAGGTAGAGGACCGAGTCGAGGGTCCGCATGTCGATCTTGTGGCTACCGATGAAGGCGTATTCGTCCTGGAACTGAGCGTACATGGCCTCGTCCCCGTGCAGGAGCTTGTCGGTCACGAACTGCAGCTCGGTGGGGTCCGTGGCGTCGACGACGCGGAATCCGTTGCCGCCGGTGTTGTACGGAAAGACGATGTAGAGCTTGCCGTCGCCCCCCCACAGCTCCGGCCAGTAGCCGCCGGGGCCCCCCTCGGTGAGGACGTCCAGCAGCACGGGGTTAGTGGGGTCGGAGACGTCGTAGGTCGCCACCCCGGTCCGGCTCTGGTCCGAGGCGAAGATCAGGAGATCACCGAGGAGAAAGGGATGGCCGACGACGCCGGTGAGGGCCAGGTGATCCCAGCTGGCGAGCTCCACCCAATTCTTCTCGATCCTCGCGTTGCCCGACACCTCACCGTAGCTCCAATAGGTGTCTCCGACGAACCACGGCTGGAACAGCTGGCCGCGGATACCGGCCCCCATCAGACCCGGAAACTCGGTCCGCTCCACCGCCCCCGCGCCGTCGGCGCGGAACGACCAGGGCGCCTCCGGCGGCCAATTCGGCCCCACGATCAGGTAGTCACCGCTCTTGAAGTAGCCGTGTGCGTTGATCGGCATCGGCGAGATCCCCAGGGTGCCGGTGACCGCCGGCTGGGTCGGGTCGGAGAGATCCCAGGTGCGGACCTGGAAGTCCGAACCGGGCTGGCTCGCCGGAAGCTCCGGCAGCGTGAAGAGGATGCCGTTGTGGTAGGCGATGATGGCTGTCCGGCCCTGATTGGGCTCGTTGAGACCGCTGAGGATCGCGCCGGGGGTCTGGGGCACATTGGGGAAACCGGGGACCACCGGGCGCTGGCTGGACGCGGGGATCGCCCAGAGGAGGATCGGAAGGAGGAGGAAAAGACGGGCGGCGAGGCTTGGTCGCATGGATTGTCTCCGCGGGGTGAGGTCATCGACGGGATGCCCAGACACCGGGTCGGCCGTACGTCGGCCCGAGCTCCGATTGAGAAACATGCAGATACGTCTATTATATGCAAGTTCCATGCTCCCCCCCCGGCGATCCGTAGACTCCCGTTGCTTCACCAACGTCCCGCAGAATGGGTCTCCCTCAGGGGCGCCCCTGAACCGCGGGCGCCCGCCGCTGCCGCATCGTGTCAGTCGGCCTGACAACCCACGGCACCGGAGGGTAGCCCGAGGGGGACCTTCCAGCGCCGGTACTCAGTGGGCCTCCACGGCCCCCACGTCGCACGCGGAGCCCTGGGGGCGCGGCTCTCCCCGCTGGTCTTCGCTGGGGCAGAAGGACGGGTCCGCGTTGTCCACCAACTTGCTGTGGGCCATCGGTGGCCGGGTCCAGGTGGGGCCGCCGTAGTCCCCGAGGGGTTCGAGGTCCAGGGCGACGCCTCCATGGCTGGTGAAGCGGCAGGAGCCGTCTTCATCCAACGAACCGCTGTGGGTCACGGAGCCGAACAAGGTGCAGTCCCCACCGCCGACGCTCTCGCCAAAGGCGCTATTGCGGATCGACAGGGTCGACAGGGGATGGCTCCAGGCCCCGCCCCCCTGGGCCGCGTCCCCCTCGGTGACGGTCAGGTGGATCAGGTCCGCCCTCACCCTCTGATCGAAGGCCAGACCGCCCCCGTTCACCAGGGATCCGGTGGTGTGGCCGTTGGCCGAGAAGGTGGAATTGACGACGGAGACGTCGCCGATACCGGCGTACAGCCCGCCGCCGACGCCGAATCCGCCGAGGGCGTGGAGGTTGCGCACGAAGGCCGAGTCCTCGACCCGCAGCCGGACGCCGCCGCCGCCGAACCACAGACCGCCGCCGTCGAATTTGGCGAGGTTCTCCTGGAGGTCGAGGCCGCGGAGCTCGTTGGCGCCGCCGGCGAGGTAGATACCACCGCCATCGCCGGAAACGTTGGCCCAAACCGAGGTCCCCTCCACCGTCAGCGAACCGCCGCCGAAGCGGGCGATGGCGCCGCCGTGGGTGAGGGCCTCATTGCCCTGGAGGACCAGATCCCGCAGGGTGGCGGAGCGGCCGGTCCCCACCTCCAGGTTCAGGGCGCCGCCGGAGATCACCGCCCGGTTGCCGGCGTACTCGCCCCCCGCCACGTCGAGGGAGGACCCCCAGTGGTGGACGGCCCCTCCCCGCTGGTCGGCGCGGTTGTCGGCGAAGTGGCTGTCGCTGATCGTCGCGTGGGTGCCGGGGGCGACGTAGACGGCTCCGCCGTGGCGCCCCGAGTGGTTGCGGTGGAACGTGCTGGCCACGACGTCGAGGGAGCCGCCGGTGACGTAGACCGCCCCGCCTTCCCGCATGGAGTTGTCGGCGAAGGTCGCATTCGTCAAGTGGACGGTGGAGCCGGAGGCCCCGTAGACGGTGCCGACGCGGTCGACGTCGAACTGCTCCGCCCGGCCGTGGCGGAAGTCGAGGGAAGCGCCGCTGCGCACCTCCACCGCCCGCGGACCCTGGGGATGGGAATGGCCGAGCAGATGCAGGCCCGAGAGGGTCACCTGCACCGCCGCCACGCCGTCTCCGATCTCGAAGATGCTGTCGCCGACGAAACCGCCAGGGAATCCCGGCCCGTCCGGAGCGATCAGAATCGAGCGGTTGTCGTAGATGGCCACCGAGTCGGTGATTCGATACGGGGTCTCCGGCACGATCATGATGGACGCCATGCGCCGGAACTTGATCGTGTCGAAGCCGGGGTTCGTGTTGGCCCTGTCGAGACACCACCGCAGGCTCCCGGAGTTGGGGGCGGCGTCGGCGACGGCGGCGTCGTCGAAACGGGTCACGTAGTAGGTCGCCCCTTCGGCGGGGACGACGCTGAGGACGCTCAGCAGGAGGGCGGCCACGGCGCAGGCCGGGGCGGCAAAACCAAGCTTTCGGTATGTCATTCGGAGGGATCTCCTTGGATTCGGGGTTCGGTGCGGGGCGGATCCTTCGTCCGCCGACACCCCTGAGGCGACGCCCACCGGTCATCCACGACACGCCGAAGCGAAAAAGGACAGAAGACCAGCAGCCCCCAGTCGACGGGGGGCGGTTCAGCCCATCTCCACCGCCGGAGGAAAGGTGCTGATCTACAATGCCGATGTTTCCGAGCCCCCGATTCGATGTTCAACTTTTTCGCAAAGGAGCTCACCATGAGCCAACGTACGTTTCGCAACTGGGCCATCCTGGTCGCACTGATCCTGATCGCCGGCCTCGCGACCGTCCTCCCCTCCGGCGGCCAAGGCTCCGGCACCCTCTACACGTTCTATGCGACGCCGGCTCACCAGACGGTCATCGGGACCCAGATCTTCCATTGCCCCGGCTACCCGCAGTACGAGGACGACGCGTACATGCAGTCGCCCTTCTACACGACCAGGATCGTCTCCTGCCCCGCCGGAGGTGGCGGCGGTGGCGGCGGCGGTGAAGGAGACGGCGAGGGCGAAGAGGAGGGCTGATCGCCCCCCGTCCCGGGGTCGGTGATCCGCTCCGCCGCGATCACCGACCCTGCTACTCTCGGATCCACTCGACCCAGGAAAGGATCCGCCATGCCCAGACCGTCGCCCCCAGGCCTCGCCGCCCCCGTCGTCCTCGCCCTGCTGATGATCGGCTGCTCCGACGGCCCCGCCCCCCCGGCCGCCGACGCCCCGCAGCCCACCACACCAGCCCCGTCAGAAGCAGAACCGGCGACGACCCCCGCGGACCGCTGGTGGTCCGAGCTCACCGCCCTCTGCGGCAACGCCTACGCCGGCGCCCTCGTATCCGCCGACGAGGTGGACGCGGACTTCGCCGACCAGTCCATGACCTTCCACGTCCGTCGCTGCACGTCGGACCGCCTGGAGGTTCCGTTCCACGTCGGCGAGGACCGATCCAGAACCTGGGTCCTCACCCGCACCGACGCCGGGCTACGGCTCCAGCACGACCATCGCCACGAGGACGGCAGTGAGGATCCGGTGACCCTCTACGGCGGCACCACCGAAGACCCCGGCACCGAAACCGCCCAACACTTCCCCGCCGACGCCTACTCCCAGAAGCTATTCCTCGACCACGGCTTGGATCCCTCCGTCGCCAACGTGTGGACGATGGAGCTCCTCCCCGGCGAACGGTTCTCCTACATCCTTCGCCGCCCCGAGCGCCACTTCCAGGTCGACTTCGACCTCACCCAGCCCGTCGATCCGCCCCCGGCCCCCTGGGGCCACGGCTAGCCCGACCTGAGCACCTTCGCCGCGGAGAGGACATCCCCCGAACTTCGATTTCGACGCCCATGCAGAAGCCTCAGAACGCCCCGTATTCCATCTTTATCCTGGTCCTGTCGCTCTTTGTCCTCGTCCTCACCGGGCTGGAGGGGCTGGTGCCCCTGGAGGACGAGGCCCAGTCGGTGTTGACGGTCATCGACACCATGGTGTGCGGTGTCTTCCTGTTCGATTTCTTCCGCAGCCTCTACCGCGCCCCGAACCGGACCCGCTACTTCTTCACCTGGGGCTGGCTCGATCTGCTCTCGTCGATCCCCGTGATCACCGAGCTCCGCTACGGGCGGCTGGCCCGGGTCGCCCGGATCCTTCGCCTACTGCGCAGCTTCAGGGCCGCCCGGGAGCTGGTCCGGGCCTCCCTCCGCCTGCGGGTCCGCAGCGCCGTGCTCGGCTCAATCCTCGCCTGCATTACCGTCGTCACCTTCGCCAGCGTTTCCATTCTCCAACTCGAAGGCCGCAACAACATCAAGACCGCCGAGGAAGCCATTTGGTGGTCGATGGTCACCATGTCCACCGTCGGCTACGGCGACTTCTACCCCACCACCACCGAGGGGCGGGTCCTGGCGATGATGGTGATGTTGGCTGGGATCGGCCTGTTCGGTACCTTCACCGGCCTGATCGCGAGCTGGCTGATGACCCCCGCCGAGGAAGAACAGGGGGCGGATCTGGACCAGCTCCGGGTCGAGGTGGCGGAGCTCAGGGCCGCCGTGCAGCGCATCGAGGACACCCTGGGCTCCCAGCGCCAGCCCGGTTGAAAGTCCCCCGGCCTCCGGTTCCCTACTCCAGCCGCAGCACCAGGAGGGTGACGTCGTCGTCCGGGGATCCGGCGCCGGCGAAATCCGCCACCTCCTGGAGCACGCCGGCGAGGAGGTCCTGGGCCGAGCCGCCGGCGTAGCGGCGCAGGCTCTCCTCCAGTCGGTTATAGCCGAAGGGCTCGTCGCCGTTGCCGGCACAGGACTCCAGCAGGCCGTCGCTGAAGAGGAAGAGGGCGTCCCCGGGGCCCAACTCCACTTCGGAGGTCCCGATCCGCAGGTGGCGGCGAACGCCGAGGGGGTAGGACCGCGGCGCCAGGTCCACCAGGGAGCCGTCGGCCCGCACCACGTAGAGCGGATGACCGGCGCTGGCGTAGACGAAGCGGCCCGATTCCGGGTCCAGGACGCCGTAGGCCAGGGTGGTGAGGAGCTTGCGCTGGGCGCCATCGGTGAGCAGCCGGTTGAGATTCTCGAACACCTGGGTGACCCGGGGCTCGAAACGCACGTGGACCTGCAGGGCCCCCCGCAGGGCCGACATCACGAGTCCGCTGGCGACGCCGTGCCCCGCCACGTCCCCGAGGGCCACCGCCACCCGGCGCTCGTCCGCCAGGGGGAGAACGTCGTAGAAATCGCCGCCGATCTCCGTCGCCGCCTGGTAGGCGTGGGCGATCTCGACGCCGCGGCAGCGCTCCGGTAGTTCCGGCAGGATGGCGTCGTGGACCACCCGGGCGGTTTCCAGCTCAAAGCGCTGGCGCTCCCGTTCCGCCACCCGCTCCAGTACCTCCGTGGGCACATCCCCCATGGGGTCGAATCGGTAGGTGAAGGAGCGGTTCGAGAAGAGGTAGAAGAGGGCCGCCGACGGCGGTATCAACACCGCCCCCAGGGCGACGACGCCCCCCGCCAGGAGCCACGGATCCTTCGCCAGGAGAAGCGGGAAGGCCACCACCAACATGCGCATCACCAGGGCCGCTAGAAGGGCGGAGAGCAGATCGCTCCACAGGAACAGCCCGAGTGGAATGGCGGTCACCGCCAGGAGCCAGGGCAGGCTCTCCGCCGCCGGCACCGGCTGGAAGGGCGGCGCGACCATCAGCGCCACCACCGGCAGGCTGAGGGCGCCCCCGATCCGCATTCCGAAGCGCCGGCAGAGAAACGGTACGGCCACCAGCAGGGCCAGGAATTGGGGAACCTGGAAGATGACGAGGTCGTGCAGCAGGGTCCCGACCCCGGGGACCCCGTTGCGGAAGGCCGACGCCAGCACCTGACCGCCCGAAGGGGTGATGCCGAACCAGCGCATCGGAAGGGTCGTCGCCACCGCCAGCCCGGCGCCGAAGGTGCCCAGGGTCAGGCCGTGGAGCATGGAGCGGGCCACCGTCGCGTTCCGCCAGTGGCCGCGGAAGAGGGCTTCGAAGGCCGCGAGGCGCTGACGCCAACCCCTCCGCGCGAGGGCTTCGCCCACCCCCGCCACCAAGAAGGCCAAGAACGCCACCAGGACGACGAAGAGGGAGCCCAGCAGCACCCACCAGATCAAGACGTCCTGCGCCGGCCCCCGGTGGGCGATGAAGGAGGCCAACCACAGGGCCCCGGCGCCGCCGACGAATGCTGCCACCTGGAGAGCGCGGCGCAGCCGCAGCTTGCCGGCGTCGTAGAACCGATAGAACAGGGTCGCCAGCACCAGGAAGAGCAGGGCCGAGGCGACGAAGCGGACGCGGCCGAAGTTCCTCCAGCCCCGGGCCTCCTCGGCGTTGCCGGCGGAGGTGGTGTCGGTGAGCCAGTAGCCCCAGCCGGACCGCTCGTTGCCCTCGAAATAGACCACCAGGCCGTAGCCCACCCCGTCGAGCTCCACCGGCAGCTCATAGAGCCGAAACCGTACCTCCCGGCCGCCGTCCCGATCCTCGAAGACGAACGGCTCCTCGTAGCCGCCGAGGTCCACCCCCTGGGACCGGAGGTACTGGCGGGCTTCGTCCTTCGCCGCCTCGCGGTCGAACTCGGGCGTGCTCCGTCGCCCCGGCCGCTGGCGGATCGACAGGACCTGGCCGCTGAGGTCCACCCGCGCCATGTAGACGGCGGAGCCGTGGGTGGCGAATACCCGCCAGGTGCTCAGCCGACGGCCCAGGGGATGCTGTTTCAGGACCTCCAGCTGGCGGCCGGAGAGATCCCGGAGCAGGCGGCGCTCCAGGGCGTCGTCGAGTTGGAGCCGGACCTGGAGATCCGCTTCGTCCGGGATGCCCCCCAGCTCGTCAAAGGCGCGCCGGGCCAGCTCCACGGCCTCGCTCCCACGCACCGACACCTCGGTCGGAAGCAGGGGGAAAGCCCTCGGATAGGACCAGAGGAGGAGGACGAAGCCGATCAGTCCGAGGAGCAACCAGCCGGAGATGCGGACCGAGTCGCGCATGAGGCCCAAAGCCTAGCAGCGTCCAGCCGGGGCGCCTCGTCAAAGTCCCGTCAAAGATCTCCTCCGCCGCGACCTACGGTTCGGGGGACGGCGCGCCGTCGCCGCCGAGGATCCGGGCTCGGTAGTGGCGCACCGGAACGGCACCGAGGGAGGTCATGCCGTCGACGAAGGAGCGGACCTCGAAGTCGTCCCGTCCGCGGGCTTCGTCGTAGAGGGCCAGAATCTGGCGGTAGCCGACGGAGTAGGTGGTGATCTGGGGCGACGTGGTGAGGGCCCGCACCCACATGTTGGCGGCGAACTGCTCGTCCTGGAGGGCCTCTTCGCGAACGAACCGCAGCACGTCGTCGCGGTCCGCCCCGCGGGTGTGGACTCGGATGTCGACAATCGCCCGGGCCAGGTTCTCCAGCTCTTTCTTGAGGTGCGCCACCCGCGCCAGCTCGTCGCCCCAGCCGAGGTCGAGCATCAGGCGCTCGGAAAAGGTGCCCCACCCCTCCACATAGACTCCGTCGCCGAACAGGGCACGCACCTTCCGCGGCTGCCGCGCCGCCACCGCCAGCTGGGCGGCGTGTCCGGGCACCGTTTCGTGGGGGGTGATCATCACGTTGAAGTGGTGGTTGAAGTCGCGGAAGAAAGCCCGGCGCATAGCCTCCGGAGCGTCCTGCGGCGGGGTCGGCACGAAGAGCAGCGTCGGCGCATCGGGGGACCAGGGTCCCGCGGGGTAGACGCCGCCGACGGCCTGCCCCGCCAGGAAAGCCGGGGACCGGTCCACCAGCACCCGGAGGCCCTCCGGCAGGGTCATGATGCCCCGCTCCTCCACGAAGGCGATGGCCCGCCGGGTCAGCTCCCGGTACTCCTCGACGAAGGCGTCGACGTCCGTCGCCCCGTCGGCCCCGATCCGCGCGAAGCAGGAGCGGACGACCTCGGCGTCGTCCCTAGGCGGCCCGCCCTCCGCCCCCGGCGCGATGTGGGTGGTCCATAGACCGCGGCAGTAATCGGCGGTGGCGGCCCGCCGGACCATGAGGGTCCGCTCCGCCTCCTCCAACACCTGATCTACGGGGGTTTCGATCCCAGTGCCGAGCCGGAAGTTCTCGGCGTAGAGATCGCCGAGTCTGGGGTCCCCGGTGGCCCCTTCGGCGAGGGTCTCGAGAAGATCCGCCAACGGATCGAGGGCGGCGGCGGCCCCGGCACCGACCTCTTCGAGGTGGATCCTCAGCTCCGCCGTGGCGGGGTCCTCCGCCGGTAGGACGTCGGCGGCGCGGGCGAAGCCGCTGCGGTAGAAGCCGGCCGACGCCCGCACCTGGCGGGCCGCCATGGCGGTGGGCTCCGGCGGGACCCGCTCGGCCCCGCCCCGAAGGGCCGCCATCGCCTGGTCGACGAGGCGCGGTAGCTGCTCCACCCGCGCCGCCGCACGGTCGAGGCGATCCGCCAGCGGTCGATCGTCCCGCACCAGCAGGAAGACCGTCGCCTGGCTGAGAATGCCGGTCCAGAACAGGGGATCCCGCGTCGGGCGCTCCCGCACTGTTAGCTCGAAGACTTCCCCCCGGGCCTGGCGCAGCAGAATCTCACCGTCGATCCGATCCTCGGCGGACAGGGCGGGATCCTGGAGCAGAGCTTCCACCTGCTGAGCCACCCCCCGGTTGAGATCCGCCCAGGCCGCGAGCCGTTCGGGGGAAAGATCCTCCAGCTGGCGGTCAAATCGGTGGTCCCCGGCGCCGGTGGCACGTCCGGGGAACATCGCCAGGTACTGCTCGACGTACGCGTCGACGACGGGGGCCATCGGCCCCGCCCCTCCTAACTCGGCATCCCCGCCATCGCCCCCGGGCCCCCCGGCGCCGCAGCCACTCAATAGCCAGCAGCCGGCCGCCAAAGCCAGCGCCGCGATCGGCGTCCGGCGTCGACGCCGGCCCTTCATGCCCCACCTCCGCGGGAATCCCCGTCGGTGGAACCGCCGTCGCTCCCCCCCACCCCGAGGCCGTCCACCTGGATGCGTTCCGTCTCGTCGAAGACCGAGGGGGAAGGGTCAGGGACATCCGACGCCGCGATCACCACAGTGTGATCCGAATCAGGGGTTGCCTCCTCCGGCTCCGCCGCCGGCACCAGCCGCCGGCCCCACCCCGTGAGGATGGCCAGAAGCACCACCGCCAGCAGGGCCCAGGAATGGAAGTTGACGAGGCCGATCTCGAAGGGGGTCAGCACCGGCATGCCGAAGGCCGGCCCCGAGGACGTGGTGCTGGCGGCCAGCATGGTGGGGATGCAGTAAGGCAGCAGGAACGGATAGGTGCAAACGGTGACGTCGAGGATGTTGGCTCGGCGGCGGGGGTCGATGCCCTGACGGGCGCCGGTTTCCCGCACGAAGCGGCCCACCGTCAACAGTGCCACCACCGAGTGGGTGGTGGCCAGGGTGGCAGCGGAGACGGTCCCGAAGGCCCACCACTCGGCGCTGCGGGGGGAGTGGATCCGCCGTTCGGCGACGGACAGAAGCCGCCCCAGGACCCCCGACGCTTCGAGGGTCGCCACCAGCCCCATGAGCAGGACCGTGAAGATCGAGACACCCACCCCCCGCCGCATGCCCACCACCAGGGCCCCCTCGGCGGAGTAGGTCGCGGCGTTCGGAAAAAAGAGCTCCGATGGGGTCACGAGTCCGAAGCCGAGGCCGATCACCACCGCCGCCAAGACCCCGTAGAGAAGCCCTTCCAGCAGATGGTGATGGCGAAACAGCAGCACCACCACCAGCAGCGGCGCCGCCACCATGGGAAGGCCTTCGGGGCTGTAGATGGAGGGATCCGAAAGGGCCTCCGCGTCCCCGCCGCGACCCGCGGCGAACCAGGCGTAGGCCACCATGGCCATCAACGCCGCCGGCAGGGCGTACCTCAGTCTGCTGCGCACGACGTCCCCCATCCGCGCCCCCTGGGTCACGGTGGAGGCAATGGTGGTGTCGGACACGGGGGAGATGTTGTCGCCGAAGGTGGCGCCGCCGAGGATCGCCCCCATCAGGACCGCCGGATTCGCCCCCAGGGCGCCCCCCGCCGGATAGAGCAGCGGGGCGCACAGCACGATGGTGCCGAGGCTGGTCCCGGTAGAGGTCGAAACCACGCTGGCGATGAGGAACGAGGTCAGGATCCAGCCCACGTCGCCGACGCCGGCGGAGTGGGCCAGCCACACCAGGGCCTCGACGAAACCGGTCTCCTTCATCACTTCCCCGAGCATCCCCGCCAGGAGCCACGCCATCACCATCACCATCACGATGGACTGGCTGGTGCCTTCGATCACCGACTCCGCATAGGCGTGGCGCTCGCGGCACAGCAGCAGACCGAGGGTCAGGGCCGCCACCAGGATGGGCCAGAATCCGGCCTCGGCCGGCGCCCCGGAAAGTCCGAGCCAAACGACGCCGGCGAGAAACAGGAGCAGAGGGGCGATGGCCCCCAGGGCGCCGCCCCGGAAGCTCAGGCCGGCGGTCTCGGGTTGCGCCATGGTGCTTGGGGATCCTCCTACGACGTCGGGGACCCGAACCCGGGGTGCCCGAAGGGGCCGGGGGGTCGCCTTGAATCACCGTGGTCCGGAAGTCGTCTTATGATGGGTCTATCGATAGGCCGGAAACCTTAACAGATCGCCGCGCGGGGCCCGTTCCGGGCCCGGACCCGGTACCCCATCCGGCGTCCCATGCCGGGTCTTCCACCGAACCGTCCCCCAAGGAGCAACATGGCCCACGACGACGAATTCACCCTCTATGACCTGCGGGTCGAGGTGGTCCAGGTCCCCGGCCGCGAGATGGTCTGCGGCCACGCCCCCGGGGATTCCTTCGAGCTGCGGGGGGAGAATTTGCACCTGCCGCCTGGCCAGAGCTTCCCCATCTACCCCCTCGCGGCCCTGCTGCCGCTGCTGCCTGCGAAGCAGCGCCCCACCCACGACAACGACTGGATGACCACCGACACCGACATCGCCTGCCCCGACCCCCACTGCGGCGCCGTTTTTCGGATCTCCCGGATCGGCCTGCGCACCTTCCGCCACAGCGAGGTAACGGCGGTTCCCCTCCGGCCGGAGAACGGCGAGATGGGGACGGAACGTTGACGTCGGTCGAAGGGGCGGAGCTGCGACCCGGGTACTCCGTGTCACGGTGGATCCACGGCGGATGGCAGCTCTCCGCCGGCCATCGGCCTGATCCGGTGGAGAGGGGCGGTGCGGTGGACGGCCTGGTGCGGCTGGCGGAGGCGGGGCTGACCACCTTCGACTGCGCCGATATCTACACCGGCGTGGAGGAGCTCTACGGCGAGGTCCTCCGCCGGTTCGGACCGCGCCGCAGGGACCAGATCCAGATCCACACGAAGTTCGTGCCGGACCTCGGGGCACTGGGGAGCCTCGACCGCGGGTACGTCACCTCGGTCATCGACCGCTCCCTCAGGCGGCTGGGCACCGACCGCCTCGATCTGGTGCAGTTCCACTGGTGGGATTTCGAGATCCCCGGCTGGGCGGACGCCGCCGGCTGGCTCGACGATCTGCGGACCGCCGGCAAGATCCGCCACCTCGCGGTGACCAATTTCGACGTCCCGCGGCTCCGGGCCCTCCTCGACGGGGGACTCGACATCGTCGCCCACCAGCTCCAGTACTCCCTGCTGGACCGTCGCCCGGAGCACGGCATGGCGGAGCTCTGCGCCGCCCGGAACGTGCATCTCCTGTGCTACGGGAGCCTGGCCGGAGGCTTCCTGACGGACCGATGGGTCGGACGGGATGCCCCAGAAGAGCCCCTCGGCAATCGCTCGCTGGTGAAGTATCGACTGATCATCGACGAGGCCGGCGGCTGGGTACACCATCGACATCTGCTGGAGGTCTTGTCGGAAATCGCGCGCCGACACGGCGCCACCGTCGCCCAGGTGGCGGCGCGCTGGGTCCTGGACCGCCCCGGGGTCGCCGCCGTCGTGGTGGGTACCCGTGGGGCTCGGGACCCCGCCGACGCCCTCCGGACCTTCGAGCTCCGCCTCAACGGGGAGGACCTTGCGGCCCTCGCCGCCGCCGTCGGAGCGAGTCCCCGGGGGGATATCTACCACCTCGAACGGATACCCGGCGGACGGCACGCCGTGATCATGAAGACCGGGCTCAATCGTCCCGCGGGGACGGCGGCGGAGCGGTCGAAGTGAGGGCCAGGAGCTCAGAGCGGGTACCGGCGAAGACGTCGAGATCGACATCTCCGTCGACGCCCGCCACCTCACCCTCCTGGGAGTACTGCCAGAAGGTCCAATCCCCCCAGCCCTGGGGCACCCTCGGCGCCTCCACGCCGTACTCGGCGATCCACAGGGGATAGGGGGCCATGGCCCCGCTGTCGAGGGCGTTCCAAAAGTTGGGGCCGGTGTAGACGATCGGCGCCACCCCGAGGGCCGCCTCCACCTGCTCCAGCCACGCCAGGACCCCAGCAAGCGCCGCGGCGGCGTCCACGCCGTCCATCGCCTCCACGTCGAGCACGGGGGGCAAGTCCCCCGGCGCCTGATTTACCACCCCCAGGAAGTTTTCCGCCTGGGTCGCCGCCCCGTCCTCCGGGCGGAAAAAGTGGTAAGCCCCCCGCAGGACGCCGGCCTCTTTCGCAGCGGTCCAATTCGCTTCGAAGTTCGGATCGACGAAGTCGTTCCCCTCCGTGGCCTTGATGAAGGTGAAGGTCTTGCCCGCCGCCACCACCTGGCTCCAGTCGATGTCCCCACGGTGGTGGTCGACGTCGATCCCCTCCACCTGGACGCCGGCGTCCTCCGGGGTACCGTCCACGGCCACTTCGAGCACCGGAACCTGCGGCTCGGTCTGAACCGCGGGGTCTTCGACGCAGGAAACGAGCAGAGCAAGAGCGGCGGGGAGCGCGAAGACAGCAAACGGGCGGGAAGGCTTCTTGGCCACGGGGTCTCCGTAAAGAACTGGGGGCGGCTACAGGTGGAGCGGCGGGGACGGACGTTCGCGCCACCGAGCCGGGCCCCGGGGCCGGCGACCCGGAGCGGCGACCCGGAGCGGCGACCCAGGGTGCATTGTAGAGCACCCTGGGCCACAGGGCGCCGTGGGGCCAGGGACCCCGGCGCCGTCCCTTACTCCTGACGGAGGGCCCGCAGGGGGTCTAGGCGGGAGGCCCGATACGCGGGTATCAAACCTGCCCCGAAAGCGATCACCAGCAGCAGCAGCGACGCCACCGCGAAGACGATGGGGTCGTTGCCTTCGAGGCCGTAGAGCAGGGACCGGGCCACCCGGCCGAGGCCGAAGGCCCCCGCCAGCCCCAGGACCGCCCCGACCACCGTCAGCGCCCCCACGTGGCGCAGCACCAGCCCCCGCACCCGCGCCGCGTCGGCGCCGAGGGCCATTCGCAGGCCGATCTCCCGCGTCCTCTGGGAGACGGCGAAGGCGACGACGCCGTAGAGGCCGACCGCCGCCAGGATCGACGCCAGGATGGCGAAGGCCGCCGACAGGGTGGAAAGCACCCGGTCGAGGAAGACGTTCTCCCGAATCTGGACTTCAAAGGTGGCCAGGTTCGACGTCGGCAGATCGGGGTCGAGGCGGCGGACCGTATCCCGCAGGCTGGGCAGGATTCCGCTGGGGTCGACCTCCGATCGCACGTAGACGTTCACCGCCCCCAGGGACCCGTTCTGCCGGTAGGGCAGGTAGAAGACGGGGGGCATGTCCTGCTTGACCTCACTGTACTTGGTGTCCTTCGCCAGGCCGACGATCTCGATTTCGAGCTCTTCGCTACGGCTGGAGGTGGACATGCGTTTTCCCACCACATCGCGGCCCAGGCCGAATTTGCGGGCAAAGGCCTCGTTGACCACCGCCACCTTGGGGGCTTCGAGATCGTCGGCGTCGACGAACCCGCGACCCGCCAGCATCGGAATACCGAGGGTGCGGAAGAAGCCCGTTCCGACCTCGTTGTACTGCGAGTGGGTGTCGGTGTCGGGACCGGCTTCGAAGCCCTGCACCGACACGCTGCTACCCCAATTGCTGCCGCTGATGAGGGGGACCACCGACACCGCCACGTCGGCCACCCCCGGCAGGGCCGCCACCTCCTCCTCGACCCGCCGGAACAGATCCCGGGAGGCCTCCGGCGCGTAGCCATTGCGCTCCGGCGCTAGGCTGAACGTCGCCACCGTCTCGGTTTCGAGCCCCAGATCCACCCGGCTGACGTTGACCAGGCTCTGGGTGAACAGGCCGGCGGCGATCAGCAGCGCCATCGAAAGGGCGATCTGGACCGTCGCCATCGCGTCCTGGAACCGGGCCGACAGCCGCGACGTGGACGATTTCCCCGCCTGGTTCTTGAGCGCCGTGACGAGTCCGATCCGCGAGCTGTGGAGCGCCGGGAAGACTCCCACGAGGGAGGTGATGAGGGCCATGGCCGCCAGGAAGAGCAAGGTCTTCGGGCCGATGGCGGAGTCGAGGCCTAGGGTCGCTCCGGCGGGTAGTACCGCCCCCAGCATCTTCACCGTGCCGTGGGCGAAGAAGAAGCCGAGGACCGCACCGGTGCACGACAGCAACAGGGACTCGGTGAGGAACTGGACCGCCAGCTGCCGACGACGGGCCCCCAGGGCCAGGCGCACGGCCACCTCCCCCACCCGATGGTTGGCCTTGACCAGCAGCAGATTCGCGATGTTGGCACAGGCGATGATCAGCACCAGCGCGGTCACCGCGAAGAGCATCACCATCGGCATCTCCAGGTCGTCCCGCAGGTTGCTCTGCCCGCTCTGACCCGGTGTGGCTTCCAGGCTCTTGTCGGAGAACCGGGCGAGGGTCTGCTCGCTCATACCCCTTTGCAGGGGGGCCTCCACATCTTGGATCTGGCGCCGGTAGTGGACGTCGAGGGACGCCAGCCCCTGCTCGAGGGAAACGCCGGGGTCGAGGCGGCCGAAGAGATAGAACCAGTAGGTTCTCCGATCGTCCATGCCGTCCCGATTGGCCAGCAGCTCCGGTCGCTGGGTCGCCGGTACGAAGACGTCCGCCTCCATACCCAGGGTGGTGCCGTGAAATCCCTCCGGGGCGACACCGAGGATCGTCATCGGCTTGCCGTTGATCTTCAGCACCTCCCCCACCACCGACGGACTCTGGTCGAATTGGTTCCGCCAGTAGGCGTGGCTGAGCACCACGACGGGATGCCCGCCGACGGTCCGGGCGTCGTCCGGCCCGATCAGGCGGCCCACGGCCGGGCGCAGCCCCAGGACGTCGAAGTAGCCGCCGGACACCAGGTACCCCGCCCCTTCGGTGGTCTCACCGCCGTAGGACAGGTGGCCGCCGAAGGGGCGGTGGCCGGCGACGGAGATCTGCGCCTCGTCCGCCCGCTCCAGGTCGAGGAACATGGGGTAGCTGAAGATCTCCGTGTCGCCGCCTGTGAGGGTCGTGGACATGGAGCCGGACTTGGGCCCCGGAGACTGCAGGGTCACCAGCTGGTGGGGCTCGGGAACCGGGAGGGGCCGCACCAGGACCCTCTCAAAGAGGGAGAAAATGGCGGCGTTGGCGCCGATTCCGAGGGCCAGGGAGAGGACGGCGACGGCGGTCACCATCGGGGTCTTGAGCAGGGAGCGAACAGCGACGGGAAGATCGGCCACGGAGTCTCCTGTTGCGGGTGGATTTATTTCCCAGACGTAGGACTCCGGCGAAAGGTTTCATCCGGGCCCGCCATTAGGACGCCGCTGGGGACACGGGGGTTGAAATCCGTTTCGAACGCCGCTGGGGGCCACCCCGTGGGGGGGGGCTTGGGACGGCGGGCTCAGGCGCGGGCCGACGCCGCGCCGAGGGCCAGGTCGTAGGCGGCGCGGTAGCGGCCTGCCACCGCATCCCAGCTCAGCTCTTCGAGGGCGCGGCGGCGTCCCGCCTCCCCCATCGCCCGGCAGCGCCGGGGGTCCTCCAGGAGCTCCACCAGGGCATCCACCAGCGCCCCCGGATCCTGCTCCGGCACCAGCCGTCCGTGGACGCCATCCTCCACCGCCAGCGGGATTCCGGAGATTTCGCTGGCGACGATCGGCAGGCCGCTGGCCATACCTTCGAGGATCACGTTGGGCAGGCCGTCGACGTTGCCCTTCGGGTCGTGGACCGCCGGAAGTGTGAAGAGATCGGCGGCCCGATAGAGGTCCGGGAGGGTGTCCCTCAACACCGAGCCGGGGAAATGGACCCTGGAGGCCCAAGGCTCTGCAGCGCGGCGGAACTCGTCCAGACGGTCCCCCGCCCCCGCCAGAACCACGTGGCAGGTGGCGTGCCGCGTCATCAGGGCTTCGAGCCCCTCCATCAGCACCTGGTAGCCCTTCTTGGTGGCCATCCGACCCACCGAGAGCACCATCGGGGCGCTGTTGGGGATCCCGAGGCGACGGCGCCAGTCCTCCCCGCGGGCGACGTCGGGGAAGAAGATTCCGCCGTCGACGCCGTAGGGAATGACCCGGGCCCGCTCGCGGTCGAAGCCGACGGCGCAGACCCGGTCCACGAGCTCGGGGGAGCAGCCGGTCATCACGTCGATACGCTTCAGGGCCGAAGCCACCACCGGCCGCAGCCACGGCTTCTCGGCCATGAAGACGTCGCTACCGTGGAGGCCCACCGCCAGGGGCACCTTGCCCGCCAGCCGGGCCACCACCAGACCGTTGGGCACCACCCAATGCCCCTGCACCAGGTCGTAGGGTCGGCCCTCTCCGTCGGCCCGCTTCAGCTCCGCCGCGGTGGCGCGCCAGGCCCCGCCGGCGTAAAGCGGCGCGGAGAGCATGGCGCCTCGCTTCATCGTTTCGTCGGCCTGCAGGCTGCGACTGTAGCCCACCAGCTCGAAGGATTCCGGGGCATAGCGGAAGCTCTGGACTTCGACCCCGTCGTCGTCCCAGCTGGCCTCCACCTCCGGAGCGTGGGGGGTCAGCACGGTGACGCCGTCCCCTCGCCTCACCAGTCCGCGGGCCAGATCGCGGATGAACGGCCCAGAGGTGTCGCCGTCGAAGCGGGGGTAGGTCTGGGTGAGGAAGAGAAATCTGCGGGGGGAACCCATCAGCCGACGCGCTCGCGGATCGAATAGCTCTCGGTCCGGCGGAAATTCTTGAACGTGATCATCTCCCCCAAGAGGCCCGTGGTCAGCACCTGGAACCCCAGAAGCATCAGCAGCACCCCCAGCAGCAGCAGCGGACGATTCGATAGGGGCTGATCGAAGAACAGCCACAGCAACGCGAGGTAGGCGTTGATGGCGAACCCCAGGCCGGCGGAGGCCAGGCCGATGACGCCGAAAAGATGCAGGGGGCGACGGGTGTACTTGGTGATGAAAAGGACCGTGATCAGGTCGAGCAGCCCCTTGTAGAGACGGTCCCAGCCGTACTTGCTGTGGCCGTGGCGGCGTCGGGCGTGGGTCACCGGCAGCTCGCCGATGCGGAACCCGCGGCGGCTGGCCAGCACCGGTATGTAGCGGTGCAGCTCGCCGTAGATCGCCACCTGCTCCAGAACCTCGCGGCGGTAGACCTTGAAGCCGCAGTTGAAGTCGTGCAGATCCACCTGCGCCAGGCGGCGGGTGACCCAGTTGAAGAGCTTCGAGGGGTAGCGCTTGGAGGGCGGATCCTGGCGGTCCCGCTTCCAGCCGGAGACCAGATCCAGGTCTTCGCTCTCCAGCTTCTCCAGCATCCGGGGGATCTCCTCCGGCACGTCCTGGAGGTCACCGTCGATGGTGATGACGATCGCCCCCCGGCTGTGCTCGATGCCGGCGCTCAAGGCCGCCGCCTTGCCGAAGTTTCGGCGGAAACGCACCAGCTTCACCCGAGGATCCCGCCGATGCTCGGCGCGGACCGCCTCCGCCGTCCTGTCGGTGGACCCGTCGTCCACGAAGACGATCTCGAAGCTGTGGCCGGTTCCCTCCAGGACCGCCCTCACCCGGGACACGAGCTCTTGGATCGACTCCTCTTCGTCGAGCACCGGTACGAGGACACTGACGTCGGGGGCGGGGGACGGCGCGGGTCCGCCGGAGGCGCCGGCATTCGAAGGGGCGGCGCTGGCCGGCGGCGTCACGGACGCACCGGGGGCGGGGTCGTGGGGAGGGGTCGCGATGGCTGTCATGGTGATGTCCGTGGTTCTCACGGGGCGCCCGATTGTAGCAAGGGTCCAGCCCGGGCGCACCCCAAAGCCCGATCCCGCGGCCCCTCAGCCCATGAGGTCGTGGTAACGCTCCTGGGTCTCCCGGGCCGGCTCCACGTTCAGCTCCGCCAACAGATCCTGGAGGCGTAGGAACTGACGACGCAGGAGGTCCCGACGGCCGCCGCGGGCGTAGAGCTCCATCACCGCCACGTGGGCGGTCTCCTCGAACGGCTCTTCGAAGAGCAGGGCGCGGTAGGCGTCGAGGGCGAGGGGATCGCGGCCGACGGTGACCGCGGCTGCGCCGAGGTTTCGCAGCAGGTCCAGGTGGAGACGCCTCAAGGCGCCCCGGCGCTGCTCGATCCACTCGAGGTCGAAACCCTCCAGGAGCGGGCCGCGGAAGAGGCGCCATGCCCCGGCCAGCAGGTCGACGGCGCGCTCCGGATCCCCGGCCGCCGCGGCCTCGATCCCCGCGCGGGCCCGGGTCTCCACCTCCACCGCGTCCACCCACCACCGCAGCCCCGGGGCCAGGCCGTACAGCCCCTGGCGGAAGGGCAGCGGGTCTCCGCATTCGGGCCGCGCCGCCGTCAGGACCCGCCGTGCGTGGCTCAGGGTGGGGTGGAAGTTCCGCCGAATCGCCTCGGGATCGCTCTCCGGCCAGACCCCGTGGACGATCTCGTCGCGACTGGCCCGGTGGTCCGGCGACAGTGCCAGAAACGCCACCGTCAACAGCGCTCGGCGCAGCGGCCACTCGACGTCGACGGTCGCCCCCGACGAACGCACCGCCGGGTGCCCCAGGAGCCGCAGCTCGAAGCCGCCATCCGACGGGCCGGAGAGGCCACCCACCGCCGTCGACCCCGCAGACCCGGTGCGCGACGCCCCGACGGGGCCGGGCCGCCCTCCGCCCCTTCCGTCGCGGCGGGCGCCTTCGAGGGCAGGCCGACGGGCCGTCCGGAGGGCCGGATCGCGGCGACCTGCCCTTTCCAGCAGGAACCGTCGCAACAGGGCCGGCAGCTTCGGGCTACCGCCGGGGTCCAAGATCAATCCCCAGCGGCTCACCCCCTGCTCCAGGGCGGCGAGGCGATGGGGCTCTTCCGCCCAGAGATCCCGCCACAGATCGAGGTGCCAGTCCCCCTCCGCGTCGGCCAACGTTTCTAGGGCGTCCAGCACCCCTTCGTCGATGGGGTCGAGCACCTTGGCTTCGAACCAGCGCTGAAAGGCTTCACCCTCGATCAGCTCCCCCACCGCCAAGGGCTCGGAGGCGTAACGACTGAGCAGCCAACTGGCCGGGCCCGCCCATCCTTCGGTCGATAGGAGCAACTCCCGAAGCCACGGTTCCGGCGGCGGCCCCGCCGGC
>JBCDIS010000092.1:0-29016 GCA_038748685.1 Acidobacteriota bacterium | reverse complement strand
GTTTCAGTCTTCGCCGATAGTCTCCACCAGCCGATCGAGAATCGGTTCCGATGCCTCCCGCACCGCGTGGCGGCGGATTTCGTTCCGGGTCTTGGACCAGTGCTCCCCGGCCTGGGTGGCGAGGAAGTCGGTGTATTGCTGTAGCTCTTCGTCCGCCATGGGCTCGTAGGCGATGGCGAGCCACTGGTGGTAGATGTGGCTGCCGCGGTCCGGTGCTGCCTGGGCCTGGGACGCCGCCGCGGAGAGACCGCGGGCGTCGGCCCGGCGCTCTAGCCACTCGACGATCCGCAGGGCGAAACGATCGAGGCCCCGGAGGCCCGCGGCGCCGTCCCCCCGGGAGTCTAGATCCTCGAAAAGAAAGATCCGGTCGTCGGTGAGCCGGCTGTAAATCTCCGCCCCCTCCGCCGCCAGCAGGGCTCGGTTCCCGGGGCTACGCCCCAGCCTTTCCAGCTCCACGACCCGCAGCCCCACGGGGGAGCGGAGGAAGGCGAAGAGATCCTGGTGGTATTCCTTCGGCATCACTTCCAGCATTTCGTCCACCATGGGCCTCACCATCGGGCCTAGGCGCAGGTCCTGGCTGGCCTCCTTCACCGCCGTCGCCAGCTCCTCTCCGAAGGGTAGGCACTTGGGGGAGGCTGCGCACAGGGCCAAGAGGTATCGACGGTTCTCTTCGATATCCAGGGCCAGTTCCTGGGCGAGGTCGGTGAGGGCGATCAGCTCGTTGGTGGAGCCTTCTTCGGCGGCGGAGGGAAGGGCGGAAGTCAGTACCAGGGCGAGGCAGAGGGCGGCGGCTCGTCGGTTCATGGTGCTCCTCGGGTTCGATGTCGGCCCCCAAGAATAGCCGGCGCCGTTCCCCAGCCCAAGGGTGCGGAGAGATGGACGTCTCGGGTCGGCGGCCATACCTGGATCTCCGGGGTCCTTCCGCGTATGCTGCGGCGGTCGTCCACGACCCGCTCAGCCCCTCGGAGCCTCTCCTTCCTTCGATGTCGGAACCCAACCTCGAGATCCGCCCGCGCCTAGCCCGGATCCTGCGGCCCTTGACCGCCGAGGACGCCCTGCCGGCGACCCTCGCCGGCCTGGGGGCCCTGGCGGTCTACGTCTACACCCTCGCGCCGACGGTGACTTTCAAGGACTCCGGGGAGCTGATCATCGCCGCGACCGAGTGGGGGGTCCCCCATCCCACCGGCTACCCGCTGTGGACCTTCCTGGCGGGGCTCTTCAGCCTGCTCCCCATCGGCTCCGGCGCCTACGAGGTCAACCTCTTCTCGGCCGTCTGCGCCGCCCTCTCGGCGGCCATCGCCGCCGCCCTGATGCACCACATGGGGCGCCGGCTCGGGGCCCGGCGTCGGGTGGCGACCCTGGTGGCGGTGGCGGTGTCGCTGATGTTCGCCTTCACCGTCACCGTGTGGAGCCAGGCCGTCTTCGCCGAGGTCTACACCCTGCACGTGTTGGTGGTGGCGTGCTTCTGGTGGGCCCTCTACCGCTGGTACCTCGATCCGGAGTGGAGCAGAGGCTATCTGGCCTGCGTCTTTTGGCTCGCCCTGGGGATGAGCAACCACCACCTGATGCTGGCGCTGGCCCCCATGCCCTTGCTGGTGGCGGCCCTGGTTCGTCGCGATCTTTTCTGGGAGCTGCTGGGGTACACGGCGGCCACCGGAGCGGTGTTCTACGTCGGTTTCGCGGCCCTGGCGAAGGATCTGCTCACGTGGGAGACCGCGATGCGCACGGGGCAGATGGTGCTGGTGGCCCTGGTGGCGCTGCTATTGCTGCGCCGCCGCCTCGAGCACTGGCGCCTGGGGCTTTGGATTCCGGCGATGGTGGCCCTGGGGCTTTTGCCGTACCTCTACATGCCCCTGGCGTCGAGCACCAATCCGCCGATGAATTGGGGCTACACCCGCACCGCCGACGGCTTCTTCTACTCGGTGAACCGGTCCCCCTACCGGGGTCCTTTGTCGGACCAGCTGATGGGGACCCTGGGGCATCTGGTGGGCACCGCGGAGCACGACGTAGCTCCGGCGGCGATCCCCCAGAAGGGGCAGACGGAGGTCCCCTCGCGGCTGGAGATGCTCTCGGCCTTCTCCCGTCGCTACGTGGTGGAGACCTCCAAGAGCGTGACCTTCCTCGCCTGGCCCCTGCTCCTGCTGGGGGGCTGGTGCCTGCGCCGGCGGTCGGGGGCTTGGATCGGGGTCCTCGGGGTCGGCTTCGTGCTGTCGACCCTTTTCCAGCCCGCCAGCGCGGCCCTCGCGGGGGCCGCGGCCCGCCTCGACTGGGATCTCCAGATGCCGTACCTCGGGTACTCCGCCATCCCCCTGGCGCTGCTCCTCGGTCACGGCGCGTTGGCGCTGCACGCACAGCTGGAGCGACGGTCCGGGCTCGCCGGACGCCTGGCGCTTCTGGCGGTGGCCCTGGCGCCGCTGGCGGGTTTGACGGCGAACTGGAAGGAGTGCAGCCAGCGGGACCGCTGGTTCGCCTGGGAGTACGGGCACGACATGCTGGATCCCCTGCCTCCGGGGGCGGTTCTCTTCGGCGGCAGCGACGCGGGTCGCTTCATACCGACCTACATGATCTTCGGCGAGAGCTTCGAGTCCCCCCGCCACAAGCGGGATCCGTCCTTCGACCGGCGGGACGTCTACCTGATCACCCAAACCCAGCTGCTGGCCCGCTTCTACCGGAAGTACATCCGCGACCACTACGGACCCGAGCGCCCCGAGCCCGGCTGGCTGGGTCGCCTGTTGGGGCGGGGGGGCGTCTACCCGGAGAAGCCCCTGGTATTGCCCACGGAGGACGACGTCGCCGGCATGCTGCGGGCCCTCGACGATGAGGGAGGCTCCATCGACGAGCTCCCCGCCAACCTCGCGGAGTGGATCTTTTTGCGCAACCGCGACGAGCACGCCTTCTTCGTCGAAGATAGCCTGGCGATGCCCTGGACCCGCCCCTACGCCATCCCCGCCGGCCCCGTGTACCGCCTCGCCAGCTCGCCGGTGGAGGAGCTGACCGACGAGGACCTCGAAGTCGATCGCCGTTACTGGAGGAGCAAGGTCAGCGGCCTCGTGGCGGATCCGGAGTTCGAGGTCGACACGGACGCCCGCCTGGCCTACCTGGGGCTCCGGCAGCAGGGGGCCAGGATCTACCGGAACCGCGGCCTGTTCGCCGACGCCGAAGACGCCTACCGGCAAGGGACCCAGCTCCTACCCAATGAGCTCAACACGCTGCTCGGCCTGGGGGATCTCTACGCCGCCCAGGGGCGCTACGGGGAGGCGCGCGGGGTGGTCTACGGCTACCGAAATCTGGCGCCGCTGCTGTCCGCCGCAGAGGCCAGCTGGCGGGGGAGCGAGGAGCAGGCCCTGGTCCGGGGGGCCGTCGTCACCCAGCTGATGCTGGCCCCCAACGATCCCCAGGGGCTCAGCCAGGCCCTCATGGCGCTGGATGGTGCCGAGGACTCCCAGCGGGTGCTGAACCTCTCCGGGGACCTGGACCTCATCGAGCAGGATCCCACGAACGCCGTAGCCCTGCGTCGGGTCCTCGGCGTCCTGCGTTCCTTCGAGCTGGCGAGCCTCGCCGACGAGGTGTCCAGGCGGCAGCTCGTGCGGGCCCCCTCCCGTCGCCTCGCCCAGCTCCTGGTGGCCGATCGAAGCCTGTCGATCCCCCGTCTTGACGACGCCGGCCACGGGCTCCGGTTGCAGCTTTCGGAGGTCCTCTTGGCGTACGGTGAAACGGACCTGGCCTGGACGATGGTGAAAGGGCAGCGCCGGGACGAGCAGGTGGAGATGCTCCGACAGGGGATACTTCAGCTCCAGCAAACCCAGCGTTCCCTCGCTCCGATCCTGGCGGGCTGGAGCAAGGGGGATCGATCGTGGGTCGGGATGGGCCAGGGCCAGCCCTCCGACAGCCTGGGTGCCCGGCTGGAAGCTTAGGGCCGCGCCTACGCGGTCCACGCCCGTTCACAGACCCCTGGATCCCTCCGAGCCGTCGTGCTGGCATGCCGGCAGCTGCGCCTCCCCGAAGCGGCCCGGGCCTTGCTCTTGGCCACCGGTCCCCGGTCCGCCGAGCTCCTCGAAGCGTCGGTGTCCCTGGCGGCCACCGACATCCAGGCGACCCGCCTGACGCCCCTGGCGGACGCCCTGGAACGCTCGGCACCGGTGAAGGCCGAAGCCTGGACCGCCATCGCCTCCCTGCGCCTGGCGGTAAACGACCAACCGGGGCTCCAGCGGGCGGTCGCCGACCTGGAGGGGCGGCTGGGCCGCGAAGGGGTGCTGGCCGCCTTCGGCGCCGATCCGGTGCTCGCGGGCCTTTCGCGGGACGCCCGTTTTCGCCAGTTCCTCTACCGGGCGGCCCCCGACACGGCACCGACGGAGGAGGGGCCTTGAGACACCCCGCGCCGAAGGTGTTGGCCGAGGGGCGACCCCCGCGTCGCTGGCCGGACTCGGCCGTGGCGGGACTGGTGATCGTCCTGCTGGTGGCCGCCGTGGTTCGCTTCGTGGGGGTCGGGGATGTGGACCTGCGCGGGGATGAGGTGGAGCTCTACGAACGTCTCCAGGCGCAACCGACCCTGGGCGAATTGCTGAAGGCCCATTACGACGAGTTCGGCCTCAACCGTCAGATGCCGATCCCGCGGATGGCGGCGGCCTTCCTGACGCTGCCGTGGGGCGTCGAGGTGACCCCGTTCCTGGTTCGCCTGGCGTTCGTGCTGGCGGGGATCGCCGCCGCCGCCGCCCTCTGGTGGTTCGGGCTCCAGTTGGGGGGCGTGGGAACGGCGACGATCCTCGGCCTGATGGGGGCCCTCAACCCCTGCAACCTCTACTGGTCGCGGACCGGCCACGTTTACGCCTTCCCGATGCTGTTCGCGGCGCTGTTCTTCGCCGCGATCGCTCGGCTCACGATCAACCTCTGGTGCCACGGTCGGGCGTCCCGGGGGCTGTGGTGGGTCACCTGCCTCGCCGCCATCGCCGCGTGCTATAGCCACATGAGCGCCTGGCCGGCGGTCTTCCTCGCCTGGGGCTTTCCGCTCTCGGCCTGGTACGGCCGCGGCGATCGGTCCCTGGCGACGGCACGACCTCTACTGATGTGCATCGGCGCCTGGGGCCTCTCCCTGGCCCCCTGGGGGGTGGCCTTCCTCGCCCCGTACTTCGGTAAAGGGGAGCTCCACGGCGTGTTCCAACAGGGCAACGCCGGCTGGTACCACGAGGTGTCCCAGATGTGGCGGCTGCCCTTCGTGTACACCTTCGGCGGCGGCTGGCGGTCCGTCCTCACCCTGGGCTTGCCCCTCGTCGCCCTGGTGGATCGGCGGACCCGCGGCATCGGGGCCCTGCTGGCGGCCTACGGCTTGGTGCTCTTCGTGGGCCTGACGGTGGCCCAATCCATCGGCTTCCACAGCCTGCGGTACTACGCCCCCTTGTGGCCGATCCTGCTCGCCGTCGCCGCCCTCGGCGCCGCCGCGGTGGGGGGACGGATCGTCGAGCGGCTGCGGGTTCCGCCCGCTGCGGTGGCGACGGCGGGGGCGGCCCTGCTCCTGGCGGCCACCCTGGCGCCGGTCCGGGCCCTGATCGAGCTGCGGGGCAACCCGGTGGAATACAGCCGGATCTCAGAGAACCTGGACGCGCTCTTCCTCGAGGAGACGCCGGCCCTGGTGAACGGGCGCCTGGTGGTGGAGCACGAGATGCGCCCCCACGCGCCGCGGAAGGTGGTGCCCACGTTCACCGTGTCCGACATCGGCTTCGAGCAGTGGAAAAACAACCGCTGGCGGGAGACGGCGGAGGATTTCCTCACCCGATTCGGCGACGCGCCGCTAGTGCAGCAGGGCAAGAACTTCTACGACCACCCCGAGGCCGGGCCGTGGGCCTTCCCCGACGACTACTTCGCGCGCCGGGTGGTGCTGCGCAACGAGCAGGCCCTCCTGCTCCAGCGACTCGTGCTGGCGCCGATCGAGGATATTTACGGCGGCCGGGGCGTCACCGAGATCTCCTACAACCTGCCGGAGGACCTGATCGCCAGGGCCGAAGAGCAGGGGCGTCCCGCGGTGGCCCTTTGGGGGCCGGGGTGGCGATACGAGAAGACCGCCGACTTCCGCGATTGGCGGGTGCTCACGGACCGCGCCGAGGTCCACCTGCACAACCTCACCGACTCCCTCCTCGACGCCACGGTGCTGATGGACATCTGGGTGCCGGCGGGGCGCAAGCGGGTCCGGGTGGGGGATCAGTCCCTGCACGTGGACCGCAGCGAAGACATCCAACTCCTGCGGGTCCGTCAACGTCTGGCGCCGGGGGAGAACGTGCTGGTACTCGAAGACGTGCTCTACCCCTGGGGTCGGGTTTCCATGCGGGTGGCGGCGATCCGCCTCGAGACGGAGGACGTCCGCGTGGGGGCCGAGGATCCCGCGGACGGGGGAGCCGCCGGTGACCCTGGGACGCCGCCGACCCGGTGATACGCTGCCCGCCATGAAGAACAGATGGCCCCATTGCGCGGCGATCGCCGCGGTCTGCATGCTCTCGGCGGCCCTGCTCGGGCCGGGCTCCACCCCGGCCCAGGGGACCGCCGCGCCGGCTGGAACCCTCGCCGAGGCCGCCGAGATCGAAGCCCAGCGCCTCCGCCCCATGTGTCGGCAGTTGCTCGAAGAGCTGCTGGAGAAGGGCGGCGACTTCGGCGGCTACGGCGCCGCCGCCTGGTCCCTCCTGGACGAGCTCGAACCGTCGGCGGCGGAGATGGGCCAGCTCATGGAGGCCGAGCTGCATAGCGGGCTGGACCCGGGGGCCTTGGGGGCGGCGGAGGCCTTCTTGGCCACCGAGGCCGGACGCAAGATGCTCTGGCTCGGTCGCGAGTCGGTGTCCACCAGCGGCCGGCGGGGCCTCGCAAGAAGCGCGCGGGACGTCGTCGGCCAGTTCTCCCCCGAGAGGCAGGAGCGGGTTCGCGAGCTCGACGCCGCCTTCTTCGAGAGCCGAACGACGGCGGACGTGGCGGCCGTCCTCTTCGGCATCGTTCAGGCGACGGCGGACCGCGTCCAGGCGGCGGTGCCGGAGGACGCGGAATGGGCGGAGGAGCCTTCGGACATCCTGCGCTGGATCGAAGAGGATCTCGCCTCCGCCACCCTCCAGGAGCTCGGCTACCGAACCAGTCGATTCAGCGACGACGAGCTCCTGGAGGTCTTGAACTTCGCCCGTTCCTCCGCCGGCCAGGCCTACTTCGCGGCCCGCTACAACGCCTCCGTTTCGGTCGCCCACACCGTGGTCGAGCGGCTCCTGCCGAAGCTCGATCAGGGTCTACGGGACGAGCTGTGGGAGTACCTGCGGGAGCGCGAGGGCGAAGAGGAGCAGGACGAGGGGGACGGCCCCTAGGGCGCCCCGCTGAGGTCCGGCGGCTCGAGGTTCTCGCACACCACGGGGACGCCCGACGTCGAGGAGAAGGTCTCGCCGTAGGACTGCGAGGCGTTGGTCATCCGGATGGTATCGGTGTCGCCAAAGGGCGTGCAGGTATCCCAGCGCACGGTCCAGGTCGCGGTCGCGCTGGCCCCCGGAGCCAGGGTGCCGATGTTCTGCGGGTGGGCGCCGCTGACCCGGGTGAAGCCAGGGGGCAGATCCAAGGTCACCCGATTCGAGAAGGCGGTGATGTCCCCGGTGTTGCGCACCGTGACGCGGAAGGTCCTCAGGGTGGGGCCGAAGAAGTTGGTCGGCGAGCCGGTGAGGGAGAAGGTCGGGAGATACACCCGCTCGAAGCCTTCTTCGGTGGCGAGGGCGTAGGACTCGACGCCGACGTCCGGGTCGACGATCCCGAAGACGTCCACCTTGAGAATCAAGTCTTCGGTCCCCGAGACGGCGATCTGTTCGACGTTGTCGACGACGCTCTCGCTGGCGGCGATCTCGGCGCCGCTGGACTGCCGGTAGGCGAAGAGGTCGAGGTTGGTCAGCGGCTCCACCGCGGCGGGGGCGTTGCTACCGTCATAGCCGACGTGTCGGTTCCACACCAGGGTCGCCTTCTCGTTGGCGAACATCCGCCCCCGGTAGAGGCGGAAGTCCAGGCCAGCCGGGAAGAAGCCGTCGTCCACCGTGTCGGTGAAGACGTCGGGGCCGTTGAACCACGCCTCCCAGAGGTCGAGGTAGCCCCAGCCGTAGGTGCCGTTCCACTGCGAGCCGTCCACCGGGCCGTCATCGGAGGTGTCGTCCATCGTGCCGTTGTCGCTCCAGGTGTCCGCCGTGTTGATCAGGACCGCTTTGGTGGCCACCGGGTTGTCGTTCCCCCGCAGGTCGGTCAGCAGGACGGCGCCGCCGGTGACGTGGGGGGCGGCGGCGCTGGTGCCGCCGATGTCTCCGAAGTCAGCGGTGTTGTTCCAGGTGGCCAGGGTGGTGCGGGTGTTGTGCCCGGGGGCGGAGAGGTCCGGCTTGCGGCGCATGCCGTTCGTCGGACCCCGGCTGCTGCTGCGGCGGATCACGTCGTCCCCGCGGTCGGAGGTGTTCTGATCATCCACGTTGCCGACGGAAAGGATGTTGAAGGCGCCGGCGGGCCGGGTGATGGTGGGGGTGGGGTTCTGCAGGTCCGGCGGCAGCCCGCGGTTGCCGGCGGACTTCACCAGGAGCACCCGGTTGTCGTCCACCAGGCCATCGTAGAACTGCTCGATGGGGGTGTAGTCGGTGTCGGAGGCCCCCAGGCCGCAGCTCAGGTTGATGGCCTCGGGATCGTCCAATGCGGTGGAGACCATCCAATCGGCGTCCGCCTGGACCAACGAACCGGCGCAGTCCCCCACCAGCAGGTAGTCGAGGTCGGGGGCCATGCCGGTGAACGTGGCGTCGCCGCTGGCGATGATCCCCGCCACCTGGGTGCCGTGGCCGTTGGCGTCTTCGGTGCCCAGCAGACTGAGGAACCGGACGTTGGCGAAGGCGGGGTGGTTCTGCTGGACGCCCGTGTCGAGGACGCCGGCGTCCCAGATCCCACCGTCCACGCCGTCGTTGTGGAAGGCGACGTGGCCCAGGGTGACGGCCTGCTGATCGAGCTCCAGGGAGCTGACGGGCAGCTCGATGACCCGGGCGAGGGTCGGCTCCTTCCCGAGGATCGGCAGCTGATCGGCGGGAAGCACGGCCTGGACGGCGTTCTGCGTCAAGAAACGGTGGTCGACCCGGCCTCCGAGACTTTCGATGAGGGCACGGATCGCTTCCTGGTCCATTTGAACAGCCCGTTCGACCTCCCGGCGGATCTCCTGCCGCATGGTTTGGGCGTCGGCCTCGATCTCAACGGCCTGCTTCCGCAGCTCCTCCTTCTCCGAGTCCGTGAGGGGGAACCGTCCACCGCGGAGGGCCGCCTTGAGGGCGTCTTCGTCCGTCGGCGACATTGGCTCGTCGGCGCGGAGGTTGGCGTGGAAGTCGCGGATGGGCTTTCCTTTTGCGTCGATGGCGGGCTGATAGCGGGCTCGGACCGCGCGGGCGACCGGGGTTCCTGGACGGTTGCGGAGCCAAATCATCAGCTCCAGCTCGGCGCCGGAGGGTGCTGCGATTGCCTTCTGGACTAAGGCCTCATCGATCACCGGTGCGGGGTTCTGGGCCCCGTAGCTCGCCAGATCGTCGGCGGTCAGGACCAGGTCTCCGTGAACGTACCGAACCTGCTCGTCGCCCTCGGCCGTGGAGTGTTCAATGACGAAGGGGGTGCCGTCGGCCGCGATGTGCCACCCCTTGTCGATGAACGTCGGGGGCTCCCCGGGGTCCGCGGAAACACTAGAGACGAGGAGGGGAAGGGCGACCAAGCCGCTGAGGATGGTGCGGACGCAGACGCGTCCGGCCTTTGGAAATCGTCGGTTGAACATCTTGGGCTCCTGGTGTGCACGGTCGGCCGCTGGTCGACCGTGGGTAGGTGGAGATGACGGGTCGACATCTCGTTGAAATGTCGACCTCTTCACTGCCCTCTACCTACGGCAGTTGCGAAGGGTCCCCGCCAGGGGCGGGTGGTCAGCCAGGCCGATGGCGGAACGGTTCGCAGCGACGGAGCCGTCCGCTGGGCTCCAGGAAAGCCGTCCGCCGGGCTCTAGGAAGGAGTGCCCAGATGCAGGGTCAGACGTGCAGGGTTAGACGTTGCGCCAGCCGGACGGCGGCATCATTCGGCAGACCTGAGCCAGCTCGCGGATTCCGTCGTCGAGGCTGAAGCGCGGGCGCCAGCCCAGGGACTCCAGGCGCTCGTTGCTGACGATGTAGTCCCGCTTGTCGGGGTCCCTGCCGATGTCCGATTCGAGGATCCTGAGGGCCGGGACCTGGAGCTGGATCCGCTCGGCGAGCTGGCGCTTGGTGAGGTTGGCGTCCGAGAGGCCGACGTTGAAGATCCGGTCCCCCATGCGGTCGAAGTTGTGGACGGCGAAGAGGAAGGCGTCGGCGATGTCCCGGACGTGGATGAAGTTGCGCCGGAAGCCGGACTCGAAGAGCACCAGCACCCCTTCGGTGACCGCCCGGTGGACGAAGTCGTTCACCAGCAGGTCGAGCCGCATGCGGGGGCTGGCGCCGAAGGCGGTGGCGAGGCGAAAGCTGACGACGTTGCCGGAGTCCATCAGCAGGGCTTCGGCGGCGACCTTGGTGCGGCCGTAGTGGGAGACCGGCGCGAAGGGGGTGTCTTCGGTGCACAGGGCCTCCGGCTGGGAGCCGTAGCCGCTGTTGGTGTTCGGAAACAGGATCCGCTGGGAGGGGGAGCGTAGATCCAGCAGGGTCGCCACGGAGTCGGTGTTGAGCTCCGTCGCCAGCCGGGGACGCCGATCGCACACCGGCGCCCCCACCAGGGCGGCGAGGGGGATGAGCACGTCGGCCTCGGCCACCAGCGGCCGGAGGGTACTGCGGTCCCGGGCGTCTCCCCGCACGAAGTCCAGCTCCCGGCGGTGGAGAAGGGACAGCAGAGGAGACTGGCCGAAGGCGAGGGAGTCCAGGACGGTGACCCGGTGGCCGTCGCCGAGGAGGGTCTCCGTGAGGACCGAGCCGAGGTAGCCGGCCCCGCCGGTGATCAGGAATTTCATCGCTGTGCTTCCTTCCTTGCCTACGCCGCGGGGCCGCCGGGGCCCCTTCGCCAACGGTACCGGTACAGCCTCAGGCAGTGCATCCCATACTGCCAGAAGACCCGCAGGGTCTGTTTGCTCTTACCCTCGAGCCTCGGCCCGAAGACGATCGGAACTTCAGCGAAGGGCCTGGGGGCCGCCTTGACCACCACCTCCAGCACGATCTTCCAGCCCACCGGGTCCAGGTCCAGCTCACGCAGCAGGTCCCGCCGGACCGCCATCAGTCCTGTGGTGGGGTCGGTCATGGGGGTCAGGCCGCGGGCGAGGGTAGCGGCGAATCGGGATTTCATACGTCCCCACAGGGGCCAGGCGTCGAAGCCCCCGCCCTTGGCGAGGCGGCTGCCGACGGCGATGTCGACGCCGCCGGAACGGATGGCCTCCGCCAGGGGCGGCAGCGCCTCCAGGGGATGGCTGCCGTCGGCGTCCATCACCAGGCAGATCTCACCCTTGGCGCGTTCGAACCCCGCCAGCACCGCCGTGGCTAGCCCACGCCCCCCGCGGCGTTCGATCACCTCCACCGGCAAGTCGGCCGCCAGGCCCCTGGCGACCTCCGCGGTGCCGTCCGGCGAGGCGTCGTCCACCACGATGACCTGGACTCCGAATCCCGCCGTCGTCAAAACTTCGACGATCCCCGGCACGAGGAAAGGCAGATTGCTCGCCTCGTTGAGGGTCGGCAAGATGACGCAGACAAGGGGCTCAGGATTTGGCCCTCTCATGCCCATTCCGAACGCTGAAGGTCGCTGCCCACGGGCTGAGCTTGCACCAATCGATACCGTCTGGCAAGCTCGTTCCATGCCTCTGATTCGAGACTTGAACGAGCGTTCGAAACGGGCCGTACCTTGATCGTCTCCCGCGCGCCGCTGCGCCTCTCCTTCTTCGGCGGTGGGACGGATTTCCCCGAGGTTTTCGAGCACCAGCCGGGGGCCGTGTTGTCGACCGCCATCGACTACGCCTCGGTGGTGTCGATCACCCGCCGGGCGCCGGCCGTCGGCGAACCCGCGCTTCGGCTCGTCCACCGTGAGACCGAGAGGGTCGACGACCCGGCGGCCATTCGGCATCCCCTCCTGCGGGCCGCATTCTCGGAGCGCGCGGTGGAGCCCCTAGAGGTCCATTGCAGCGGCGACTTGCCCCAGGGCGCGGGCCTCGGCTCGTCGTCGAGCTTCAGCGTCGCCCTGCTCCAGGGGCTCCACGCCCTCGACGGCCGGTCCGTCGCCCCCCTCGACCTCGCCTACGGAGCCATCGAGCTGGAGCGGCGGGTGAGCCGGGGGGCCGTGGGTTGCCAGGACCAGGTCATGGCGGCGGTGGGGGGGCTACGCCGGCTGGAGTTCCGGGCGGTGGACGACATCCGTGCCGAGCCCCTGCCGATCTCCGGGGAGCGGGTGCGGGAGCTCGAATCCCACCTGGTGATGTTCCGGGTCGGCGGACCCCGCCGCGCCAGCGACCTGGAGCGTAAGAAGCTCGATCGGGTGGAGCGCAACCGCGACACCCTGCGGTCCATGGTGGACCAGGTAGATCGGGCCTGCGACATCCTGTGCGGCTCCGGATCCCTCGCCGAGATCGGCCACCAGCTGGACCGCGCCTGGGCGAACAAGCAGCGCCTCGCCCCAGGGGTCTCGACGCCGGAGATCGACGACCTCTACCGCCGGGCCCGCGGGGCCGGCGCGCTGGGGGGCAAGGTGCTCGGCGCCGGCGGCGGCGGTTTCTTGCTGCTGTTTGTGCCGGCGGAGCACATGGACGACGTGGCGAGGGCTGCCGCCCGTCCAGCCCTGCGGCCCCGCCTGGCGCAGCCGGGGGCCTCTACCGAGGTGGACGGGGTCCGTCCAGGTGTGGCTGCCGCGGCCCTGGCGAGCTGAGCGGGGAAGAGAGCATCATGGTCCAGATCCGAGATTCTGAAACGATCCCGGGGCTCAAGCTCCTCGAACCTTCGATCTTCGAGGACGCCCGGGGGCAGTACGTCGAAACCTTCAACCGACGCGACTACCGCTTCCACGACGCCGCCGGCCGGCCGGTGGACTTCGTCGAGGACGACATCTCCTGCTCCCACGCCGGGGTCCTTCGGGGTCTGCACGGGGACGACCGGACCTGGAAGCTGGTGCAGTGCCTGCGTGGGGAGATCTACCTCGTGGTCGTCGACATGCGTGCGAACTCCCCGGCGCTTCGACGGTGGCAGGGCTTCCGGCTCGACGACCGGAACCGACACCAGGTCCTGATCCCCGCCGGCTGCGCCAACGGCCACTACGCATTTTCCGACTGCATCTTCAGCTACAAGCAGTCCGAGCTCTACCGGGGTGCCCAGCACCAGTTCACGGTGCGCTGGAACGACCCCGCCCTCGGCATCGACTGGCCGGTCACCGAACCGCTGCTGTCCGACCGGGACCGCACGGCTCCGGACCTGCCGCCGGCGGGCTGATGCGAATCCTGGTCACCGGCGGAAGCGGCTTCCTCGGGCGCCATCTGGTGGCCCGGCTCGGGGCCGCGGGGCACACCGTCGAGTCCCCCGGCTCTTCGGAGGTAGATCTCCGCCGCGCCGGAGCCCTCGAAGGCCGCTACGGCTCCGAGCCCTTCGACTGGATCCTCCACCTCGCGGCCTGGACCCGGGCCGGCGGCTTCTGCCGGCGCCGGGCCGGCGAGCAGTGGCGGGTCCACCAGGCCATCGACGGCCAAGTCCTCGGCTATTGGGCAGATCACCAGCCCGGTGCCCGCCTGGTGTGCTTCGGCACCAGCGTCGCCTACGCGCCGTCCCTGGAGGAGCACCTGGAGGAGCACTACCTGACGGGGGAGCCGAGCGCCGACTACTTCGGCTACGCAATGGCCAAGCGGGCCCTCTACGCCGGGGCCCGGTCCCTGGCGGAGCAATACGGCCTCTCCTATCTCTACCTGGTGCCGTCGACCCTCTACGGCCCCGACTACCACCTCGACGGCCGCCCCCTGCACTTCGTCTACGACCTGCTGCGGAAGATCCTGCGGGGGGCCCGGGACGGTAGCCCGGTTGTGCTGTGGGGGGACGGCCATCAGCGGCGGGAGCTGGTCTACGTCGCCGACGCCGTGGACTGGATCCTGGCCCTCGCCGCACACCCCGAGGCCTCCGGACTCGTCAACCTCGGCGCCGGCGAGGACTACTCGATCCGCGAATTCGCCGGGGGCATCTGCGACCGGGCGGGGTTCCCCTTCGAGCGGATCGGATTCGACACCGAGGCGTTCGTCGGCGCGCGGGCGAAGCGCCTGGGCACCTCGCGACTCGACGCCCTATTGCCGGATCGGCCTCGGACCCCCCTTGCAGTGGGTCTCGAAGCCACCACCTCCTGGGCCTCGGCTCACCTGGACCGGCTGTCGCCTGAGCCGGACTCCTGAGCGGAACTAGGCGCGGCGGACGACGGCTGCCCCGGCTTGAGGCGGCGGGACGCGTCCCGACGCCCCGCGGTGGACCCCGCCAGGCGGGAGCGGGCCACACCCACCACCGTGGCGATCACCGCCACCGGGCAGGCGACGGGGTGGAGCAGCCACTCCCATCGCCGGCTGCGCAGGGCGCCGAGGAGCCCCTCGACCATCGGCCCCACGACGGTGGCGCAGTAGAGCATGGCGAGCCAGCGGCGGGGGCCGGAGAGCTCGGCGTCCCAGGCACCCGACACCTCTTCCCGGCGTAGGAGGTAGTGCATGGCCACCCTCTGCTTCTTGCGGTAGAAGTCCCCCCAGCCGCGGATGTAGGCGTGGTGGACCCGGCAGCGGGGGTGCTTGAGTAGGCGGCGGCGCCCTCCGCGGATGAGGCGGGGGAAGAACGTCGCTTCGTGAAACGGAGCGTTTCCGAGGTCTTCGAGCAGCTCCCTGCGGAAGAGGAAGCCGTTGGCGCCTGTGGGGTAGCTGCCGTCCGCCGGAAGCTCCAGGATCTCGGAGCCGTCCGCGTCACGGTCCACGGACCGGGGCTTCGACGCCACCGCCCGGGCCCAAGGATCGCTGATCTGTAGGAGGCCCGTCAGGTAGCGGTTGAGGGGCGGGTCCCGGGGATCGAGGGGGTAGTAGGACTCGAACCCCAGGGCTTCGGGGTGCCGGGCCAGGGCACCCGCGGCCCGCCCTAGCCAGGCCGGATCCACTACGGTGTTGTCGGCGTCGATCATCGCCACGAGGTCGCCGGTGGCCCGCTGGAGGGCCAGCCCCTTGGCGGCTTCCGCCAGGGAGCCGGCGGCGTCGATCACCTGGCAGCCGAAGGATCTGGCGATATCGAGGGTGTCGTCGATGGAGCCGCCGTCCGCCACCAAGATCTCGATGCGGTCCTGGGGGTAGTCCTGGCCGCGGATCGAGGCCAGGCAGCGCCCGAGCCGCGCGCCCTCGTTCAGGGTCGGCAGCACCACCGAAACGGTGGGCTGGGATGGGGTCTCGGGTCCCCCCGCCGGCGCCTCAGGCCCTGGCATCCAGCAACCAGCGGTTGGCCAGGAGGTAATCCACGGTCGTTTCGACGCCGTCCCGGATCGAGTAGCTCGGTCCCCAGCCATCGGCATGCATACGTGCACAGTCTAGGTGGACCCGCGGGCTGTCGCCCACCCAGCCCCGCTCGCCGCCGGTGTAGCGACGCCGGGGCTCGACGCCGAGCCGCCCGGAGATCCAGCCCAGGGAGTCGTCGACGGTGCAGCTGTCCTTATGCCCGAGGTTGCGGAGGACGATCTGCCCCGGCTCCTTGAGAGTCCCGGCGGCGGTCCGCATGCCCTCGATGCAGTCCCGGACGTGCAGGTACGATTTGACCTGGCGGCCGTCCCCTAGGACTTCGATCTCATCGGCGTTCGCCAGCAGCTTGCGGACAAAATCGAAGACATGGCCGTGGCTGTAGCGGGGACCGAGGATCGACACGAAGCGGAAGATGCAGGCCGAGAACCCAAAGCCGTGGCAGTAGGCGGTGATCAGCCCCTCCGCCGCCAGCTTCGAAGCCCCGTAGAGGGAGGTCTGGACCGGCAGGGGGGCGTCCTCTGGGGTGGGGAAGACGTCCGGCTCGCCGTAGATGGCGCCGGTGGAGGAGAAGAGCAGCCGGGTGACCCCGGCGGACCGCATGGCTTCGAGGACCTGGGAGGTGCCGACGGCGTTCTGCTCCAGGTCCCGCTCCGGCCATTCCCTGCCGCGGCGCACGTCGGCGTTGGCGGCGAGGTGGGCCACCTCGCCGCAGCCTTCGAGGCTGTCCGCAAGGCGCTCCCGATCCAGCACGTCCCCCACCACGAGGCGGCAGCGGCCGGTGGCGAGGGCCGGCTCCAGGAAGCGGCGGTGCCCGGTGGAGAGGTTGTCGTAGACCACCACGTCGTGGCCTTCGGCGAGATAGCGGTCGACGAGGTGGCTGCCGATGAAGCCGGCTCCGCCGGTGATGAGGACCCTCATCCGCCGTCCCTCAAGACCCGGGCTCGGGGCCGCAGATCCAGTCGCAGGCGGCGCCGAGGTCGGGGAAGGTCCAGACCGGCGGGGCGGGGCAGAGGCCGTCCCCCAGGCCCTGTCCGGTCTCTACGCCGATGGAGGCGAGGCCGGCGTTCGCCGCCAGCTGCATGTCGCTGGTGCGGTCCCCCACCACCAGGCTGCGCCACGCGGGGGCGTCCAGGTCGCTGAGGGCCTGCTCCACCATACCGGTGGCGGGCTTGCGGCACGGGCACGGACCCCGCAGCGCGGCGATCCCCTCGCCGTGGTGGGTCTCGGGGTGGTGGGGGCAAACGTAAACTCGGTCGAGGGTGGCGCCCTCCGCCGCCAGGAGTTTCCGCAGGCGGTCATGGATCCGGTCCATGTCCTCCGCGGTGCACATCCCCCGGGCGATCACCGGTTGGTTGGTCACCACCGCGGTGAGGATTCCCGCCTCGTTGAGGCGCCGGACGCCGCGGGCGGACCCAGGGATGAGTCGGAGGTCTTCGGCGCGGGACAGCCAGGGGACGTCCTCGTTGAGCACGCCGTCCCGGTCCAGGAGCACCAGATCGGCCCGGCGCTCGATGCGGCCCCGCCGGGCGTCCTCCCGCACCGCCTCCAGGCGGTCGGGGGTTCCCATGTCCTTGACGTACTCCGAGGTCCGGTAGCCGTGGATCGCCGCCCGCCGGGTCACCAGGGACGGCAGGATGTCGCGGAACAGGTCCGTCGGCCGGTCCGGGGGAATGCCCCGGAGGATGTCGCGGTGGAGCACCGCCAGGCCCGCGTTGCCGAGGGCTCCGTGGCCCACGGTGCCCCGGCGGGCGCCCCGGCGGCTCCAGGCGATGGCGCGGTCGTCGTCCCCCAGGGCCACCAGGTCGCTGTCTTCGGGGTGGCTGGAGCGGTGGACGAGGAGGGTCCCCAGGCCGCCGCGGGCTTGGGCGTGTTCCCAGAACCGGTGCCAGTCGAGGGCTGTGACGATGTCGCCGCAGGCGAATAGAAAGCGTTCCCGAAGGTGATCGGCGGCGGCGTGGAGGGCCCCGGCGGTGCCGAGGGGTCTGGGCTCCACCAGCACCTCAACCCGGATGCCCGCCGGCGCCAGCTCCGCCGCGGCGGCGGCGACCCGATCCCCCCCGTGGCCGGCGAGGAGCAGGACCTCGGCCCTGGGGAACGACGCCCGCAGGTCCTCGAGGAAGAGCGACAGGAGGGGGCGACCACCGATGGGGGTCAGGACTTTGGGCAGGTTTCCGATGGAGGGCGCAATGCGGGTGCCGCTACCGCCGCAGACGACGACCACTTGGGGCGCGATGTGCCCTGTCCGCGGACGACCGTCGCCCTTCGAAACCCTGTGATCGGTGGCATCCACGGCCTTTGGAGATTACCTCAGGAACTGTTGTGAGGAAAGGAGGTCCGGCGCCCCGCGTCGACCCCGCCAGGCCGCCGCCAACAACCACAGCAGGAAGAGGGTTCCGGCGGCGGCCACCCCCTGGATCATCGCCTCGGGCCGATCCGGCAGGCGCGTTAAGGCCGAGGCGTAGAGCAGCATGGGAAGGACGAGGGCCACCACCGCCCACGGCTGTCGCCGGGCCCAGAGGTACGGCACCGCCACCTCCACCAGGAGCAGGGGCAGCATGGCCCACACGTACTGCCGTAGGAGCGCCGGCGCCTGCGGCTCGACGGCGCCGTACATCCAGGCAAGGAACACCCCTGGCCACAGCGCCACCAGCGTCGCCGGCACCGCCGCCAGGGCCGCGGCGGCGGCCATCGTACCCGCCAGGATGCGCCGCCGCCCCGAAACGACGGCGCGGGGGAACATGGCGATCACCAGCGGCAGGGGTAGGAAGACGACGGTGCGGGCCAGCATCGCCGCCTTGCTGTAGGCCGCCAGGGTCTCCCCCTGGAGCAGCCGTGGGGCCAGCACCAGGTCGGCGTTCATCAGCCCGTAGAGGGCGGCCTGCCCGACGAGGGCGAGGCCGAGGTAGCGGTAAATGGGACCTGAGTCGAAGTCCGGCGTTCCTGGGCTTTCGGCCCCCCGCAGGGCGTTTCGGAGGGGCCAACAGGCGACGGCCAGAGCCACCAGGGCGCCGAGCACGAAGGCCCACAGGGCCGCGGTGACGCCCCCACCCAGGTAGACGACGGTCACCGCGGCGAGGAGCCTAGTGGCGGCGCCGGCCATCGACGATCCGGCTAGGGCCCCAAAGCGCCGCAGGCCCTGGAGGGATCCCTGGACCAAAGGCTGGAAGAGCTGCAGGGCGGCGGTGGCGCCGAGGAGCACCAGGGCCCAGGCGGAGGGTGCCCCCAGGGCGTCCCGGAGCCAGGGCGTCGCCAGGCACCAGAGGCCGGCGGCGGGCAGCGCCCAGAGCCCCGCCCGCCGGAGGGCCCGGCGGGTGACGGCCAGCCAGAGGCCGCCGTCGTCCCCGTCGTCCTGCGCCGCCAAAGCGATGTAGCGGGCGAGGGTGGTCTGGAGGGCGGCGGCCCCGATACCCAGAATATTGAGCAGTCCCAGGAGAGACACCAACACCGCGTAGTCGACCCCCGGGAGCCGGCGGCCGAGGGCGACGTGGACCAAGAGATACAGCAGCGCCGCGGTGCCGTTGGCACCGATCATCAGCAGGCCGTCGGCGGCGAAACGGCGGGTGGAATCACCACCCCGTGGGTTGGATGCCACGGACCGCCTCAGCGCATCGTGTTGTCGAAATCGAAACGGGTGCGTCCGGCCACCAGGCCGGCGGTGAAGTAGCCGGCGAAGGCGAAGAGCCCGGCGATCCCCAGGGGCAGCACCAGCGGCAGCTTCCAACTGCGCACGTAGCGCAGGGCGGCCCGGTGCCACCACAGCGCCAGGGCCACGAGGAGAATGGGGGAGAACGGCCACAGCGGTGGCACCAGGGCGGCGGCGCAGGTCGCCACGACCCCCAACTGCTGGGCCAGGGACGACCAATACCCCGGCACCCGGTGGCGGTAGCGGAAGTAGAGGACCGCGGTGGCGCCGGCCACCTCCGAGTTGCGGCAGTACTTGCGCAGCAGCCCCAGGGGTTTGTGGGTCTTGCCGAGGCCGTGGAGATGCTCCGCCTCCACCTCGGGGGCGGCGATGCGACCCGCCCCCCGCAGGCGCATGGAGAAGTCGAAGTCGTTGCCGCCGAGGGGCAGTCGTTCGATGTCGAAGCCGCCGACATCGTTGAAGGCGGAGCGCCGGACGCCGTTGAGCTTGAGGTCGAAATCGTCCTCCACCCGGTCACCGACGAAGCGGGACATGAAGACCTGGCCCCAAAAGTCGTACTCCGAAAAGGCGCGGTCCGGTCCGAGGCCGATGAAGCTCGTGCCCACCACCTCCGGATCGTCGAAGCAGCGGCGGATGGACTCCAGGGCCCCGGGGTCCAGGACCCGCACGTCCGCCTGCATGAAGACCAGGATCTCGGCCCGCGCCACGCCGACGCCGAGCTCCTGCGCCACCGCCATGCCGGCGTTGTCCGGATCTTGAACGGCGATGGTGGTGGCCACCTGGGAAGTCAGGGGATGGTCCCGGATGACTTTGACGGAGGCGTCCGTCGACGCGCCGTCGACCCAGATCACCTCGAAGGGGAACGACGTCTCCTGCCGCGCCAGGCTGTCGAGGGAGACCGGCAGGGTCGGCGCTTCGTTCCTAAGCATCAGGATCACCGACAGCTCCGGGGCTTCGGCGTCCCCGTCGCCGCTGTGAACGATCCGCAGCGGCGACTCGGATGGGGCCTGGGCAGGCCCGGTCATGGGGCCTCCATGGCCAGCGGGGAGGGGTCGGAGCGCGGGGCCGTTCGCCGCAGCCAGATCCAGGCCAGGGCGAGCAGCGCAAGGCGGGACAGGATCGAACCGATGAATAGACCCTGGTGCGGCGCGAATTCGAAGACGATCCGATGCTCCCCTGGGGGAACGGCGACGGCCTGGAACAGTAGGTTCGCCCGTAGCAGGGGGGTGTCCTCGCCGTCGAGGGTGACCCGCCAGCGGCGGTCGAAGCGGCTGGCCCGCACCAGCATGCCGGCCCCCTGGGTCGCCACCTCCAGTCGGGTCGGGGACTCGTCGAGGATCTCCAGGGTGGGTGCGGCGTCTTCGGCGACGGGGGGCTCGAAGCCGGCGGGGACATGCACGATGGGCTCTCCGGCGACGGGGAAGGCGGGATCCCGGAACCTCGTCAGGAGGGCGGCGTCCGCCGTTTCGCTGTCCTCCACCTGACGCCAGGTCGGCGCCAGCTGAAGCGGCGCATCTGCCCCCCGCCATTCGACGAGGCTGATGGTGCGCTGCCCCTGCCCCGGGGCCCGGAGGACTCCACCGCTGGATCCCTCGGCGAGCCTGGGATCCCACTCCGCCGCCGGTCGCTGCCCGCGGACGACGAAGTCATCGTCGAGCTGAAGCAGCTCCGCCAGCGCCTCGGGGGTACATAGGAACCAGCGTATGCCGGCGATGCGCCACAGGTCGAGGGGGCGGCTTTGCAGCGCGTCGAACAGGCGCTGCTCCTCCCCGGGCATGGCGCGGATGGAAATCGGGTCGAAGAGGGGCAGGGCTCGGCTGGCGAGGTAGGTCTGTCGCCAGTTGTTGAGGACCCCGTCCCGCGGGGGCAGCAGCTTTAGGCGCCCCGGTGGATCGAGGGTGTCGAGGGCCTCCCCTAAGGGCGACGGCCCCCGGAGATAGGCGTAGTCGGTGGTTTCGACGTAGGGCCCCACCGCGAGGACCAGCTGGGCCGAGAGGACGACGCCGAGCCCCCACGCCACCGCCGCCGGCCGTCGCCCCTCCGGCACCCTGCGCAGGAGGCGCCATCCAAGGGCCAGGGCCCCCAAGACCGCCAGCGCCCCCAGGGTCGCGACCCGGGCGGCCCTGGCCGCCTGCGCGTGGGCCTCCGGGGTCAACCCATCGGCGGGGGGGACCCATCCCAGGGCGAAGACGCAGAGGATGGCCAGCAGCAGGCAGGCGACGTCGAGGCGCCGCCCCCACCGAAGGCCGAGGTCGCGGCCGCGGTCGATGGCCAGGTCGACGGCGTAGGCGATCGCCACCGCCAGAAAGAGGGACATGGGGCCGAGCCACTTCTCCGGATTGCGGATGCCGTCCAGGTAGGGGAGGGCGTGGAGGGCCCGGTAGGCGACGAAGAAGCGGCCCCAGGCGAGCATCAGGGAGACCGCCACCAGGCCGAGGGCCACCAGGGCCCGGCGGCGTTCCGGCGCCGGCAGGGGACCGTCCCGCCGCCTCGCCTCCACGAAGAGGAACAGCGCCAGCAGCGCCGCCACCGTCCCCACCCCGTAGCCGTTGAGCTTGAAGTGGCGCCAGCCGGAGGTACCTCCCTCGTCGAGGCTCGGGGTCCGGCCCAGCTTGCCCCAATAGGGGGACGTCTCGGAACGGGACGACGCGCCGTGGAAGTCGGGGACGATCAGCGACCAAGTCTCCACAGCCGGCAGGCTCCACTGGGTCGCCCAATCCCAGCTCTCCTCGCTGGACCTGTCTTCGGCGATGGACACCGCCAGCTCCGTCGACACCATCTTGTGGAGGGTATGGCCGGCGACCACGGCGCTGGTGGCCACCAGCACGCCGATGAGCAGGCCCTGGCGCCACCGCCGGGGCCACAGCTCGGTCCAGGATCGGGTGGCCAGCAGCCACCAAGCCGCCACCGCGAGAGCAAAAAAGGCGCCGACGTCCGCGATCTCGCTGACCGCCAGACCCACCGCCGCCCCCGCCAGGACGTGTCCGAGGAGCTGGGAAATCGGTCCGCCGCCGCGGCGGGCGGTCCGATCCAGCAGGCCCACCGCCAGCATGGCCCAGGCCAGGGAAAGGGGCCGGCCGACGAGTCCCGAAAGGGACGCCGTAGCGGTCCAGCCGCAGAACGCCGCGAACACAGCCGCCACCGACGCCGCCGCCCGGGACCGCGCCATCTGCCGGCAGGTCCAGTAGGTGGCCAGGCAGACCGCCATCATCGCCAGGACGGGGGAATGGCGACGGTAGGCGTGGGGCCCGAGCACGGTTTCCAGCAGGCTCCAGCCGCTGATCCCCATACCCGACTCGCCCCGTCCGAAGAAGAAGTGGTCATTCCAAACCCGGGTGAGGCTACCCGGGTAGCTGAAGATCGGTGATAACGTCCGCTCGATGTTGCCGTCGTTGAAGCTCAAGACGAGCTGTGGATCGAGCCACAGGGGCCAGAACGGGATGGCCAGGCCTACGAGGCAGGCGACCATCAGGCCGACGACGATCAGCCATCCGCGGGCTGGGGCGAAACGGTAGGGCGACATGGGGGTTACAGAAGCGCCTCGGCAGCATACCCCAGATCCCGGCCCCCGGTCCGAGGCGGAAACGTCGTCGTCGGTGCCGCAGAGCGATCGGCCATGGATCTCCGTGGTTCTGCCGATCCTCGACGAGGAGGAGACGCTGCCCGAGCTCCACCGGCGCCTCGACGCGGTGCTCGGGGGAATGGACGTCCGCGCAGAGATGGTCTTCGTCGACGACGGCAGCACCGACGGCTCCGCCGACTGGCTGCGTCGCCGGGCCGCCGAGGACCCCCGCGTCCGCCTCCTGCGGCTGTCCCGTAACTTCGGTCACCAGGCGGCGATCCTGGCGGGGCTCGAAGCCGCCAGGGGTGACGCCGTGGTCATCATGGACGGGGACCTCCAGGACCCGCCGGAGGTGCTGCCGGACCTGGTCGACGCCTGGCGCCGTGGGGGCGACGTCGTCTACGCGGTCCGCGACGGTCACCTGGGCGACGGCCGGCTCAAACGGACCCTCGCGTCGATCTTTTACCGGGTGTTTCGGGCCGCCACCTCCATCGACGCCCCTCTGGACGCCGGGGACTTCCGGCTGCTCGACCGCCGCGTCGTGGACGAGCTGACGGCGATGGGGGAGACCCACCTCTTCCTCCGCGGATTGACCCGATGGCTAGGGTTCCGACAGGTCAGCGTGTCCTACCGGAGGGAGGCCCGTTACGGCGGCGCCCCCAAGTACTCCACCTGGCGCTCCCTCAGACTCGCGCTGGACGGCCTGACCTCCTTCACCGCTGCCCCGATGGGCTGGATGATGGGGATCGGCTCGGCGGTCGCCACCATCGGCTTCCTCTACGCCGCGTACTACGTCCTCCTGAAGCTGCTGGTGCAGCCGGAGAGCCTGGTCCCAGGCTGGACGACCCTCTTGGCGGCGATTCTCTTCCTCGGTGGCCTCCAACTCTTCTGCCTCGGGCTCATCGGCCTCTACATCGGCCGGATCTTCGAAGAGGTGAAGAAGAGGCCCCGCTACCTGGTCCAGGAAACGGTCGACGGATCGGGGGACGGCTAGCAGGACGACTCTCCAGCGCTGCGTCCGGATGCCAGGGGCACTGGGGATGGCGGGGAGACTCCTGGATGAAGTAGGGCTCCGGGTGACATCAGGTTGTTTGTAGTTGACTGTGCAATAAATTGCGCAATATATTGCATGTATGCAAACACAACACACAGCGCACGATCTCCTTTCCCTCGCCCTGGCGACAGTGTTCGCCCTGGGCACGATGTGCTTTCACGCGGGGACGGCTTCGGCGGCCTCGCCTTCGTCTCCGACCACTACCCCAGCCACGGCGGCCACGGAGTCGGCCCTCACCCTGGACACCGCCGAGCAGCGGGCGGTGGTCCGTGGGCTGGCGGCGGTTCTGCGGAGCAGCTACCTCGATCCGGTGAAGGGCGACGACTTCGCCAAGGACCTAGAACGGTTCGGCGCCGAATCCCTCAGCGAACCTCTGAAGCCGGGGGACCTGGCGGTCCTGCTCACCGAGCAGCTCTACGCCTTGAGCGGCGATCTCCATTTCCACGTCGGGGTGGACGCCGAATGGATCGCGGAACAGAAGTCGGCGGACGATCCTGCGGAGCAACAGAAGCTGCGGCTCCAGGACCGGGAAGAGGGGGAGCGGGGCAATTTCTTTTTTGACCAGGTGAAGGTCCTGGAGGGGAACATCGGCTACCTGAGCTTCACCGCCTTCGCCGATCCGGATCTGGGTTCAGGGACCCTCGCCGCCGCCATGGCGTTCCTGGGCCACTGCGACGCTTACGTCGTGGACCTGCGGAACAACAACGGCGGCTACTTGGAGATGGCCCAGCTACTGGCGAGCTACTTCCTGGCCGACGTGGACCAGCTCCTTTTCGACTACTACACCGTCGAGGACGGCCGGCGGATCGAGCGCCGGCAGTGGGTCCTACCCTCCGTGCCCGGGGAGCGGAGACCTGGGGCACCGCTTTACATCCTGACCAGCTCGACGACGTTCTCCGCGGCGGAGTGGTTCGCCTACGTGCTCGGGGGACTCGGTCGGGCGGTGGTGGTGGGGGAGCGGACCGCCGGCGGAGCTCACCCCGTGGACCGTAGGGCCATCGACGACCGCTTCGTCGTCAACGTCCCCATCGGCGAGATCCGCGGCCCTGTGGAGAAGGGTGACTTTGAAGGGGTCGGCGTCGAGCCGACGGTGTCAGCGCCGGCGCGTGATGCCCTTCACCTGGCCCACCTGCGGGCGATCGACGCCTTGTCGGAAGCCCACCCGGAGCGTCGGGACGACCATCGGTGGCTGCGACCTCGGGTCGAAGCGCGTCTCGATCCCTATGTCCTCGAACCGGAGCGGGGGAGAGCCTTGGTAGGAGACTACGGCGGACGCACCGTGTCGTATGAAGACGGGACGCTGTACTACTCTTGGAACGGCAGGAGCAAGATCGCCCTCATACCGCTCTCGTCGTCGCTGTTCGCCCTCGAAGGGCTCGACGCCTTTCGGTTTCGGGTCGTGGAGGCGGGGGGGACGGTGACAGCCCTCGAAAGGATCTACGCCGACGGTACGATCCGCAGGCGCGAAAAGAGCGTCCCCCAGCCTTGACCACGCAGCATCCGGAGGGAGCAGGATGACGACGGACGACCCGGGCGGACAGATGTTGGGCGACGCGATCTTCCTCGGCCGGAGCGCCGACGCCCTGAGCCAGCTGATCGCCAAGCAGGTGGAAGCGGTCTTCGACGGGGCGGACATCCGCATCCCCGTCAAGTCCTGTTCCCTGATCAGCACCCTGGCGGCCCTGGAGCCGGCGTCGGCGGCGGACCTGGCGAAGGCCCTGGATCAATCCCACCAGCTGGTGCTGCAGAAGATACCGGCCCTCCTCGGGGCGGGGCTGCTGGACCGGGAGAAAGATCCGGACGATGGGCGCCGCAAGGTCTTCCGGCTGACGCCGGAGGGCCACCGACAGCTGGAGCGGCTGCGGTGGCTGGCGCCGGCGATCGAAGCCATCTACCAGGAGCTCTACCGGGAGTTGGGGGTGGATCTGCGGGCCGCACTCGACGGAGCTGCGGCCAGCCTCCGGGAACGTCCTGTGGCGGATCGACTCGAAGGTCGGTCCCTCTCCGGCGCCCGTAGGTCCGACGCCTCAGACAGGGGCGACGGGCGGGTCTGATACGGTTCGAGGGCTGAGCTCTGGGACTCCGCTCGCCGGGCCCGGAGACATCTCCGAACCAAACGATGAGTTTCGATTCCGTCAGCCGGTCCGATCCTTCGGACTTCAAGCTCGGCGAGTGGTGGGTGCGGGTGCATCGTCGTGAGCTGGAACGTCCCGGGGAAACCGTGTCCGTCGAGGCCCGTTCCCTCGACGTCCTGGTGTGCCTGGCCCGCCACGCTCCGGCGGTGGTCCCCAAACAGCGCCTGCTGGAAGAGGTCTGGACAGACTCTCCGTACGTCGGGGACGACGTCATCAGCCACGCGATCTGGGACCTTCGCCGCGCCCTGGGGGATTCCGCGAAGCAGCCGGACTACATTCAGACCGTTCCGCGGAAGGGGTATCGGCTGGTGGCGGAGGTGCTCCGGCCCCAGGGGGCAGCCCTGCCCGTCGAAGGGGCCCGAATCGGCCACTACGACCTCGGGTCGGAGCTGGGCCGCGGGTCGATGGGGGTGGTCTTCGGAGCCACCGACCGGCGCCTCGGCCGCAGGGTCGCGGTCAAGTTCCTCGCGCCGGAGCTGACCCGGGACCCCAAAGCCTGCCGGAGGTTCGAGCGGGAGGCGCGGCTGGCGGCGTCCCTCGATCACCCCAACCTGGGGACGGTCCACGAGGTGGGGGAGACCACCCAGGGCTACAAGTACCTGGTGTCGGCGTTTTACGGCGGCGGCAGTCTGAAGGACTTGCTGGCGGCCGGGCCGCCGCCCCTGGAGGAGGCCGTACGGCTGGTGCGTCAGCTGGTGGCGGGGCTCGGGGCCGCCCACCGGCGGGATGTCGTCCACCGCGACATCAAGCCGGCGAACTTGCTGCTGGACGAGCACGGCACCCTCAAGATCTGCGACTTCGGCATCGCGAAGCTCCTTGGCGGCACCGACCTGACCCAGACCGGCTCCACTTTGGGCACCCCCGCTTACAAGTCGCCGGAACAGGCTCTAGGCCACGGGGTCGACCACCGGACGGACCTGTGGTCGGTGGGGGTGGTGTGCTTCGAGCTGCTCACCGGGCGCCGTCCCTTCGAAGGGGACTTCGAGCAGGCGGTGGTCCAGTCGATCCTCTCGGAGCAGCCCCGGGACCTGGAGGATCCTGAGCGTCGGCGGATTCCCGACGACTTGAAGAGCTTCGTTCTCAAAGCCCTGGCCAAGGATCCTACGGAGCGCTTTCAGACGGCGGAGGGGATGGAATTGGCGCTGGAGGCCCTGGGCTCGGAAAGTGTGAAGGTCCCTAGGCCTTCCGGTGGGTCTCAAACTGCGCAGGCGGCAGCTGGGATCCTTGCCGCAGCGGTCCTATTCCTGGTTCTCTGGACACAAAGACCACCCACAGGCCCAGAGACCGAAAGGCAAGATCTGGCGTCGGCAAGATCGAGGTCGGCCTCCAGCTTTCTTCAAGAGGCTCGCAGCACATGGCTGCAAAAAGGAAACGCAACGCAGGCATTGGCGGAGGTCGAAGAGGATCTCCAAAGGGCTTTGGAGAAGGCTCCGGACTCCTCAGAAGTGCATGCGCATCTTTCGATCTTCTACGCTTCGAGATACGCCTTGAGGCATGGGCGGCGTTTCAGGAGGAGGGCGCTGGACCATGCCGAATCTGCACGTCAAGCCGACGAGACCTGTGCAGCCGCCTTTGCCGCGCGCGCCTGGGTCGCCTGGATGGACGGAGATAGGCCAAGCGAGGCTTTGGAGTTGGCGCATCGGGCTGTCGGTCTCGAACCAACGTGTGACGAAGACGGGCTCTGTGAGTTTGGCTATTATGTGTTGGGAAACGCGTACCATCAAAATAAGCAACTAGAGAATGCGCGCAAAGCCTACCTCGATGGGATCCAAGCCGGCGGTAGCGGACTTTGGTGTCGCCTCAAGCTTGCTCAGCTTCTCGAAGGAGAAGGAGAAGTAGAAGAAGCAGGCTTGATGTATTCAAAGTTGGCGAAGGACTGGTCCGAGAACATCACGGTCCTGAATCAGTATGCCTCGTCCCTAGATGCAAGGGAGCAATACAAACGGTCTGGTGAGATCTATCACCAGGCCTACCGGGTGAGTGGAGAGCCCATACTTCTAATCAACTTCGGAAACTCGCACTACATGCTCCGGGAGTGGGATTCCGCAAGAGAGGCCTACCATCTTGCGATAGAAGAGCTCGAAGTCGCGGGTAATCCGACCCCGACGCCTTTCGTTTCTATCGGCGATACCTTTCTAGAGGAAGGCAATCTTTCGGAAGCGTCTCCCTATTTTCAAAGTGCCCTAAAGGTCTTCGATCAACTGGAAGATTTGGGGGTCGAGCGGCGTGCCCAGCGTGCAGTGTGCTTGGCCAAGCTTGACCGTTTTGAGGAAGCGGACCAAGAAATGGCGGCGCTCCGTGCCTCAAGAACGGCCTTCTCAGAGCTGCTGAAATACGAGGCCCGCTTGCATGCTCTCAAGAGTGACAAGGAAGCGCTGCTCGACGCGGCGGCGCGCTGGATAGATCGAGGTGGCAATCCCAGCGAGCTCGAGGACGATGCGGCGTTCCGCTGGTACCGGAGCGATCCGGAGTATAGGAGCATCGTGAGACCCGATCTTCCGTTGGTGGTGGATGTCGAGGCAGCCGAAGCTCACGCCGGCCTATGAGTTCGAACGCTGTCAGCTCGGATTCCGTCGAGCCTAGCCGGTTCCAGGATTGCCCGGCGTATCGATCAAGGGCTCGGTATCCGGCTGCGGGCCACCTCCCCGTGGGTCACCCAACAGATCGCCGGGGCTGAGAGTCCCTCCTCCGCCGCGTCCCCCGTTCGACCGACGCACGGGTTGGGGCAGCCGGCGCAGCTGTCGGAACGTGCTCCGCTTTTCGAAGACGGGCCGCAGGGAGAACCGCAGCCTCTCCGCCAGGCTGGAGATATCCGACGCCACCGCGAACTCCCCGAGGGGCGAGCCAGGGGTGTCGCCGGCGAAGATCATGCCCACGGCGAAATAGGCGCGGGTCGCTCGTCTGGCCTCCTCGTCCAGGCGCTTGAGTTCTTGCTCTTTGAGAAAGTCGGGAATCGGTCCAAGCTGAGTCTGTTCGGCGACTTTCTTCCACATCAAATAGAAGAACCAGTCTTTGTCATCGGGCTCCTCCTTCGGACGATAGCCCACGTATTCCAGCTCTTTCTTCAGGGCCTTGTAGAACTCTTGCTGGGGCCCCGTGCGTCTCGGCTCCCCCTGGGGCGGATCCTCGTCCGCCAGGTAGGATTCGATACGGGCGATCTGGTCTAGGGGATCCTGG
>JBCDIS010000091.1:0-29117 GCA_038748685.1 Acidobacteriota bacterium | reverse complement strand
TCCCAGTTGCAGGAGGAGCAGGACATCGGGCAGAAGGACGTCGGGCCGTAGGTGCAGCCGTAGGGGAGTGGGCCGCCGCCACCGCCGCCGCCGGGACCGCCGCTGCCGCCGCCGGAGCAAGAGATTGCGCCGCGGCATTTAGGGTTCTCCGGATCCGTTAGATTGTCGACATAGCAGTCCGACTTCTTTCCTTTGTGATCGCACTGCGAGTCGACCTCCATGAACGAGCAGCCGATCCCGCGGCAGCAGCTGGCGTCATTGCTGGAGTCGTACGAGCACTCATAGCAGTCTTTGCACGACGCTTCAGAGGGCGTCGATACGAAGAGAACCGCGGCCAGAGCGAGCAGACAGGTCGTGAGAATCAGGGAAAGCCTCATGGGAAGCTCCTTTCGGGTATGTCGGTTTTGAAAGGTGGGAAGTCTCCACGTCGGACGTGGCCGCCCAGCGCTGGAGCGCCTGGCGACCCATTGAGCAGAGTCCCGTTCTCAGAAGAAGGGGTCCCAGGTGCAGGAGGAGCAGGACACAGGGCAGAACGACGTAGGACCGTAGACACAGCCGTCGCCGCCGCCGGGGCCGCCGCCGCCGGGGCCGCCGCCGCCGGGTCCACCGCCGCCGCCGGTGCAGGTCTGGTAGCCGCGGCAGTAGTTCGTGTTGTCGAGGCCGCGGAAGAGGTAGCAATCGGAGATCGAGGAGCGCTCCTTGCTGCAATCACTGTCTTGTTCGTAGATCTGACAGCTGAGTCCGGAGCAACAGCTCGCGATCCTCGTGGCGAACGGCGGCTCGTCGAAGAGACACTCGTAACAGTCTTCGCACTGGGCTTGGACCGGCGTCGGCGCGGCGATGGCGACGACGGCGAGGACCGCCAGGAGAGCGAGGCTCAGGTTCAAGATCCTCATTTCAGACTCCTTCTAGGTAGGAGGATGGACAGGGTGTGCTCCGATGAACACGGCGCCCGCCGGAGCGGCTTCATGGGTGAATGTGCTTTTGGCCACCCGAAACGGCTCACGGCGATCGATGAACGCCGCGGGTCGATGGTCGGCGGCCCTGCTAAGCTCCGAGCGACATGGCTTCCCGCACCGCATCCCCGCGCCTCGTCCTGGGCGTCATCCTGATCGCCGTCGGCGCCCTCCTGACCCTGTCCCGCTTCGGATTTCTCGGAATCGATTTCGACCTGTTCGACCTCTGGCCCCTGGTCTTCGTCGCCATTGGGGTGGCCCGCTTCCGGGCGAGGGAATGGGTGACCGGACTTGTCTGGGGGGTGATCGGCGTCGCCCTGCTGCTCCCGCGGCTCCACCCGGGGATCGACTTCGGAGACATCACCCAGCTCTGGCCCCTCGCCCTCGTGGGCTTCGGCGTCTCCTTGGTGTTCCGCTCCTTCGGCGGCGACGACCCGAAGCCCGAGGCGGCGGTGTCCAAGGCCCCCACCGGCACGGTGGTGCTCGGCAAGCGGGAGGTGGCGATCGACGCCGCCGACTACACGGGGGACGGGGTCACCGCCCTCATGGGCACCTACGACCTCGACCTCACCGGCGCCGAGCTGGCCCCCGGGGGCGCCGTGCTCGAGGTCTTCGCCATGTGGGGGGGCATCGTGCTCCGGGTGCCGCGGGATTGGGGTGTGGACCTGCGGGTGATCCCCCTCATGGGGGGTGCCGAGTACAAGACGCCGTCGACCCGCACGGCGGAGCCAGGGGAGCCGCGCCTCTTGGTGAGGGGTTTCGTCCTCATGGGCGGGATCGAGATCAAGAGCTGACCTCGACGGAGCGTCGATGCATCCCATCCTCGGCCACCGCGGCCGCCTGCTGATCTACTTGCTTCCCTGGCTGGTGGCGGGGCTCGCCCTGACCTGGCTCATGGTGGCCACCGCCGAAGTGCGGGTGACGGTGGCGGCAGCTCTGGCGGTCCCCCTGGCGCTGATCTACGCCTTCATCTGCCTGGCGGCGTGGTACCCGAGCCGCTCGGCACCGCTGCGGGGGGCGAGCCTCTGGCCGGCCCTGGCGAGCCACGCCACGGCGGCCCCGCTATCGGCGGCGATGTGGCTCTTGGCGGGGGGCGGCTGGGCCTGGCTGCTGGGCCGCTCCCGGGCGTTCCCGGAGGCGGAGACGGTTTTCGCCGCCCAGTCGGCCCTGGTCTTCGCCCTCGGTCTTCTGCTCTACCTGCTGGCGGCCACCGGCTCTTATCTCTATCTAGCCTTCGAGGAGTCCTACGCGTCGGAAAAGCGGGCCCTCGAAGCCCGGCGGCGGCAGGAGCTGGCGGAGCAGGAGGTGGAGCTGGCGCGGGAGCTCCAGCGGCGTCTTTTGCCGGCCCCGGAGCTGGACGGCGACCGCTTCCGGCTATCGGCCCGCAATCTGGCGGCCCGGGGGGTCGCCGGGGACTTCTACGACTATTTCCAGCTGCCGGACGGCCGCCTGCGGATCGCCGTGGCGGACGTCGCCGGCAAGGGCATGGCGGCGAGTCTGATCATGGCGACGGTGAAGGCGATCCTGCCGCTGGTGGCGGAGGAGCGTTCCGTGGTGGAGACGATGCGGGAGCTCAACCGTCGCCTCGCCGCCGATCTGGCACCGCGGGAGTTCGTGGCCCTCGCCCTGGCGGGCTTCGACCCGGAGACGGGGCGCCTGGAGCTGGCGAACGCCGGGCTGCCGGACCCCTACGTGCTGACCGCCGACGGCGATGTTCGCCCCCTGGAGGTGGCGATGCCCAGGCTACCCCTGGGGGTGCGCAGGGAGGTGGACTACGGCAGCGCCGAGGCGGAGCTCGCCCCCGGGGATCGGCTGGTGATGCTCACCGACGGCCTGCCGGAGGCCCCCGACCAGAACGGTGAGCCCATCGGCTACGAAGCGCTGGAGGAGCTGCTGGCGGCCGCCGGCCCCGGCGACGCCCCCGGGCCGTGGCTCGACGCTCTCTTGGAGCGTTTGCAGGACGTCACCAAAGGCCGCCTCGGGGACGACTGGACGGCCCTGGCCCTCGACCGCTCGCCCTGAGCTGCGTTATTGGAGGTGGGTCTTCGCGTTGGGGTCGTCCCGCGGTTCTGCGCGCGGCCTTCAAAACTCGCCTGGGACGTCGGCGGGTCTTGCGAGCATCTTCGTTTGGCAAGGGGTGCGGCCGTTTCGACCCCGGATACCGCTCGGACAGTTTCGGCCGTGCTCGAATCCGCGGGACTCGCGCTACCGTGTTCGAGAGGTGCTGCCCGGCATGCTCGTGGAGGAAGGCTCGGATGAGTCGTCCCGCGGTTCTGCGCGCGGCCTCAGCGTGCGGAGTTCAGTACGACTTCTTTTAGCTCGATGTTGATCGAGCCTACGATCGGCATCTTTCCCGAGATTCGGACGGGCATCCGCCGCTGGGGGTCGAGGAAGAAGCCGATGTCCCCTTCGAGGCCGAAAAGCTTGAGGTCGGTGGCGGCGCCGTCGAGGGTGTTTGCGGCGACGGACAGTCGGAGGGTGCGCAGGGGCCCCTGGCGCAGGTTGCGGCCGGCGGGGGTCTCTTCGGCGAAGCGCAGGTCGAGGTCCACCCACTCCTCCGCCCGCAGCTTCGCCAGCATCAGGCGCTGGCGGCTGTAGACGAGGAAGGTGGCCTCGTCCCCGGGGGCGTCCAGCGGAAGGGCCGCCGCCAGGTAAAGCAGGGCCCCCGGCACGGTGACCCCGTAGCCCTCGGGGCGGGGGCCGAAGTCGCGCCGCTCTTCTTCGCTGCGGCCGGTCCACGTGCTCGGATCGGCGTTCGCCTGGGCGTCGTCCCCTGGCTCGCGGGTGGTCACGGTGGCGCCGGCGCCGTCGTAGCGGTAGGTCCTGGCTTCGTCGCTGCGGCCCCGCTCCCGGCGCTCCTGGAGGTAGGTCCGGCCGTCCTCCGGGTCGAGCCATAGGGTTGAAACGGTGTTCTTGCTGAGCACGCTGGAGCCCAGCCGCAGCACCACGGGCGTCGGGCCTTCGGGCCGTCGACCGTCGCTGCTGGGAAGCGGCGCGCGGCTTAGCTCGACGTCGGCCCGGGCGGTCAGCAGCAGCTTCGACGCTTCGTAGCGCAGCTCGGTCCAGGGCACCCGGGCCGGATCAGCGACGGGCGCTGCTGCGGGGCCCGCGGAAGGGCCCGCTGCGGGTCCCGCGGAAGGGCCCACGGCGAGGGCGGTCAGCAGGAGAAGGCTGGGGATCATGGGGTCTCCGGTGGGCCTAGTGGAGGACGGAGCGGAGGACGGAACGGCGGACCGCCGTCGACCTAGTCTACGGATCCGCCGGCCAAAAAGCCCCCCAGGGTCTCCGCGAAGGCGTCCGGCTGGTCGAGGAACGGCCAGTGGCCAGCGACCTCGAAACCCCTGCGCGGAATGCCTGAAGCGTCCAGCAGGGCGAGGGATCGGTCGCCGGTGCCGCGGGGCCTTCCGTGGAGGTAGATCTGCCGCAGGCCGAGATCCGCCAGTCGTCGGGCGAGGGTCTCGGTGGCGGACTCCCGCACCAGGTCGGCGCTGTCGCGGTGGAAGGTCCGGGGGTCCGCCATCTCGATGCTGGCGGCGTAGCCGCGGATCACCTGAGGATCCTCCCGGCCGAGGTCCTCTCCGGCGGAGGCGTGGAGCTGGTCGAGGAAGCGGGCCCGCCCGAAGGCGAGCCAGTCCGCCGACGAGTAGGCGGCGGCGAGGCTGGAGAAGGCGCAGTCGGGGGGCGACAGATTGCCCTCCACGTTGACCAGTCCATCGAACCGGCCCGGCAGCCGCGACGCCAGCAGCAGGCCGACGACGCCCCCCATGGAGTGGCCGAGCACCGTCAAGGGGCCGCGGACGTCGAGGCGCCCCAGCAGGGCTTCGAGGTCGGCGGCGTGGCCGTCCAGGCCTCGGGGGCTGGCGGGCCACGCCGAGCGGCCGTAGCCGAGGAGGTCGGGCACCAGGTGGTCGTAGGCAGCCAGCCGAGGGTCCGCCATGAGGGCTTCGAAGCAAAGGCCCGACTCCCCAAGGCCATGGATGTAGAGGAGGGTACCCCGTGGGGCGGATTCGGGGCGCAGCCGCCGCAGGGCCATGGGGCTGTCCTGGGTGCGCTCGATGCGGAACCTGGCTTCGGTCCACGGGGTGTGGACGGCGTCGCCCGCCGCCGTCGCGGCCGGGTTCGGCGTCTTGGGACTCGACATCGCTGCCGGCCTCAGGGGGCCCAGTAGACGTCGATGGGCTCGCGGCCCCGGGCCAGGATGGCGCGGATCGGCAGCGACCCCACGGGACCCTTGGCCAGGGCGCGGCGGTAGACTCGCCACTTTTCGTCGCCGGTGATGTGGACCACGCAGCGGCGGCTCGCCAGCAGCGCCGCCAGCGACAGGCTCATGCGGGGATGGGGGGCGCCGGGGGGGCGGACCGGCAGGCAGAGACGCTCACCAGCTGGGTCGAGGCCGTCGCCGAGCTCCGGAGCGCCGGGGAAGAGGGAGGCGGTGTGGCCGTCGGCCCCCATGCCCAGCACGACGACGTCGAACGGCCTGGGGACCGCTGTGAGGGCCGCTTCGCAGGCTTCCCAGCCGTCCTCCGGCGTGGCTGCATCGTTCTTGAGGCCCACCAGCTGGGCGCCTTCGGCCTCGTCCACCAGCAGGTGCCGCCGTACCAACCCCTCGTTCGAGGCGTCGTGGCCGGGGTCCACCCACCGCTCGTCCGCCAGCAGCACCGTCACTTGGTGCCACGGCAGCAGCTGCCGTGCGAGGCCAGCGAAAAGGGGAACCGGGGTCGAGCCGCCGGAGACCACCAGCGACGCCTCCCCCCGCTCCTGGATGGCCACCCGGAGGTCGGCGGCGAGGCTCTCCGCCAGGGCGTCGGCGAGTTTGTTGGGGGAATCGAACCGAGCTTCGAGGACGGAGGGGGCGTCCTCCGGGGCGGGAAACCAGCTGTCGAGGTCACTCATCGGGATTCGATCGGAGAAGGAAGGTGGGGGAAACGGGCCGCGGGCCCGCGGTGGACATCTTTCATCCGTTCCTCCCCGAGCTTAGCAGCCGTCGGCCCTTTTCGGCCGGGGTGCGGACAGTGCGGCCGGGGTGCGGCCGGGGTGCGGCCCGGGGGTCAGGCGACGTGCTCGTACCACTCCCGCTCGTCCCGGACCATCAAGGCGATGGCCTCCGTCGGGCCCCAGGTGCCGGCGGTGTAGATCCGCGGCCGGTCCCCCCGCTGCCCCCAGCCGTCGAGGATCGGTTCCACCCAGCGCCACGCCTGCTCTACTTCGTCGCGGTGCATGAAGAGAGTCGCGTTGCCGCGGATGACGTCCATCAGCAGCCGCTCGTAGGCCAGGGGCGGGCGGTGACCGTCGTAGCTGTCCGCCAGGTTGAGATTGAGATGGGTGCGCTTGAGCACCATCTTGGTGCCAGGGACCTTGATCATCATCCCCAGCTTGATGCTCTCGTCGGGCTGCAGGCGGATCACCAGCCGGTTGTCCCGCATCCGCCCCTCCTGGTCCTTGAAGGCGAGGTGGGGGACTTTCTTGAAGGTCAGGATGATTTCCGAGACCCGGTGCCCCATGCGTTTGCCGGTGCGCAGGTAGAAGGGGACGCCGGCCCACCGCCAGTTGTCGATCTCCGCCTTGAGGGCGACGAAGGTCTCGGTTTGGGAGCTGTCGTCGATCCCCGTCTCGTCGAGGTAGCCCGGGACCTCCTTACCCTCGACGATGCCGGCCCGGTAGTGGGCGCGGACGGTCTTCGCCACCACGTCTTCGAGGTCCATCGGCCGCAGGGATTTGAGGACCTTGATCTTCTCCTCGCGGATGGCGTCCTGGTCCATGCGGGCGGGGGGCTCCATGGCGGTGAGGCAGAGGAGCTGGAGGAGGTGGTTCTGCACCATGTCCCGCAGGGCGCCGGCCTTGTCGTAGTAGGCCCCGCGGCCTTCGACCCCGAGGGTTTCGGCGACGGTGATCTGCACGTGGTCCACGTGCTCGGAGCGCCACAGGGGCTCGAATAGGACGTTCGAGAACCGCAGCGCCATCAGGTTCTGGACGGTCTCCTTCCCGAGGTAGTGGTCGATGCGGTAGATCTGGTGTTCTTCGAAGTGGGCCCCCACCCGGCGGTTGATGGCGCGGGCGGATTCGAGGTCCGAGCCGATGGGTTTTTCGAGCACGATGCGGGTCTGGGGGGTCACCAAGCCGACGGCGGCGAGGGTCTCGCTGATGTCGCCGTAGAGGCTCGGGGGGGTCGCCAGGTAGAAGATGCGGGCGCGGTCCGGGTGCTCCGCCAGCCGCGCCGACAGCTCGCCGTAGCCCTCGGGGTCGGTGGCGGACATCTCGAGGTAGTGGATGCGTTCGAGGAACGAGGCCCACGCCTCGTCGGACACGTCGTCGATATGGGGCTTGGAGTCCGTCTCCAGGGTCGCGAGGTAGGCGTCCCGGGTCAGGGCGTGGCGGGCCACGCCGAAGATCCGGCCCTCGGGGATGGCGCCGTAGCGGTGCAGGTTGTAGAGGGCCGGCACCAGCTTGCGCCGGGCGAGGTCCCCGGAGGCTCCGATGACGATCATGTCGAAGGGGAGGGGCTGGGTCATCGGGGGTCTCCGTCTAATGGGCGGAATGGGGACGGGGGGAGGGGGTCGAACCGGCCTCCGCCGCCGCCCGTACGGCGGCCCGGGCGAGGGCCTCGACGCGTCCCCAGTCGCCGTCGGCGACGGCGTCCTTGGGGGCGATCCAGGATCCCCCCACGCATAGGACGTTGGGCAGAGCCAGGTAGTCGAGGAAGGTGTCGGCGGAGATCCCGCCGGTGGGGCAGAACCGCAGGTCCGCCAGCGGGCCGGCGAGGGAGCGCAGGAGGGGGCGGCCGCCGGCGGCCTCGGCGGGGAAGAGCTTGAGGAGCGGGAAGCCCGCGTCCCGCGCCGCCATCGCCTCGGAGGGGGTCATCACCCCGGGGAGGAGGGGCAGCCCGGAGCCCTTGGCGACGCGGCCGAGGTCCGGGGTGAGCCCGGGGCTGACGCCGAAGCGGCCGCCGGCCCTGAGGACGGCGTCGACGTCCGCCGGTCGGGTGAGGGTCCCCGCCCCCACCAACGCGCCGTCCACCTCCGCCATCCGGGCGATGGCATCCAGGGCCGCCGGGGTGCGCAGGGTCACCTCCAGGACGTTGAGACCGCCGGCCACCAGTGCCCGGGCCAGGGGCTCGGCGTCGGCCGCCCGGTGGACCGTCAGCACCGGGATCACGGGGGTCGAAGATAGGAAGGAGGCGAGGTCCGCCGGGGGATCGTTGTGGGGGTGCGTCAAGGTCGGGTCTCCGTGGGTCGACGTCGGCGGGAAGGTTATCGTCCTGGGGCTCCGAGGTGAACCGTTTTAGTACGGGGCCGTTTGCGAGCCTTTGGTGCGGGCCGCTGTTAGCATATGTCGATTATGAGCGATATCCATCCGACCCTGCTCCGCGTCACCGAGCGGATCCGGCGCCGCAGCGCCCCCACCCGGGCCGCCTACCTCGACAAGATCCACCGCGCCGCCGCCCGGGGACCCCGCCGTCTGCAGCTGGCCTGCTCCAACCTCGCCCACGGCTTCGCCGCCTGCTCGCCGACCGAGAAGGACGACCTCATGGGGGACCGTAAACCCAACATCGCCATCGTGTCGTCCTACAACGACATGCTGTCGGCGCACCAGCCCCTCGAAACCTATCCGCGGCTGATCAAGGAGGCGGCGACGGAGGCCGGGGCCGTCGCCCAATTCGCCGGGGGCGTGCCGGCGATGTGCGACGGCGTGACCCAGGGGGCCCCGGGCATGGAGCTGTCCCTTTTCTCCCGCGACGTCATCGCCATGTCCACCGCCATCGCCCTGTCCCACGACATGTTCGACGGCGTCGTCTGCCTCGGGGTGTGCGACAAGATCATCCCCGGCCTCCTGATGGGGGCCCTGTCCTTCGGCCATCTGCCCTTCGTCTTCCTGCCCGCCGGCCCCATGCCCTCCGGCCTGCCCAACAAGGAGAAGGCGCGGATCCGCCAGCTCTACGCCGAGGGCAAGGTCGGCAAGCGGGAGCTCCTCGAAGCGGAGTCGGCGGCGTACCACAGCCCGGGCACCTGCACCTTCTACGGCACCGCCAACAGCAACCAGATGTTCATGGAGATCCTCGGCCTGCACCTGCCGGGGGCCTCCTTCGTGCCCCCCGGCACCCCCCTGCGGGAGGCCCTGGTGCGGGAGAGCGCCCGCCGCGTCTCCCGCTTGACGGCCCTCGGCGACGACCCCCGTCCCCTCGGGGAGATGCTCGACGAGCGGGCCATCGTCAACGCCATCGTCGGCCTCCACGCCACAGGCGGCTCCACCAACCACACCCTGCACCTGGTGGCCGTCGCCCGCGCCGCCGGCCTGCTGGTGGACTGGCACGACATGGACGAGCTCAGCGAAGCGGTGCCCCTGCTCACCCGCGTCTACCCCAACGGCACCGCCGATGTGAACCACTTCGCCGAGGCGGGCGGCATGGCCTACCTGATCGGCACCCTCCTCGACGCCGGCCTGCTCCACGGCGACGTCATGACCGTCGCCGAGGGGTCGGGCCTCGCCCCCTACCGCCGGGAGGTGTTCCTCGGCGACGACGGCGCCGTGGCCTACCGCGACCTCGACGCCAGCCGCGACGAAGACATCCTGCGGCCCGCCTCCCGGCCCTTCCAGGCCAACGGCGGCCTGCGGCTGGTGGACGGCAACCTGGGGCGTGGGGTGTCGAAGATTTCGGCGGTCAAACCGAAGCACCGGCGGGTCGAAGCCCCGGCCGTCGTCTTCGACCGTCAGGAACAGCTGGCCGAAGCGTTCGCCGCCGGTCGCCTCGACCGCGACGTCGTGGTGGTGGTCCGCTTCCAGGGCCCCCGGGCCAACGGCATGCCGGAGCTGCATAAGCTCATGCCCCCCCTCGGGGTGCTCCAGGACCGCGGTTTCCGGGTCGCCCTGGTGACCGATGGCCGCCTCTCCGGCGCCTCCGGCAAGGTGACGTCGGCGATCCACATCACCCCCGAAGCCCTCGACGGTCCCCTGGCGAAGGTGCGGGACGGCGACGTGATCGTCGTCGACCCCGAGGCCGGGGTGCTCCAAGCCAAAGTGGACGCCGCCGAATGGGCCCGCCGGCTGCCCGCCACCGTCGACCTCGCCGACTCCCACGTCGGCATGGGGCGCGAGCTCTTCGGGTCCTTCCGCGCCGCCGCCACGGGGGCGGAGGAGGGGGCCGTCAGCTGCGGTCCCCCCGGGCCCGCGGAGGCAGTCCAAGGGGCACCATCTGTGGAGCGCCGCCCACCAGTGGAGGACCGCCCGCCAATGGAGGACCGCCCACCGGTGGAGGACCGCCGGCCAATGGCGCCGACGGGGGCCTGAGCTCGGTGGCCCGCCCCTAGCGCGCTAGACTTGACCCGATGCCGTCTTCCGATCCCCACGACCATCCCCTGGCGCCGCGGTTGGCCCCCCTGCTACGGCGGCGTCCCCCCCACCTGGAGGGGCCCGACGGCGAGCAGTGGGAGATCGAGTTCGACGAAGGCCCGGCGAACCACCTCCCGGACGGCGCCCTGATTTTCGCCGCCAACGGCGTCGGCGACGAGCTGTTTCTGCTGCCGGACGAACCGGGGGTCCTGGTCTTCTGGCACGACGGCGCCGAGATCGCCCCCTACAGCCCGACCGTCAAAGAACTGCGGCCCGATCACCAAAGGCCGCCGTCGGACCACGGCCCCGTGGCCTACTTCGGGGGGCAGACGCCCGTCCGGCTCGGCGATCGGGTGCGGATCCGCTACTGGCTGTTCTTCAAGGACACCGGCACCATCACCTACGTCCCCGGCGTCTCCCCCAAGAAGCCCAGCCTGGAGTGCGACGGCCTCGCCTGGGTGCGGGTGACCCTCGACGAAGGCAAGGGAACGGTGGACACGATCGTGACCGAGAACGGATCCCTGCAGAAGGGCGTCCGGCCCCTCGACGGGGAGTAGATCGCGTGGGCGCTTCCATCGCGCTGGCAGCTGCCCTCTATCTGGGCGCCGCGATCATCGCCCTCGGTCGGCGCAAGCCCGGGTACCGGCACGTCGCCCACTCGATCAGCGAGCTCGGGGAGGTGGGGGCCCGCGACCAGGGCAAGGTGGCCTTCGCCGTCTTCCTGCCCGTGGGCCTGGCGCTGGCCGCCGCCGCGGCCCTCTCCACTTCGTGGCCACCGGCCCTGCGGGCCCTCGCAGCCTGCGTCGCCGTCGGCTATGTCGGCGGTGCCCTGTTCCCCTGCGATCCCGGATCCCCCGCCGCCGGAAGCTGGCGCCAGGGAATCCACAACCTGGCGGGGGCTGTGGAATACGTCGGCGGCGCGCTAAGTCTCTTCGTGCTGTCCGAGACCTTGGGGCCCGTCTTCCAGATTCTGGGCTTCGTCGTCGGCGCGGTGACGGTGACCCTGGCGTTCCCCAACCCCTTCCGCGGCCTGATCCAGCGGACCGCCGAGGCGGCCCTCTTCGCGGGGCTGGTCTACGGGGCCCTGCGGGTCGGCGGGGCCTGAAGGGTTGGGGGACCGGGGGACGCCTAGGCCCCCCGGTAGCGCTGGGTCAGGGAAGGCCGCCGCAGCGGAACGTGCCGCCGGAGCCACAGAAGCACACGTCCGGCTCGTAGGGGGTCCATTGGCAGCGGGCAATCTGCCCCGCCTGGCAGGGGTTTCCATGGACCTGGAAGCAGGACGGAAAGTTGAAGCCCGCGGGTTGGACGGCGATCTCGGAATCGCCATTCTCCAGCGCCTGCACCGGCTTCGCCTCGGCGGCGGTGTCCGGTGTCACGTCGGCGACGGCGGTGGTCTGTTCGGGGGCCTCCGCGGGCGCGTCGTCGACGGTGGCCTGGCCGAGGGTGGGGAGGGCGAACAGGAGGAGGAGCACAAAGAACAGGGGGGCTGTTTTTCGCATGTTGGCGCCAGTCCTTTCTTGGGTTTTGGTTTGCGTCATGGACCTCCAAATTAGTCTAAAGGTTTGACTATGTCAATAAAGCAATAGTTGAAGCTCTCGTATTTGTACTAAAAAACTGGCCTTGATCGTCCTCCGACGTCTTTGGGTGCCCTCTCCAGCCTCAGGGCGAGACGGCCCTTGGCCAGGCTCCGATGGCGCTCGACGTTGGCGACGGAAAGGCCCAAGGCCTCTGCGATCTCCAGATGGGTGAGGCCGCCGAAGAACCGCGGACCCAAGGGGCCGTATTTCCGAGCAGTGGTGGGCGGCGGGCGCCCTTACCGTCAGGACCCACCACCACGAGGATCCTGATGTCGGAGAAACCAACCTGGAAGACGGCGGTGCTCCTCGCGGCGGGCCTTGCCCTGGCCGCGACGTCATGGGCGGTGGACGAACCGTCCGGCGACGACGGGCCGTCGGCCGCGGCGGACCTGCGGGACGCGGTCGCTTGGATCGAAGCGGTCCATCCCGCCCCCTATCGCCACGTTTCCAAGGAGGCCCTGGCCGCCGCGACCGACGCCGAAGCCGAGCGTCTCGGGGCCCTCGCGGAGGCCACCGACATCGATCTCGGGCTCTCCCTGCGCCGGGTCCTGGCTCCGGTGGGCGATTTCCACCTCGCCCTCGGCCTACCCTCCTTCCAGCCCGGGGCAGAGGTCTCCCCGCGCCTGCTTCCCCTCCTGCCCTTGGCGGTGGGGGAGCGGGTCTACGTCGACGCCAGCCTCCCCGAGCTGCCGGCCGGAACCGAGCTGCTGACCCTCGACGGCCGGTCGATCCCGACGGTGCTGGACGCCCTGGCGTCCCTCGCCTGGATCGACGGACCCGCCCATGACGAAGCGCGGCTGGCGGTGCGCCGGGCCCGGGCGGTGCGCAAGTTCGGGGGGCTCCATCTCCTCGCCTTCGGCGCCTCGGAGCGCTACGTGGCGCGGGTCCGCCTGCCAGGCGGCGAGGAGCGGGAGGTGGAGCTGAAGTCGGTGGACCCGGCCGCGGCGGCGGCGCTGCACCGCGAACGTCGCTCCATTGGCCGCTGGGGGACGCGGCCCGACGACGGGCCCCCGTGGCCCGCGCTGGAGCGGCTGGCGGAGTCGACGTACCTCCTCCGCCTGCCGAGCTTCGGCATCCCCGACCAGGATGGCTACCGAAATCGCGTCGACGCCATCTTCGACGGCCTCGATCGACGGGCGCGTCTGATCCTCGATCTGCGGGGCAACGAGGGGGGCCTGCGCACCCACGGCATCGCCGTCCTGGAGCACCTGCTCCGCGGCCGCTACGCTCAGTGGACGAGCCTCGCGACCCGGGTGCGGGGGATCCCCGAACCGTGGCGCGGCCGGGTCACCTTCCCCTTCACACCCCCCGACGTGCTGGAGACCGTTCCGGGCACCCTGAGGGGCGACCGCTACGTCTTCGACGGCGACCCCCTGGCGGAGCGCATGCGGGGCAAGGGGCGGCGGCACCGAGGACCGGTGGCGGTGCTGGTGGACGACGCCACCAACTCGGCGGCGGTGGAGATGGTGGTGGCGCTTCTGGCGAAGCGGCCGGAGGTGCGGGTGGTGGGCACCGAGACCGGGGGCGGCTGCGCCCGCCACGTCGGCGAGATCCCGGCCCTCCTCGCCACCCCAAACCTGGGGGTCCGGCTCATGGCGTCCCTGGTGGAGATCACCCACGTCGAGAGCCGGGGCTGTACACCAGGTCGCGGCGTCGTCCCCGACCTCCCCGTCCCTTTCACCAAGGCGGACGCCCTAGGGGGCGGCGATCCGTTCCTCGCCGCCCTGGGGGACTGGATCCGATGACGTCGGCCCTACGGCTCCGCGGTCGGTCCAGGAAAGCCGGCGCCCCTAGCGACGCCGGTTGAACTTCTTGGCCAGGTCCTCCAGCGTCGCCGGCTTGGAGGGGGATTGCGGGCGCTGACCGCCGCGGCCTTTCCCCGGGCCGCCGGGTTTGGGGCCGGGTCCGCCGGGTCGCTGGCCGCCGCGGCCTTGACTCGTCCCGCGGCCTTGACTCGTCCCGCGGCCCTGATTCGTCCCGCGGCCCTGGCCCTGGCCGGCACCGCGGCCCTTGCCGCCGTCCTGGCTGCGCATCGATAGGCCGATGCGACCCCGCTCGTGGTCCACCTCGGTGACCCGCACCTTGACGATCTGGCCCGCTTTCACCACCTGACGGGGGTCGTCGACCCACCGGTCCGATAGCTCTGAGAGGTGGACCAGGCCGTCCCGCTTGACGCCGATGTCGACGAAGGCGCCGAAGTTGGTGACGTTCGAGACCCGCCCTTCGAGGGTCATGCCGGGCTGTAGGTCGTCCAACGAGGTGACGTCGTCCCGCCAGGTGGGGGCGCGGAACTCGGGCCTGGGGTCGCGGCCGGGGCGCTCCAGCTCCGACTTGATGTCTTCGAGGGTGAAGCGGCCGACGCCGGCGCCCTCGTCGAGGAAGTCTTCGAAGCGTACCGAGGCGACCCGCTTGGCGTCCCCCACCAGCTCCGTCACCGACACGCCGATGTCCTTGGCCATGCGCTCTACGATGCCGTAGCGCTCGGGGTGGACGGCGGTGCGGTCGAGGGGGTCGTCGCTGGCGTGGATGCGCAGGAAGCCCGCCGCCAGCTCGTAGGTTTTGGGTCCGAAGCCGGAGACCTCCAGCAGGGACTTGCGGCTCGTGAACACCCCCTTGCGGTCGCGGTGGAGTACGATGTTGCGGGCCAGCCGTTCCGACAGACCGGAGACCCGCCGCAGCAGCGACGGCGAGGCGGTGTTGAGCTCGACGCCGACTTTGTTGACCACCCCCTCCACCGCCAGGTCCAGCTCGCCGGAGAGACGCTTCTGGTCGACGTCGTGCTGGTACTGGCCCACCCCCATGGACTTCGGCTCGATCTTCACCAGCTCCGCCAGCGGATCCTGCAGCCGCCGGGCGATGGACACCGCCCCCCGCAGGGCGACGTCCAGCTCCGGCAGCTCTTCCCGGGCCACCGCCGACGCTGAGTAGACGGAGGCGCCGGTCTCGGGGACGATGGCGACGATCACCTGGTCCAGGCCCGCCTCCTTCATCGCCTTGCGGGCGAAGAGCTCGGTCTCGCGGCTGCCGGTGCCGTTGCCGACGGCGACGGCGTGGACGCCGTGGCGGCGGGCCAGCTCCACCACCTTGGCGGTGGCTTCCTCCACCCGCGCCCGGGGCTCCACCGGATAGATCACATCCGTGGCGACCACCCGGCCGGTGCCGTCCACCAGCGCCAGCTTGCAGCCGGTGCGGTAGCCGGGGTCGAGGCCCATCACCGGCCGCAGGCCGAGGGGGGACTGCATGAGCAGGGCTTCGAGGTTGTCCCGAAAGACGGCGATGGCCTCCGCCTCCGCCCGCTGGCGCAGCTCGGACCGCACCTCGTTGGTGATCGACGGCCGCAGCAGCCGCTTGTAGCCGTCGGCGGCGGAGTCCGCCAGATGGCGCCCGCAGGGGGTGGCGAGGGGGACGCCGAAGGACCGCCCGAGGCTCGCCACCTGGGCGTCGTCGTCGAGGGCCAGGTCCGACAGCAGGAAGCCCTCCCGCTCCCCCCGCAGGATCGCCAGCAGGCGGTGGGAGGGGATGTCCTGGGCCGGCTCGGCGTGGTCGAAGTAGTCCTTGTAGACCTGCGCCTCCGGGGCCGTGTCCTTCCCCGTCAGCACGCGGACCTGGAACTGACCCTGGCTCACCAGGGCCCGGCGCAGGGAGGCCCGCTGCTCGGCGTCCTCCGCCAGACCCTCCGCCAGGATGTCCCGGGCGCCGGCGAGGGCGGCGTCGGTGTCGGCGACGTCCTTCTCGGCGTCGACGAAGGCCGTCGCCAGGCTCGTGGGGTCGGCGGCGGGGTCCTCGGCGGCGTCCAGGATCTGCTGGGCCAGGGGCTCCAGCCCCCGCTCCCGGGCGATCTGGGCACGGGTGCGGCGCTTCTTTTTGTAGGGGAGGTAGAGATCCTCGAGCTCCTGCTTGGCGCGGGCGCCGCGGATGGCGGCCTCCAGCTCCGGCGTCAGCTTGCCCTGCTCCTCGATGGAGGCGAGGACGGCGTCGCGGCGGTCCATGAGCTCCAGGAAGTAGTCCCGCCGCTTGAAGATCGTCTCCAGGGCCCCGTCGTCGAGCCCGCCGGTGGCTTCCTTGCGGTACCGGGCGACGAAGGGCACCGTCGCCTTCTCGGCGAAAAGGGCCGAGGCCGCGGCCACCTGGCGGGGCATCGCCCCCACCTCTTTGGCGATGATGTCGACGAACGTCTGCTCCAGGGAATCGGCCGTGGCCATGGATCGGATCTCCTGCGGGAATGCGGGTGTCTTGGATGGGGGTCTCGCCGGGAAGGCGCGATCCTGCCAGATTCCATCCCTCCTGAACACCCGGCGACGGCCCCGTGGCACGTTACCGCGGTAGGGTCGGCGATGAGGAGGATCCGCCCTTGCCCCATCCCGCGCTCCGCCAGCTCGACCATCGGCCCTGGCCCCTGCCCCGGGGTCCCTGGACCTGGCGCCAGTCGTGGCGCGACCTGCTGTTCGCCCACTGGCCCATGGACGCCGCCGTCCTCCGGCCGCTGGTGCCGCCGGAGCTGGAGATCGAGGAGTACGACGGCACCTCGTGGGTCGGCGTCGTGCCGTTCCGCATGGCGGGGGTGATGCATCGCCCGCTGCCGGACCTTCCTTGGATCTCGGCGTTCCCGGAGCTCAACCTGCGGCTTTACGTCTCCGCCGAGGGGCGACCGGGGGTGTGGTTCCTCAGCCTCGACGCCACCAACCCCCTGGCGGTGTGGGCGGCCCGGCGCTTCTTTCACCTGCCCTACGTGCGGGCCGACATCGACTTCATCGCCGAAAGGGACGGTGTCGCCTTCCGCTCGGTGCGAAGGGGGGAGCCCGCGGGGCTGACTTTCGAAGCGACCTACCGCCCCACCTCCGAGCCCTACCTGGCGCCCCCCGGGACCCTCGAACACTGGCTCACCGAACGCTATTGCCTCTACGCCCAGGCCCCCGGCGGCGAGATCCTGCGGGCCGAAGTCCACCACGGGCCCTGGCAGCTGCAGGGGGCGACATCGTCGATCCACCCCGGCGAGCTGCTCGCTCCCCACGGCCTCGAGGTGGAGGGTCCGCCGGCGCTATTGCACTTCAGCCGCCGGATCGACGTCGTGATGTGGTCCCCCCGGCCCGTGGGCGGATCAACCGCCGGCCGCGGCGGCGCGGTAGCGCAGTAGCAGGACCTCGTCGCTCTCCCCCCAGCCGTCCTCCCCGGCCAGGGTCTTGGCCCGTTCGAGCAGCTCCACCGCCCGCCGCGGGTCGCCGTCGCCGAAGGCGTAGAGCCCCTCGGTGAAGACCAGGACGACGTCCCCCGGGGGCAGGAAGTCGCGGGCGGTGGCGAGGTGGGGGCGGCCCTCGTCGTAGCGCTCCGTCTTGGCCAGGGCGATGGCGAGGTTGATCGCCGAGTAGGCTATCCGCGGCGTCAGGCCGAGCTCTTCAAAGATGACCAGGGCCTCGGCGAAGCGCTCCGCCGCCTCCGCCGGCCGCTCCGTCGCCAGCAGGATATTGCCGAGGTTCGAGATCACCATCCCCTCGAGGCTCGGATTGCCGACGGAGCGGGCGAGGGTCAGGGCTTCGAGGAGGGTGACCTCCGCCTCTTCGAAACGTTCCAGGTACGGCAGGGTGTTGCCGAGGCTGTTGAGGGTGGTGGCCAGCATGTAGGGGATGCCCAGCTCCCGCTCGATCTCCACGGCCCGCTCGAAGGTGTCCACCGCGGCTTCGAGGTTCCACTGCTCGGAGTGGGTCACCCCCAGGGTGTGGAGGGAGCGGGCGAGGCCGATCCGATCCTCGGTCTCTTCCTGGATGGCCACCGCCCGCTCCGCCAGCCCCTGGGCGCCGGGCCAGTCACCGCGGGAGGCCCGCAGGCCGGAAACGCTCACCAGGGTCTCGGCCTCGTAGATCCGGTCCCCCTGCTGCCTGAAGAGATCGAGGGCCCGCCCCAGGTCCTCCTCCGCCTCGTCGAGCCGGGAGAGATTGGTCTTCAGGTTGCCGAGGTCGAGGAGGGCGGCGGCTTCGAGGTGGGGATCCCCCTGCCGGCGGGCCTGCTCGACGACCTCTAGCCAGAGGGCCTCCGCCTCCGGGTACGCCCCCGTCTGGCTCAGGCACTCGGCGAGCATTCCCCGGGCCCGGGCGAATCCCGGCTCGCGGTCGATGCAGACCCGGAAGTAGGGGCAGGCCGCCGTACCCGCCCCCCGCAGCCGCTCGACCCCCATGGCGTAGAGGCGGTTCAGGAAGGGGTCGGTGGAGAACTGGTCCTGAAGCTCCACCACCAGACTGCCGGGGGCCAGGCGCTGGGCCAGCCGCTGGCCGAGGACACCGGCGGCCACCGCCAGGTCGTCCGCCTGGACCCGGTGCTCCCGGTGCTTCGTCCCCGGGCGGTGGGCGGTGTAGGCGAGGGCGTAGCGTTCCCCCCGGGCCTCGGCGGAGGTGACGATGGCGACGTCGGCGCCGAAGGCCCGGGTCAAACGGTCGATGTCGTCATCGGTCAGCGCTTCCACCGTCAAACGCTGCTGGTCGAGGGTCCGCTGCAGGACGGACGGGCCCACCAGATCGAGGCGGTCCACCCCGCCGAGGGTCTCCGCCACCATCCGGGCGAGGCCGTGCTCCACCCACGATTTCGAGGGGTCCCCCGTTTCGTTGACGAAGGGCATCAGGAGCACCCGTCCGCCGTCGGTCATCAGCGCCGGCGGACGGGCGGCCCGGTGGGCGGCCCAGCCGGTGGCCGCCAGCGCCAGGACCACGGCGAGGGTCGCCGCCGCCAGCCACCGACGCCTGCGGCGGCGCTTCGGCCGGTCGACGATGCGGCGCAGGGCAGAGGCCACGTCCCCCGCCCCGGGCCTCGCCCCCGGATCCCGGGCGAGGAGCTGCTCGAGGAGCCGCCGCAGCTCGGGGTCGAGGTCCCCCAGGGGGCCGGTGCGGCCCTCCTGTACCCGTTCGAGGAGGGTGCCGAAGTCAAGGTCGCCGTAGGGGACCTCGCCGGTGAACAGCTCCTGGAGGAGGACGCCGAAGGAGTAGAGGTCGGTGGCGACGGTGACCGTCTCGCCGGCGGCCTGCTCGGGGCTCATGTACCGCAGGGTGCCCACCAGGCTGCCGGCGGCGGTCAGGTCGACGCGGTGGAGGCCCCCGCTTTCCCGCTCCCGGGCCGCCTGGGCCGGCGTCGCCAGGGAACGGGAGATGCCGAAGTCGAGGACCTTCACCTCCCCTTCGGGGGTCAGCATGACGTTCTCGGGCTTGAGGTCCCGATGGACGATCTGGGCGTCGTGGGCGGCCGCCAGGGCCTCGGCGATGCCGAGGGCGGCGTGGAGCTTTTGATCCGCCGAGAGGTCGACGGCGGCGTCCGCCAGGTTGGCGCCGTCGATCAGCTCCAGCACCAGGTAGTCGGCGTCGGACTCTTCGATGAGGTTGTAGATGCGGCAGATGCCGGGGTGGTCGAGCTTCGAGAGGACCCGGGCCTCCCGCAGGAAGCGGGCCTTGGCCTGGGCGCTGAAGCGGTGCCCGGCGTGGATGGTCTTGACCGCCACCCGCCGCTCCAGCACCTCGTCGTACCCCTCGAAGACCGTGCCCATGCCGCCGTGCCCGAGGAGTCGGACGAGGCGGATCTGCCCCACCCGCCGCCCCGGCGCCGCCCCCTCCCCGGCGGCGGCCCGCCGGTGCATCTCATCCACCAGGGGCCCTTGCATACCGCCCCCTGGGGCGAGGAAGGAGTCGGCATCGGTGCTCGGGAGCACGCGGGTCTCGTCGTCGGGCCAGGTCTCGTCGCCGAGGCCAGGCTCGCCGGGGGGCCCGTTCCCCTCCCCCGGGGACCAGGTGACGGCCTTGGAGCCGCGGCGGGGATCGTCCCGCCTCATGGTGCGGCGCCCTCCTCCCCCCGCAACTCCTGCTTGAGCCACTTTCGCGCCCGCCGCCAGCTCCGCTGGACGGTGCTGACGGAGGTGCCCAGGGCTCCGGCGGTCTCCTCCTCCGTGAAGCCGGCGAAGTAGCGGCATTCGAAAACCTGGACGCAGCGGGGGTCCTGGGCCGCCAGCCGTTCGAGGGCCCGGTCGAGGGCGATGAGGAGGTCCGCCTGGGCTTCGATGGCCAGATCCCCGGCCCCGGCGTCGAGGTCGACCCGCTGCCGGTCGCCGCCCCGCTTGTCCCGCCCGCGGGTCCGGGCGTAGTCGATCAGGAGGTGCCGCATGGCCCGTGCCGCCGCCGCCAGGAAGTGCTGGCGGTCGTTCCAGCCGGCGCCGTCCTGGTTCACCAGCTTCAAGTAAAGCTCGTGCACCAGGCCCGTGGTGTTCATGGTTCCCCCCGGGCGTCCGCGCCGGAGCTGCCCCCGGGCGACGGACCGGAGGTCGTCGTAGAGCAGCGGCACCACGCGGTCGAAGGCGTCGTCCTGCCCGTCACCGTAGGCCCGCAGCAGGTGGGTGATCTGGCCGGTCCTGTCCATGGTCTGCATCGCGTGGGTCCTCGGTCTTTGCACACACAGGCCCGCCGCCGGGGTCGGCGTTACGGGACGGGGGGGCACCGGGGGGACGTTCGAATTGTACTGTGACCATGGACTCGGCATCTGGAAAGGACGCGCCCGGGGGGCGTCGCCCCCGGGCGTCCGAAAGTACGGGTGTTTGCGAAAGGGGGCGGCCCCCTCAGCGCTGGTCGGCGGGGGGGCCGCCGCTGCCGTGGAGCTTCACCGCCGCGACGTCGAGGTCGCCGGAGGTGTGGGCCAGGAGGGAGCCGGCGAGGACGATCTCCCCGTTGGGGCCGAGGTCCACGGCGGTGGCGGGGGCCAGCCCCGTCGGAGCCAGCAGGGCCTCGAAGCCGCCCCCGGGGGCGCTGCCGAAGCCGGCGTCCACGTGGCCAGTGAACTCGAGCCGGAGGGCGGCGAAGGCGCGGTCGCCGTCGCTGTTGCCGAAGATCACCAGGCGCTCGGCGCCGTCGAGTTGGGCGCCATGGGCGATGCCGTCGAGCCCCGATCCGAGGGACGCGGTGATCAGGCCGCCGAAGCCGTAGGTGGTATCGACGTTCCCCGCGGCGTGGAGGCGGGTGGCCCCCACCTCCACGAAGGTGCTGCCGAGGACCGTGCCGGCGAGCACCAGCTTGTCGTCCACCTGGCGGTCGATGCCGGCGAAGCGGGTGGGCAGTCCGGTGAGGCGCAGGTCCACCTTGCCGCCGGTGCCGAAGCTCGTATCAAGGCCGCCGCCGGTCTGGAAGCGGACCACCGCGGTGCGGGGGCCGGCGTCGTCCATGGCGGTGCCGGCGACCACGACCTTGCCCCCTTGGTGGAGGAGGATCGCCTCGCCCCGGTCGTGCCAGTCGGTGGTGCCGAGGTCGAAGAATGCGCGGGACTCGCGGGTGAAGGCTCCGCCGCTCGACAGCTCCAGCATCAGGATGTCGGTGTCGTTGACGTGGTAGCGGTAGGAACCGGCGGCGAAGATCCGTCCGTCGGGGTGGACGGTGACGGCGAAGAGCTCCTCGTCGGACCCGAGGTCCACCGTCGTGCGCCCGCCGGTGCCGAAGGAGCCGTCGAGGGTGCCGTTGGGCAGCAGGCGGGCGACGGCGGCGTCGTAGCTGCCGAGGTTGCCTGAGGTCCCCGCCACCACGATCCGGCCGGAGGGGCGGTGGATCGCCAGGCCGCGGCAGTCGTCCGCCGTACCGGGGGCGCCGAAGGAGAAGATGGCGATGCCGCCGCCGCCGAAGGAGCCGTCGAGGGTTCCCCCCGGCTCCAGGCGGACCACGGCGCAGTCGGTGTAGCCGCCGACGTCCTCGACGGTGGCGAGCACCAGGACCTTGCCGTCGGGCTGGACGACGGTGGCTTCGGCCAGGTCGTCGCCGCCGGCCACCAGGTCCACCGCCACCTCGACGACGCCGCCTGTGCCGAAGCTGAAATCGATGTCGCCGTCGGGGCCGGCGTGGGCGGCGGTGGCCAGCAGGAGGACGAAGAGGGCGCAGGCGAAGCTGCGGACCAATCTGCGGACCAATCTGCGGACCAACGGGCGGACGGGCGAGCGGCGGGGAGTCGCATCGAGCATCGTGATCTACCTCGGGACGAGGCGGCCGTGGATTCGGCCGCTCCATCCAGGTCCACGACGTTCGATAGCGGATCCCTTCAGGGTCGGAGAAAAAACCTCAGGGAACCGCAGGGCGGCGAAACGCCCCTGCATCCCAAAGAGTTTCGCGCCTTCTGCCGCGGGGCGGATCGCCGGCGTCCACTCTCTCCCGAGGGTCCCTGCGCCTTTTCGAACCGCGAAGAAGCTCCTAGCCCGTCATCTTCTTCATGGTCTTGGGCCAGGGATCCGAGAACTGCCCGCCAGCCTGCCAATGCACAATCTCCTCGTCCGTTAGAAAACAGCGTTCGATCGACTCGACAAAGACATCAATATGGGTCTTGTCCCCAATGACCGTGAGGTGGCAGTGGCGATCGCCGAAACGTCCCGGCTCCTTCGCTAGCCTTTCTTTCAGGAGCTCCATCTCTGATTCGGAAAGGCCGCTATCCTCGTCTTCAACCACCCCCGCCCGCCAGAATCCCATGAGCTCTAAGCTGATAGACCCGGCGGCCTGACTCCAAAGTAGTGATACTTTGTCGCGGCTCGCAAGCCAGAAAAAACCCTTGCTACGGTAGATTTGCTGACCCAGCTGGTGACGGTAGGTTTCCCATAGGCGCTGAGGATGAAACGGGCGGTCATCTTTGATGACCCTCGTCGCCAAGTCATACGGGCGCTCATTGCGGGATTCCGACTTCAGCACCGGTTTCAGCTCTTTGACCAGTTGAGCCACCCTGAAATAGTCATAGCCGGGCATGTCCAAGATTTGGCCGATCGGGAGTCTTCCCCAGAGCACAGAGAGCACGGAGACCAGGGGGTTGATGGAATGAATAGACTCCGCGATGCTCTGGAGCTTGCCTTCTTCAATCCGATCCGCCTTGGTCAAGACCAGGTGACTGCAGAACATGATCTGTTCCACCAGCAGGTTGGTCGTGTCTCGTCTCTGGGCCTGAAAATTGCGCTGCATGATGGGTAAGAGCTGCTGGCCGTAGTGGTAGTCTTGGGCGAGCATCGCGGTGTCCACAAGTGCAAGCACACCGGTAAGGTTGAAGTCCGATCGCGAACGAAAGAATTCTATGAGAGGCATCGGGTGACAACTTCCCGAGGTCTCGATGATGATCAAGTCCGGCCGTTGATCCGACAGCAGATCCGCCAGTGCCCGGCGGAGCCTCGCTATTCCCTTCTTGCTGCTCAGAACGCAGTTGTGAATCGATATAAAGTTGGAGCCCTCTTTCCCAAAGGCATCGGTGCTGGCGACCAGCTCACCGTCGACGTCGAGCTCGCTCATGTCGTTGACGACAACGCTAACGGAAAGATTTTCCTGGCTAGACTGCGCAAGAAGGCACCTCAAAAGGGTGGTCTTTCCCGAGCCGAGGAACCCGTTGATGATGACAACCGGAACCTTGGTGCCTGAGTCGACCGATGCTTGTCTAGATTTCCTGGCCATATCTCCGCTCTCTGTGCAGATCCGTAGACATCCCGAGGCTCCGTGATCCCCTTGCCGTCGACGGCCGGGATGGAGGCCTCCACGGGGCCGCCGCCGCCAAGGTCGACCCCGCACAGTACGAGGTCGTCACCACGACAGGAGGGCCGCCGCCGCGGGGAAGCGTGGCAGAACCAACCCCAATTTGGAAGTCGATCTGGTCGCCCGACTGGACTGGGATGGCCTCGACCCGGTCCCGCCGGTCGACGACTCCGAGGACTCTGATCCAGGGTATGGGATCGGCGTTGTCGATGCGGGGTGGGGTCAGGGCTCGCAAAGACGTCGCACTGCTTCCAGGTCACCCTCTTCGGCTGGGCGGTAGGTCAGCAGCTTGAGGTCGGGACGGCCGTCGACGGAGAACGACGAGAACTCGAGGGCGATGGGTCCCGCGATTGGGTGCAGTATCCTCTTGACGCCTTCTCCTGTCGACCGTACGTCGTTTTCCGCCCACATTGCTGCGAAATCAGCGTTTGCGGAGAGCTCTGCGAGCAACTTCTTGGCGCGATCATCCTCACCGACGCGGGCCGTCTCTGCGCGGAAGGTGGCCACGAGGTAACGGGCGACGCCTTCCCAATCCTCCTGGGCGGCGCGGGTCTCGACGTCCAGGAACACTCTGCGCATGATGTTCCGCGCGTCCGGCGAGAGCGCGGGGTAGTCGGTCAGTGTGAGGCGGGCCGCACGGTTCCAGGCGACGACGTCCCAGTGCGGGGTCGTGACGATGGCCGGAACGAGGGGCAGGGCGTCGAGGAACCTCTGGAGCCTAGGGGTGATCCTGCCCGGCGAGGCGGACTGCACCTTGGGGGGGCGCCCGAGGCCGATCAGGAAGAGGTGCTCGCGCTCGGCGTCGGTGAGGAGCAGCGCTTCGGCCAGGCCGTCGAGCACCCGCGGTGAGGGTGGGCCGCCGCGGCCCTGTTCGAGCCACGTGTACCAGGTCGTGCTGATGTCGGCCCTTTGGGCGACTTCCTCCCGCCGAAGACCCGGAGTACGGCGCCGGCCCGAAAATCCGAAGGCCGCGGGATCTAGCCGCTTCCGGCGATCCCGCAAGAAGGCGCCGAGGCGATTTTTCTCGCTCATGATCTCTCGGTCCAGGTAGTAGTTTTACCAGTATAAATCTTTAGCTTTAACAGTATTCGAGTGTGGAACAAACTCACGCCTCCAACAACTCTTGGAGGTCCTCCATGCAGGTATTCGTAACAGGCGCCACGGGATTCATCGGTTCGGCGATCACCCGGGAATTGCGCCGCCGCGGTCATGACGTCCTCGGTTTGGCGCGAAGCGAGCGCGCGGCGAGCTCGCTACGCGCAGCGGGGTGCGGTGTGCATCTCGGTGACATCGCCGAGCCCGAAAGCATCACGGGCGCACTGGGCCAGGTGGACGCGGTCATCCACACGGCCTTCAACCACGACTTCTCCCGGTACTTGGAGAACTGCCAGGCCGACGGCCGTCTGCTCGGCGCGATGGCGGCGGCCCTGGAAGGTACGGACAAGCCGCTCGTCGCGGCCTCCGGGACCGTCGTCACTGCTACGCAGGACGCCGCCACCGAGCACGATCTCGCCGCGGCGGACGTTCCGCGCAGCGCTTCGGAAGCCTTCCTGGCCTTCGCTGGGATAGGTGTCCGGGCGGCCGTCGTTCGCCTCCCACCGACCGTTCACGGGGCCGGCGACACCGCCTTCGTCCCCGCGTTGATCAACCTGGCAAGGGAGCGCGGGCTTTCCGCCTACCTCGGCGAGGGGGCGAACCGCTGGCCCGCGGTCCACCGCGACGACGCGGCCCGGCTCTTCTGCGTTGCCGTCGAAGAGCCTCGACCCGGCGTCCGGTACCACGCGGTGGCGGAGAACGGGATCCCCTTCCGAGCGATCGCCGAAGCCATCGGCCGCGGGGTGGGCGTACCCACCGAGAGCATCCCAGGTCATCGAGCCGAAGAGCATTTCGGCTGGCTGGCGATGTTCGCCGGGCTCGACGTCCCCGCATCCAGCGAGTGGACCCGGGGGGCGACGGGTTGGGGGCCGCAGGAGGAAACGCTGATCGACTCCCTCCACGCGGCGGGCTACTTTCGAAGCCCTGACTAGATCCCCAGCAGCACCGCCTCCGCCGGCCGACCGGTGAGCTGACTCAGGGCTTGGGCGTACCGGCGAGGGCGCGGACCTCCGCGGTGTCGACATCGATGTCGGCGTCGCTGAGGACAGCGTGGTCAGGATGCCGAAGCGCCGGCCGACGGGGCGACTGGGGGGCGGTTCGGTGAAGGCCTAGAGGCGATGGGGGGCCAACCCGCCAGGGCGACGAGGGGAAGGCGTCTCAGCGAGCGTCCGCACAGTCGGTGAAAAATAGTTATTACTAAGCAGCTCGCAAGATGGTTCGAGCCATCCGGGCTGGTTCGAACCATGCGGGGCCCGTAGGTTCTATAGAGCCATCGCATCAGTAACGTATCCAAAACACATTGAGTAGATTCATGGTTTCCACCCGATTCCTCGGAAGAATCACCTCGCTGGCCCTAGTTGGCGGACAGGCTTGGCATGATTCCTGCTGTTTAGTCTTGGTGACTATTAATCATTGAGGTCCGAGGAGGAAGAAGAGAATGATTGACGTTTTGATTAAGAATGAGGCTGGGACAAGGCCTGTAGCGACAGGGCGGAGTGCCGACGCTATCGATAGCGAGATCCTGAGAGTCACTAGTCTTGATCCTCAAGACCTTATTGTCGAGATGCAGGAATATGTGGTCGGTCTTGACACAGGAGAGCACATGATAGGCCGGACTTGTATTTCTAAGGACGGGTCGACAGCCTCCTTTAAGAGATAGATTTCCGGCCCGTTTCCAGGGTTGCAGTACCTGTGATGGCGTCGTAATTGGGTCAGGTTTAGAGAATATTTGAACCATTCGTTACGGCAGGTCATAGATTGCCGTCTTATCGAAGACGAGCAGTGGGCTCTGAAGCCTTTGGCTGAAGAGCGAAGATATAGTTAGCAACAATACAAGGAGTGGAGAATGTCTAAGAAGCCAGAACCGAAAGATTTGAACTCTGAGATGGTAGGGTCGCAGGGTAGGTCTGCTGAGAAGTCCATCTACAACTCAGCGGATGCGACCTACTGGGTTAGGGCGAAGGAGGATCTTGGCAAGGTGAGGATTGAGGGAGACACATCTGCTCCGGTGGGCAAGTACGACTTCGTGGCCCTATACCCAGAGCAGCCCGGATCAGATCCGAATCAAGGCTACCTCACCTATTTCTATGTCGAGAGTTCAACGAGCCTAAAGACGGATGAGACTTGGGGGTCGGGCTATTGGGTAGCCTACGGGGCGTGGGACTACGCTCTCGACAAATACGTAAAGGTAGTCGAGGCGGGGCCAACTGAAGGATAGCTTTGAAAGAAATGGTACCTGCACCCCGATCGGAGGATCGGGGTGCAGGTCTCTCCTTCCGAAGGGATTTACGAGGTGCTTGGCTTTCGAATACCAAGTTGTCTTGGAATTGCTCCAGCGAGGTTCTTGCCGAAGTCGGTCTCGAGGCCGTTGTGGGGCGCTATGAACGGGATCTGGCATAGCAGGTGTCAGATGATTAACATCCTTAAGCGTTGAGCTTCCTAAACCCCCAGCAACACCGCCTCCGCCGGTCGACCGGTGAGCTCCCTCAGGGCGTGGGCGTACCAGGCCACCTGACGGCGATAGCGGTCCAGGTGGGTGGCTTCGCCTAGGCCGGCGTCGGTTTTGAAGTCGACGACGGTCCAGGTGTCGCCGTCGCCGAAGGCCAGGTCGAAGGTGCCTTCGAGCCTTAGGCCCCCGTCTAGGACGAGCTGGAAGGGGGTCTCCCGCCACAGGTCTTCGGCCTTGGCGGCCTTTTGTAGGAGGGGGTGGCGGAGGGCGGCGTCGACGGCCTCGGCGGCGGCGTCGATCTCGGCTTCGGGGGCGCTGGCCATGCGGCCGTGGAGGTGGGCCAGGTCGCGGACGGTCTCGGTGTCGGCGGCAAGGTCGATGTCGCCGAGGATGGCGTGGACGAGGGTGCCGAAGCGCCTGCCGGCGGGGCGACCGGGGGGGCGGCCCAAGATCTCCACCGTGACCTCCACCGCCGGTTCCGGCGGCGCCTGTTCGAAGTCGGTGACGGTGGCCACCTCGGCGCTGGCGACCTGCCCAGCTTCGACGGCCTGATCGCGGCGGTCGAGCCAGTCGACGTAGGCGTCGAGGCCGCGGGCGTCGGCGTCGCCTTCGGGGTCGGGGCGCAGGACCCGCTCCTTGATGAGGCCGAACTTTCCTGCCACCTTGAGGCGCAGCAGGGCGGGATCCCACCAGACGACGCCGTGGGTCCCTTCCTTCGGCCGGTGCAGGCCGGGGCGGATGGGGACGTCGACCCGCGGATCCCGCGGCGGCTGGAGGACGGTGGTCTCCCCCATGGCGGGGCAGCCGGGGGCGGGCTCGGCGCGGCGGTAGGCGGCGGAGGGGGGGTAGACGGCGCCGTAGAGGGGTTCGAGCCAGCCGCCTCTCCACGGGCCGGTGCCCACCGCCGGCACCACCAGCAGCTCCCGGGCCCGGGTCGCGGCCACGTAGGTGAGGCGGACCGCCTCCGCCCGGTCCCGTTCCAGCTCCAGGTCCCGGGCCTCCAGAAGCTCCTGGGGGGGGCAGCCGAGGATTTTAGTAGCCGCCAGGCGACGCTCGCCGTCGAAGGTGCGCCAGGGCTCCCGGACGCCGAGGTTGCAGGTGGGGTCCGCCAGGAGGACGACGGGGAACTCCAGGCCCTTGGCGGCGTGGACCGTCATCAGCCTCACCCCTTCGGCCCCCTCTTCGAGGGCCGGGGTGTGCTTGGCGGTGGGGTGCTCCGCTTCGGCGTCGAGCCGCTCGACGAAGCCGCGGAACGACAGCCCGCCCCCCACCTCGAAGGCCCGGGCCATGTCCGCCAGCCGCTGGACGTTGGCGAGGACCTGGTTGCCGGAGTGGCGCAGGGCGAAGCCGGCGTGGGCGCGGGTGGTCTCCAGCAGGCGGTGCAGGGTGTGGGCGATGGGGACGTCGTTGCGCCGGCGGTGCAGATCAGCCAGCAGGTCCAAGGCCTCGGCGACGGGGGAGAAGTCGTCCGCCAGGTCGCCTGGACGACGGCGGAAGGGGTCGAGGTGGCCGGCCCGGGCGCGGAACCGCAGAAGCTGACCGTCGGTGAGGCCGAAGAGGTCCCCCCGCAGGGTGCCGTAGACGGAAAGGGCGTCGTCGGGCCATTCCACCGCCGCCAGGGCGACTCGGAGGGTTTCCAGCTCCTCCCGTTGGTGCAGGGACCGGCCACCCACCAGGAGATGGGGCACCTCCCGGGCTTCGAGCTCCCGGAGGTAGGGGTCGGAAACGTCCCGACCGAAGGATTGGAAGCGGCGGAACAGGATGCAGACGTGACGCCACCGGATCGGAACCCGGGCGCCGGGGTTCTCCGGGTCGTCCACGGTCCAGCCGCTCTCCCGCACCATCCAATCGAGGTAGGCGGCGGCGGCCTCCGGCAGGGACGCCTCGATCTGCCGCCCGGTGGGCCTGCCCCAATAGCCGAAGGGCTCGGGCACCGGCAGGGCCACCAGGGAGGGCTGCCCCGGCTCCGGGTCCCGGCCCCCTTCGAGGGCCACATAGTCGGGCTGGCCGGCGCCGGTGTCTTCGGCGAAGGCCCCGGCGAAGGCGGCGTTGACGGCCTCCTGGAGGGGGGCGGTGGCGCGGAAGCTGCGGCCGAGCTGCACCAGACCTGCCCCCGCCGCGGTAAGGCGGGCCTGGAGGCGCTGGTAGAGGACGACGTCGGCCCGGCGGAAGCGGTAGATGGACTGCTTGGGGTCCCCCACCAGGAATAGCTTGC